>JBCBCF010000290.1:0-5068 GCA_038530905.1 Acidobacteriota bacterium
ACGCTCGCCACGCCGCTTCCTCGCCTTTAATCCGACCGGCGGAGCGCTCCGCCAACCCAACCTCGCCGTCTGATCGCGCGACGCCTGCCGCGGGCGCGACGTGCCGAGGAGGAGAGCCTCGATGTTCGATGCCGACGCCGCGAACGCGCAGATCCCGACCCTGCACATCAGCGAGATCGAGCTGCCGCGCGAGTTCGGCCGTCTCTACGAGCTGGCCTACAACCTGTGGTGGACCTGGACCCCGGAAGCGCGGGATCTCTTCGCCGCCATCGACCGCGAGAAATGGGGCCGATATCGCAACCCGGTCGAGCTGCTGATCAACGTCCATCCGCGGCAGTGGTTCCCGCTGCACGAGGACGAACGATTCTGCGACCTCTACCGCACCGTCGTCGCCAGCTTCGACCGCTATATGAAGCGGCTCGACGGCACCTGGTTCGATGACGCCCACGGCGACTCCGCTCTCGGTCCGCACCACCCCGTGGCCTATTTCTCAATGGAGTACGGCCTTCATCAGAGCCTCGCCATTTATTCGGGGGGACTCGGTGTGCTGTCGGGCGACCACTGCAAGAGCGCCAGCGATCTCGGCGTGCCGTTTGTCGCCATCGGCCTGCTCTACAGGCTCGGCTACTTCATGCAGGCGATCGACGCCGAGGGCCTGCAGCAGCACATCTATCCCGAATACGACTTCACTCGATTGCCGCTGCGCCCGGTGGACTCCGGGACCGGGCGGCCGGTGGATATCGAGCTCGAGCTGCCGGGCCGCAGCGTTTCTGTTCGCCTGTGGCTGGCCCAAATCGGCCGCATCCCGCTGCTGCTGCTCGACACCGATCTGCCGCAGAACGATCCTGCCGATCGCCCGATTTCGAATCAGCTCTACGTCCGCGGGCGCGAGATGCGGCTGCTGCAAGAGATGGTTCTCGGCATGGGGGGTGTCCGCGCACTCGAGGCGGTCGGCATCGAACCGGCGGTCTGGCATCTCAACGAAGGGCATAGCGCGCTGCTCCAGCTCGAACGGCTGCGCGCGCCATTGGCGAACGGCGCGTCACTCGAACCGGCGATCGAATCGCTGAAGCGCAGCTCGACCTTCACCACGCATACGCCGGTGCCAGCCGGCAACGAGCAATTCGACCCGGCGCTGATCCGCAAATACTTCGCCGGCTGGTGCCAGGACACGGGCGTCGCGATGGAGCGCCTGCTGGCGCTCGGCCGCGCACACTCGCACGACAGCAACTTCAACCTGACCGCCTTCGCGATTCGCACCTCGAGCTGGCAGAACGGCGTCAGCGAGCTGAACGCCGAGGTCGCGAGCGACATGTGGCGTCATCTCTTCGACGGCGAGCCGGAACAGCCGATCGTCGCCATCACCAATGGCGTTCACGCCCGCACCTGGGTCGGTCCCGAAATGCAGCGCATGCTGCGCGGGCGCTTCGGCGACTGGGAGCGGCGCCTCGTCTCGGGAGGCGCCTGGGAGGCGCTGCTCGAGCTTCCCGACGATGTCATTTGGCAGGTGCATCTCGCGCAGAAGGCACGTCTCGGACGCTTCGTGCGCTCCCGCCTGCGCGAACAATCCGCGCGCCACGGTGCCTCGCCGGACGAGCTGCGGGCGGTGGTCGAGACCTTCCACCCCGACCATCTGACCATCGGATTCGCGCGCCGCTTCGCCACCTACAAACGCGCCAACCTGGTGTTCTCCGACATCCACCGGCTGGAGCGACTCCTGTCGCAGCCTGAGCGCCCGGTGCAGCTTCTCTTCGCGGGCAAGGCCCACCCCGCCGACCGCCCTGGCCAACGCCTGATCCAGCACATCTTCGAGCTGAGCCACAGCGAGGCGTTCCGCGGCAAAGTGACGATTCTCGAGAACTACGACATGCGCATGGGCCGAATGCTCGTGCAGGGCGTCGACGTCTGGCTCAACACGCCGCTGCGCCCGATGGAAGCAAGCGGCACCAGCGGCCAGAAGGTCGCGATGAATGGCGGCCTCAACTTCTCGATCGCCGATGGCTGGTGGCCCGAGGGATTCGACGGCCACAACGGCTGGGTGATCGGCAACGGGGACGAAGCGGGCAACGACCGCGACCGCCTCGACGCCGAGTCGCTCTACGCGATTCTCGAGCAGGAGATCTTGCCGCTCTACTTCGAGCGCGACGACGACGGTGTGCCGCGCGGATGGATCGAGCGGATGCGCCGCGCGATGGGCGGCCTCACAGCCCGCTTCTCCGCCAGCCGGATGGTTGCCGACTACACCGATCGCGCGTATCTACCAGCCGCGCAGCGCTGGCGCGACGCCTCAACGCCGGCCGGCGACTGAGCCCGCCGCTTCCGGCCCGAACCTGGAGGCGTCGCCGATTCGAACAACTTTGGCTGGCCTTCACCGGATCTTCATGCCATCACGATGAGATCTGCATGGATCGCCCGCCGCTGGCCCTGTTGGCGCCGAGTGTCTTCGTTTCAGATCTCATCCCCGCGCCGTCGTTCCGGTCGATCGCACGCCCATGGAATCGGATCAGCTCGATCGCCTGACAGCCCAATCGACACTCGCCGAGCTGCCGAGCTATCGCGAGTCGCTCGGTCTCACCGTCCGCGGCCAGGTTCTTGGCGACCTGCTGAAGAATCAGCCGTCGCTGCCCGGCGTGGTGATCACCGACATGGGCATCGTGCGCGGTGTGATCTCGCGCAACCAATATCTGCGCCTCGTCGGTCGCTATCTTGGACTCGAGGTCTACCACCCGCGCCCCCTGAGGCTGATGTTCGAAGCCACCGAGGCGGAGGGCGAGCCGCTCGTCGTGCCGATGGATCTGACGGTCCCTGCAGCGCTGCAGCAGGCACTTCAGCGTCCGACCGGGCTGGTCTATGAACCCCTGATCGTCCAGGAAGACGCGCGCGGCGAGCGGCTGCGGTTGATCGACTTCCAGGATCTCCTGCTCGCCGACGCGCGCATCTCGACGCTGCGCAACGAGCAGATGTCGCAGATCTTGTCGACGGTGCAGGAGGGCTTCCTCCTCGTCGACCGCGACGGCATCATCGCCAGCGAGTACTCGAAGTCGATCGAGACCATCTTCGGCACCGACCGCGTCGCGAGTCGCGACTTCGGTGATCTGCTGGCTGACGTTCTGCCAGAGGAACGCGCGCAGCTGGGCCGCGGTTATCTCGACACGCTCTTCAACCCCAACGTCATCGAGAAGCTGGTCTACTCGATCAACCCCCTCGTGCAAACGCAGGGCCTGGTTGATGGCGAGGAGCGCCATCTCGCGTTTCGCTTCGCCCGCAGTCTCGAGGGCGAGCGGATCCAGCGGGTGATGGTGCGGGTTGAGGACGTGACGCGCGAGATCGCCCTCGCCGCCGAGCTCGAAGCTCAAGAGCACCGGGCTCGCGAGCGCGTCAACCTCGTCTTCGACATTCTCCGCGCCGACCCTGGCCAGCTGGCCGACCTGCTGGCCCGCGTCGAGCAGGAGATCCGGCGCGGCGACTCGCTGGTGAACGGTCTGAGCGGGCGCGAAGTGGCGAGCGCCCGAACGTTCGTCGAGCACCAAGAGTTCGAACCGCTGCTCCGCAACCTTCACGGAGCCAAGGGTGAGGCGGGCCTGATCGGCCTCAATCTCTTCCAGGACCAGATCCACGAGCTCGAGCAGCGACTGGTCGACATCTCCGAGCGCAGCACGCTCGATCTCGCCGGTCTGCGTGTCGATCTCGAGGCGCTGAACGAATTGGTGGCGCAGACACGCTCGGTGATCGATCAATTCCGCCAGCTCGGCCATCTGACGTCCGGTCACGCTGAACGGGCCGCCGCCACCGGCCCGGAGACCGTCGACCGGCCGGTGGAAGCCGACAAGGCCGAGCCCGCGGCTCCCTCCGGCAACCTCCCGGCGGCGCCATCAGGGACAGCCGCTCCAGCACCAACCCAGACGATGGCCGGCAACGGCCGGCCTGCCGCCGCGCCCGATCTCTTCGATCAGATCGCCCGACTCGTGGCCGACCTTTCCGATCGGCACGGCAAGCCGGCGCGCTTCGTCAGCCGCAACAAAGCTGAGGACCTGCCGGCGGCCTACCGCGACCTGGCGCGTGAGCTCCTCATTCAATTCGTCCGCAACTCGATCGTCCACGGCCTCGAGTCTTTGGAGGCCCGTCAACAGCTCGGCAAGCCGCTCGTCGGCACGCTGCAATTCGCCGTTCGGCGTCATCGCGAGCACCAGATGCTCGAGCTGATCTACCAGGACGACGGCCGCGGCCTCGATCTCGACCGCATCCGCCAGCGCGCCAGAGAGCGCGGCCTCGAGGTGCCCGAGGATCCGGAGCAGATCATGATGCTGATTTTTCAAAGCGGCTTCTCGACCGCCGAGACCACCACCCTCGATGCAGGACGTGGCGTTGGCATGGACCTCGTCCGCGCCAAGATCGAACAGGCCGGCGGCAGCTTGCTTCCCCACAGCCAGCCCGGCGTGTTCTGCGCCTTCCAGATCGTCCTTCCGGACCCGACGTCATGAAGCTGCTCATCGTCGACGATTCCCTCATCGTCCGCAACGCCATCTCTCGCAGCGTCGCCAGCGGCGACATCGGCGAGACCTTCCGCGCCGAGAACGGTGAGCAGGCGGTTGCCCTTTTCCGCGAGCATCGCCCGGAACTTGTGACCATGGACCTCACGATGCCGCGGCTCGACGGCCTCGGAGCGATCACTCAGATTCGCGACATCACCTCCGACGTCTCGATCTTGGTGATCTCGGCGCTCAACAGCCACAAGATGGCGATGGAAGCGATCGCCCGCGGTGCCTGCGGCTTCCTGACCAAGCCGTTCACCGAGGCGGAGGTCTCGGAGGCGCTCGAGGATCTGGTGCAACACGCACGGCAGCGCGAGGCCAACGCATGACCGCGGTCGCCAACCGGGTCGCAAGCGCCGCCTCCGTCTCGGTTCTCATCGTCGATCCGGACAGCCTGCTGCAGGAGATGATCGTCGCCGGCTTCGAGCTCTACGACGAACGGTTCCGCATCGCCCGCACGAGTTCGCCCGCCGAAGCGCTGGCGCGCATCAAAGAGACGGACTTCGACGCCATCGTCACCGAAGTCGCGTTTCCCG
>JBCBCF010000291.1:0-5049 GCA_038530905.1 Acidobacteriota bacterium
GCGAGCGTCGCGTCCCTGGTCGCGGACGGCGCCAACCTGCCGACGACGCTGGGCCACTTCGATCGGGTTGTCGTCGATGTCCCATGCAGCTGCGAAGGCACCTCCCGCAAGCATCCCGGCCTCCTGGATCGGCCCGCTGCCGAGCACGCGCGATATCGCGGTCGGCAGCGCGCCCTGCTGCGCAAGGCTGTCCAGCTGACGCGACCCGGCGGCCGCCTCGTCTACTCCACCTGCACCTACGCCCCGGAGGAAAACGAGGAGATCGTCGCCGCGGCGCTGACCGAGGCGGCGGGCGAACTGCGCGTGGTGCCGCTCGAGCCGGCGAGCCTACGCGCCGCCCCGGGACTCGATCGATGGCAGGGGCGCGACCTGCCGATCGAGCTACGCGGCGCCCTGCGGGTCTGGCCGCACCACAACGACACCGGCGGATTCTTCGTCGCGCTTCTTGAGAAAGCCGACAGGTGACGCACGACGATCGACGCCGCCGGGAAATCGATCCGGCGCCCTACCTGCATCTGCTCGAGGAGCGGTTCGGGATTCCGCTCGAGGCCTTCGCTGACTTCGCCTTCTTTCGCCCCAACCGAAACACCGTGTGGATCCGGCGCCGTGAGCTCGACTGGTCGGGCGGCGCACCGGCTCTTCACGCCGTTGGCTTCCCCTTCTTTCATCCGACGCTCCGCTTTCCGCGCCCAACCAACGCCGCGGTGCTGAGATTCGGCCATCTGGCGCGGCGCAGCGTCCTCGACCTCAATCGGATGCAGCTGGCCGCCTTCGTCCGCCGCGAGGAAAGGCCGCTTGACGCCGATCCACCGCTGCCGGCCGGCGACCACGGGTATGTCATCGCGCGTTCCGACGGCGACATCGTCGGTCTGGGCATCGTCCGGCCTGCCGGCGACGGTCGCCCGACACCGACACTCGAGGGACTCGTGCCATCGTCCTGGATCGACGACGGTGGCCTCGCCATCGCTCACGACTGACTTCGCCATCGCCGCCAACCGAAGCCGCCAGAACGAACAAGGCCCGCGCCGAAGCGCGGGCCTACAGACAATCGATCGCGAGGAGATCAGGGCGCTCCCGCGTCCCATTCCCCGGTATCGCCGGTCTCGAAATCGTCATCGAAGATGCCGCCGGCCTCGAGGCAGCTCGGGAACACGACCTTGCCGATCTGGTTGGCGGTGTTGCCCACGCCTTCGGTGTACTCCACCGTGAACCAGAAGGTGCAGTCGTCGACCGGATCGACCCCCATGTGGGAGTAGTCACCGAAGCGGCTCGAGAAGCTGCGACCCGTGCCGGCGACCAGCTCCTGCTCCGGCTCCGTCATCACCCCGAGAGGATCACTGGCCAGGCGGCCGGTATAGCGGACGCTCGGGCTCGTGGTCGTCGACGAGAGCGCGTATCCGAGCAAGATATTGCCTGCCCGGTCCATGCCGATCGTGCCCATGAAACGGTGCTCTGCATCAGGCGACCAGGTGCCCTCTTGATGAAGCTGCCAGTCACCTTGACCGGTCTTGCGCAGCTCGAACCACCGCTCGCCCGAGTGATCCTCGAAATCACCGATGTCGGTCTGCAGCACGCCGACCAGGGTCTCGTGCGTGCCGAAGTTGCGGTAGACCAGCTGGTTCATGATGACCTCGAGCAGCGGGTCGAGGCGAGGCCCGTTGTTCGGCTGCGGAACGCAGGAGAACTGATTGATCGGCGGGCACAGGTTCGAATCGAACTCGCTCACCATGATGTCGGGCAGCTGGGTCAGAGCCGTATTGGCGGGAGTGTCCCAGTCGACCTCGAACTGCCAGATCTCGAGGATGTCCTCGTCCGGCATTCCAGGAGGTCCCTGGTTGCCGAGCTCGGTGTCGCGGTGGCGCATGAGGAACGCAGGCGAGCCGTTCGGCGGCGCGGCACCGTCAACGTTCGCCGGGGTGAAGATCTCGAAGCCGAGGCCCGGGAGTCCAGGACCGGTGAGCTTCTGAGTCGGTCGCGCGGCGTCGCAGTTCAGCATGTTCTCGCGATCGAACGCGTAGACCGGCGGGCTATTGCCCTGCTGCGAGGTCGCCATGTAGACATTCGGCCAGATGCCCCACTTGGGATAGTCAGGAAACGAGCTGTCCTGGAACTCGTAGGCGCACCAGCCACCCGTCACCGGATCATCGGTCATCGACACGTAGAGACAGAGGTCGTTGTTGCCGATGTTGGTGAACTCGGTCATCAGCCAGCGCTCGGCGAGATCGTCGTAGACGATGATCGGATCACCTGCACCCGCAGCGCATTGACCACTCGAAAGGGAGTCCATCGCCGTCGGACCAGCGACGAGGGAACCATCGGTCTTGTCGAAGATGGCAAACGACGAGGCGTTGACCGCATGGATGTAGTAGTTCTTGCCGATGTCGCCGCTCGGATCCGGCGGCGAAGCGCCGGTGTCGACGCCCTCGAAGCTGAGAAGCTGGCTCGAAGCCGCGGCGCCTCGGGTGCCGACCTCTTGCTGGCGCGCCAGCAGAGGATCGAGCTTCGCAGGAGTGAAGAACGTGTCGATCTCATCCAGAGACCGGCGGGGATTGACCAGGTAAGAGTCCCCGGGTTCCCACATGGGCAGGCGCGGCAGGTCGCGCAGATCACCGAAGAATCGGTGCGGCACGATCGGGCCGCCGAGTTCTTCAGCACCGCGCACGACCACACGCTCGGCGGTTTCTGCTTTCGACGCGTCATCATCGGCGGCCCACGCAGGAGCGCCGAGCAAACAGATCGCGACCAGCGCAATCATCGACAGTCTGAATCGAGTCATGGGTTCCTTCCTTCGTGCTGGGATTCGCTCGCTTCCAGCGAGCTCGAGATTCTGCGAGCCAGGCGCAGATCGCCGCGCTCGCTGGAGAGAGAGAGACAAAGCGTGTCGCGGGCGGCCCCGCCGGGCGTCTCGTGGCCGACCAGCGCGACCTTGACGTTCGCCGCTTCAAAGGGCTCGACGTCCAAGGAGTAGTCCGTCAGGAACGTCCCGCGGGTCTCAAGGCGCGCGCAGGGCCGCCAATCCCACGGCAGATGCGCGGCGATCGAGCCGGTGATCGACGAGAGGCGCGGCGCGGACTTGCCTTCGAGGCCGCCGAAGTAAATCTCGACGTCGGCGTAGGCGCTGTGGGCCACCACATCCGCATGCGTCGTCGTCGCCCAAATCCGGCCGGACGTACTCTTCAAGCGCAGCGGCGCCGAAGCGTTCTTCACCCGCAGGCGCTCGTGCAGCGTCTCGGCCTCGAGCACCAGCTCGCGCGGAACAAAGACGATCAGATCGAGACGCCGCTTGCGCCAGGCATCGGAAATGGGTGCCTCGCTCGCAGCGGTCTCGGCGTCCGAATCCGCCGACGGATGCGCGACCGCGTCGGCCAAACCAAAACGGAGATGGAGCGTGCCGTGCGCGAGCGACTGTTCGAACGTCGGTGCCCGAGGATCGTCGACGTGCCGCTGCAGCGTCCCGACAACTTCGATCTGGCTGCCGGGGCCAGGCCGCAGGTAGAGCTCGCCGGCCGGATTCTCGAGGTGGAGCTCCAGAAGGTCTTCGGCTGAGGTCGACCACGCGACGTCCTGCACGCTCCACGTGCCGTCCGCGACCAGGCGCGGAGAGTCCAGCTCAAGCTGCATCGGCTCGTCGGAGTCGGCCTGCGCGCCAGCCGAGAGCCCGACGGCGCAAAAAGCGATCGACACCAGCGCGACCCAACGCGCGCGCCGGCCGAAGCTCTGTCGCGCAGGCAGATCGTCCCAGAACGGTCGCTGTTGGGGTTCCTCGGATCGCTGCGAATTGGATTGCTGCAACGTCATGCCTCTCTGCACGCGAGATCGAAGGTCGGGGTCCGCAGCCCACGGAGCGCGGAACGAAGGTCACAGATCTAGAAAGCTCAGGAATTGGACGATTGTAGATCATCGCCACCGGCTTCTCGTGTCGAGTTGAGCTTGGCACCCGAGCGCCGGAAGGCACGGCTCGGCGATCCGCTGCGATGCGGGGCACCGACTGTCAGGCGCGCTGAGCTCGCAACCAATCGCGAATCAATCGGGCGTAGAGCCGATGTCCGTCGTGGGCGAAGCGCTCGAAGTAGCCGGTGTACCACTGCGCCAGGGATGCTCCGGCGGCGAGCGATCGGCTGAGATCCGCGGCGGTCTCGACGCCGCCGGTGCGGATGATGTGGAACTCGCGCAGCGTCGGCTCGGCAGCCTGCAGCTCCGCAACGCGACGCGATGCCGCCCGCACCAGCTCGAGTGACAGGGGCGCCAGCGGTCGACCACTGAGGCCACCGCCAAAGTCGCGGACGAAGCGATCGAAGAGGCGCCGCTCGCTCGGGTGGATGTCGAGGCGCAGCAGGCGGTAGGCGGTCGAGGTGTTGCCGAAGTTGACGCCGTCGAAGCCGCGCTCGACCAGCGCGTCGACCATCGCCGGCACCAGCTCGAGCGGCGTGTCGCACGAGAGCTTCGCGATCACCGGCATCGGCCGTTCGCGGCGAGCCAAGAACCGTTCGGCGATCAGGTCGAGTCGGTCGTAGAGACCGGCAAAGGCCTCGGAGTCCGTCTCGGTGTTCGGACAGCTTTCGTTGACCTCGAGGAAGTCGACGCTGGCGGCCTCGTAGCGACGCATGCCGGCGACCAGCTCACCGATGCGCACGGCGAGCGGCTGTTCAGGCGACGGATCCAGGGCGACGCTGGCACCGACCGGGCACCCATCGACCCGGTCGAGCCGGGACAGTCGCTCGGCCACCGCGGCGTGCCCTGGATTGGGCAATCCGAGCCAATTCGACGCCGCGCCGCTGCGCGGATAGGGCGCGAAGGGTCCGCTGACGCCCCCGCGCCGATTGCCCAGGCGCGGCGTCGCGGTCGTCGTGCCGGCGAGATAGGCACCGGCGCCCTGGCGCGCCGCCAGGCGAAAGCCCTCACCTTTCTTGAACATCCCCGCCGCGTTGGCAAGAGGCGCCCGGAATCGCAGACCCCACAACGTGGTCTCCGCCTCGGGCGGCAGCTCGACAGAACGCCGCGGCGGCGACGCGACAAGTGCCGAGAGAACGGCCTTGCGGCCTCTCGAAT
>JBCBCF010000292.1:0-4997 GCA_038530905.1 Acidobacteriota bacterium
CGCGAGCCCGCCGAATACATCCCGCCCGCCCTCTGGTACGCACAATTTGACGGTCGCAGCCTCGACGAGGCGCTGCAGGTCGAGCGAGGAATCCGCGGCGTCACCGGCGCCACGCTCACGGCCCGCGCGACGACCGAAGCCGTCCGCCGCGCCCTGGCCATTCACGCCGTGCTGCAGGCGGCGGATGGCACGGCCTCCGAGGCGAGCAACTCCGCGAGCGGCAGAGGCGACGGCGGTCGATGAAGCTCGCCGACGCCTGGACTGTTCATGTCGCGAGTGGGGCGGTGGTCGCCACCGGCCTGATCTATGGCTGGATGCGCTACCTGGTCCGCCCGGTCGACGAATTCGCCGTGGTCAATCATCCGTGGCAGCCACTTGCCCAGCACGCGCACGTTTGGGCGGCGCCGCTTCTCGTCTTCGCCGTCGGTCTGATCTGGCGCGGCCACGTGTGGGGGAACTGGCGGCGGCGCGAGCGCTCCGGTCGGCGCAGCGGCGCCGTGCTGGCGCTCGTCGCGTTCCCGATGATCGAGTCTGGCTATGCGCTCCAGACCGCCGTGGCGCAACAGTGGCGCACGGCGTGGATCGCTCTGCATCTGATCGCCTCGGCGTTGTGGCTCGCCGGCATGCTGTGGCACGTGGTTGCTCGACGACGACCGCGGACGACGCGCCCGCCGGCCGATCCGGCTGCCCTCTCCGACGGTCGCCGAGCGGCGGCCTGAACGGTTGGCGGTGCCCGGTCCCGACCGTCAGCCGTCCGCGGCGCGGCCCGGGTCGGCGAGCAGAATCTGCAGGTCGCGGCGCAACGCCAGCATCTCGTCTTCCGTGAACGCATCGTAATAGCCGCGAATCCGGCCGTCGGCGTCGACCAGAACGAAGCGATTCGAATGCTGAATCGGCTCGGCGCCCTCGACGCGCGGCGAGGGGTCGAGAACCAGCTGGAAGCCCTCGCGGATCAGCGCGTAGACGTCCTCGGTCGCGCCGGTGAGGAACAGCCAATTCGGCCCGGCGCCGTAGCGCTGGGCGTAGGCCTCGAGCACCGCCGGCGTGTCGTGTTCTGGATCGACCGACACCGACACCAGCCGCACCCGATCCGGCGGCACGTCGGCCGCCAGCTCCGCCATGGTCTTGCTGAGCAGAGGACAGACGCCAGGGCAGCGCGTGAAGACGAAGTCGGCCACCCAGGGCTCGCCGAGCAGCCGCTGCCGATCGACCGGCGTGCCGTCGCGGTTGGTCAACGCGAAATCGGGAAGCTGGTCGTAGATCGGCGGGCCCGTCGCCGGCAGAAGCTCGAGCTCGATCGGCGCCGGCGGGCGCTGGCGCAGGGTCATGGCGAAGACGACGACCGTCATCGCGCACAGCAGCCACAGCGCGACAGTGAGCCACCGCAGTAGGCGGCGCGGCCCGGAGCGCCTGGGCGCGGCGGCCGGTGGATCGGAAGTCGACGGCTGGTCGGTCATACGAAAGGCGTGGACGGTGAGCGCGGATTCAGAAGAAGGCTGCGTCCACGACCATGAGCGCCAGCACGGCCGGCAAATACATCACCGACGTGAGCAGGAGCTTCTTCGCGGCGGCGGCGTCCTGCGCCCGGCCGAAGCTGAGCGCGTCGCGCAGGAACCAGGCGCCGAGGCCGAGGGCTGCGATCAGGTAGACGACGCCTGTGTAGCCGGTAACGCTCGGCAGCAGGCTCACCGGCACCAGCGCCGCGGAGTAGAAGATCATCTGCCGCCAGGTGATGGCGCCGCGCGCTTCGCCGACGGTCAGCATCGGCAGCCCGCCCTGCGCGTAGTCGTGTCGGTACATCCAGGCGATGGCCAGAAAATGCGGCATCTGCCATAGAAAAAGGAGCCCGAAGAGAGCCCATGCGAGAGACGACAGGGAGCCGGTGGCGGCGGTGACGCCCATCATCGGCGGAATCGCCCCCGGCACCGCGCCGACCAGCGTCGCCAGCGAGCTGCGGCGTTTCAGCGGCGTGTAGGCGGCGATGTAGAGGATCAGCGTCACCACGCCCAGGACCGCGGTCAGCGGGTTGACCCAAAGCACCAGGGCCGCCGTGCCGAGAAGCGACAGCAGGGTGCCGATCACCGCTGCGCTCTCGAGGCTCAGGCGACCTGCAGGCAGCGGCCGGTCGGCGGTGCGCGGCATGCGGGCATCCGTGCGGTGCTCGACCATCTGGTTGAAAACCGAGGATCCGCTGGCCAGGAGCGCCGTGCCGGCCAGCGCGGCGATGAGCACGCCCCAATCGGCCTGAGGCGTTGCGACGGCGTAGCCGACGGCTGTGGTCAGCACCACCATCAGGGTGATGCGCGGCTTGAGCAGCACCGAGAGATCGGCGCGCAACGACGTCTTCGTGGCGATCGTCGGGGGTGCGTCGGCGAGAGTGCGTGTCGTCATATCGGGCGCTCGACCGGTCGTCTCGGATCGGATCTCGTCGAGAGGGACCGGTGTCCAAGAGGCCGCGGCGTCAGGCGGCTGGCCGCGAGATCAGATCGGGCCGCCGGCTGGGGCAAGGGAGCGAGATCAGACAGGGGGGAGAAGCCGTCGACCGTGCCTCGAGCCGTCGATCGACGGTCCAATCATATCGTGCTGTCGCGGCCGTGCGGGGCGATGGCTCGTCCTCCCGTCTCGTCAAGCGCGGGTCAAAATGCGTTGCAACGGCGCCGACGGGCGGCGATCGGTTTGCGTCGCACCGGAGCCGCTGTCAGCATGCCGGATTGGAGAGACCGCGACCGGGACTTGTTCCCAAGGAGACTTTCGATGCAGCACGATCGACCGCATTCATTCCTCGTCCGATTCGTCGCCGTCGCTGGCGTTGCCCTCGCCATGATCGTCCTCGGCGTGCTGCCGTCCGGCGCCGAGGACTCGACCACCCTCACCGGCGAGTACCACTGGAACCAGATCCGAGAGAGCGGTGATCTGCGGGCGGTCTTCACGCCGACCGGCGAGGCGACCTGGGACGTCGCGTTCCACTTCCGCTTCAACGGTCAGCCGCATGTGTACGAGGGGACGGCCAACGGCAGCCTGACCGACGGCGAGCTCGCCGGCAAGGTGTTCAACGAGAACAAGCGAAGGACTTTCACCTTCGAGGGCAAGACGCGCAACGGCACGTTCCGCGGCGAGCACCAGGAGATCTCGCGTCGCGGCCGGGTGATCGACACCGGCACCCTCGAGCTCGCGCGCTGAGGATTGTCGTCAGGACGACGGTCTGCCCAGGGACTGGGCCGTCGGGAATACAACCTGGTCCGGGCGCAGCGGCGCAGGGGCCGGTTCGACCGTGCGCCGAGCGGTCGGCAGCTCGAGCAGATGCGCGCGCAGCGCCGCCGCGACGCGATGGGGATCGGTGACAAAGCGCCGATACTCCGCTTCGGTGGCGAAGAGGCGTCGGAGGCGCGCTCTTTCGACGCCGAACATCGGAGTTTCGAACGTCGTCGCCAGGAAGGATGCGTCGAGCCCGCCGTGCGTCCCGTTGGTCTGATCGGGCGCGGCGAAGAAGCGCGGCATGCCCGTGTCGGGTCGGACGTCGTGCGGATCGAGGATCCACTCGAGGACAAAGCGGGGACGGAGACGCTCGGGCGCTCGATCGTAAAGCGGGGCCGGCTCGATCGTCGTGCCGCCGGGGTCGAGACGGCCGACGTGACAGCGCACGCACTGCAAAGTGCTGTAAAGCACGGCGCCGGCGCTGCGCTCGAGCGTGCTGGCGGTCGGCTGCGTCACGAGCAGGGGCTGATCGGCCCGTGCCGTGAACAGGCGCACCAACGCGTCGCGCTTCTCGTCGTCGAGGTCAAAGGTCGGCATGCGGGTGGCGAGCCACGGTCGCGTGGTTTCGCGCGCCGGGTCGTCGAGGTAGGCGGCGGTCCAGGGCGCCCGGAGCCGACGCCCGGCGAGGGCGAGCGAGGGAGGGCGGCCGCCGGGGAATCGATCGGCCGGCGCGGCGGATGGCGCGTCGAGGTCGAAGGCGTGGCAAGCGTCGCAGCCATGGCGCGCGACCAGCGCCGCCCCGGCCGTGATCTCCGGATCGAGATCAGGCGTCGGGCCCTGCGGCAGGCGCCAGCTCGCTAGCTCGATCTCGAGAGCCGCAGAGAGCGACCCGTCGAGATTCCAGCCGCCGATCCACTCCGCATGGCGGGCGTCGAGCTCGGCGGCGAGCCCGCCGTTGGGCATTGGCATCGTCTCGCCAAAGCGCGCGAGCGATCCGCCATCGAGCGGCTGGATCGGTGGCTCATCGTCGGTCGGGAGACGATGGCAACCGGCACAGCCCCGGCGCTCGACGACCAGACGCCCCAGGGCTCGCCACCGCTCCGGTCCGTCGAGTGCTTCGAAACGCGCGGCCGCCGCCTCGAGCGTCGCCTCGGCTTCGAGCGCTCGCAGGAGTAAGTCGTCGCGCGCTGCGGTGAGAGCGCTGGCGCCGAGCTGGGCGGGTGGCTCTGGCTCAGTGCGCCCCAGCTCGATGCGGTCCGGCTCATCGCCACGCGGCGAGGGCGCGTCGGCCGCTGGCACAGGGTTCAAGCGCGCCTCGCCGTCGAGAAGGAACGCCACGAGGTCGGCCGTCGTCGCGTCGTCGAGGCGGAAGTTCGGCATCGTCGTCCCGGGATGCACGCGCTCCGGGGCGCGCAGCCAGGCCGAGAGCCATCGCGCGTTGCGCCGCATGCTCAGGTCGGCGAGCGGCGGCCCGGACCGATCGATGGCAGCGGGTGCTGCGTCCAGATCGTGGCAGGCGCGACAGCCAAGATCACCGAAGAGCCGAGCGCCCCGTCGAATCTCGCCGCGTCGGAGGATCGACGGCGCGAGCGCCAGCTCTTCCACCGCCGTCGGTGCGTTGTCGCTTGCTGCCCACAGCCACGTGAGCACCGCTTCAAGTTCCGCCTGAGCTGCCGCGGGCGCGGCCTGATCGACGCCGCGCCAGGGATGCGCGGGGCGGCCGGTGTCGCTGGTCAAGGCGCGCCGAGCCGCGTTCGGTGTGGTGCGCGCCGCCAGGTCGCCGAGAGAGATCGCAGATCGAA
>JBCBCF010000293.1:0-4988 GCA_038530905.1 Acidobacteriota bacterium
GCGCTGCGCCTGGCCGCGGCCGAAACCTTCGCCTGGAGCGGCTGGATCGCGCTCGGTCTGGCGACCACGGTGCTGGCGCAGGCGCGCGCCAACGCTCTCGTGCTGCTCGCCGTGCCGTTCGTCGTCGCCTTCTGGCCGGGGAGCGAGCGCCCGGACGCCCGTCGCGGCGCCGTCGCGGCGCTGGCAGCTGCTGCGCTGGGCCTTCTCCTCGTCGCTGCGATTCAGACGCCCGTTGTCGGTTCGTTTCGGCCGTTGCCCGGCGCCGGCGGAGTCAATCTCTATCTCGGCAACAAGATCGGCGCCGACGGACGCATCCCGCGCCAGGACGAGCACGCGAGCTACGGCAGCCGCTATCGCGACTCGGTCGAAGTCTTCGCGGAACGCGCGGCCGCCGAGGCCGGCGTTTCGGCAGACGCCTCGAGCGCCTACTGGCTCGGGCGAACGGTCGACGACATCGCCGCCGCGCCTCAGCGCTGGCTCGCCCTCATGGGCCGAAAGATGGTCTGGCTGGTCTGGAATCACGAGATCGCCAACAACCGAAGCTTCGCCTTCGCCGCCGCTGAGGAGTCGCCGATTCTCGGGCGCCTGCCGGTGCGATTCGCCCTCCTCCTCGCGCTCGCCGGCGCAGGAGGGTGGATCGCATGGGCGGTCGGCGCACGCCGCCGGCTGCTTTGGCCGCTCGCGTTTCTCGGGTTCTGGGGCGTCGGCGTCATCCTCTTCTTCGTCGCGGCGCGGTTCCGCCTGCCGATGTGGCCCGCCCTCGCCGTGCTCGCAGGCGGCATCGCGCCAGCCGTGCTCGACTTCTGGAGAGCACGAAAGGGACGGCCCGGCGCGTTCGCTCTCGACCGGCGCCAGGGAGCGATCGCGCTGGGCTTGGCGCTCGGTCTGGCAACAATCTCGGCGATCGACTGGTTCGGCGTCGGCGCCGAGCCGCCCTTCCGCGACCACTTCTTCCGCTCGATCGCCCGTCAGCACCTCGGCGACATCGACGGAGCGCTCTCCGACGCCCGCCGCGCCGTCGTGCTGGCGCCGAGCGATCCCGCGTCGATCTTCCAGCTCGGCTCGCTGCACCTAGCCCGCGACGAGCCGGAGGAGGCGCTCGAGCAGTTTGAGCGAGTCGTCGCCATCGCATCCCAGGAGCCGCGCGGCTTCCACAATCTCGGCATCGCGTTCGAAGACCTGGGCCAGCCGAACGAGGCCTATGCCGCCTACGTCCGCGCCACTCAGCTCGCTCCCGACTATGCGCCGCCCTGGGTCTCGCTCGGCCTGCTGGAACTTCGCGCGCAGCGTCTCGACACCGCGCGCGGCCGCATCGCGCGCGCCGCCGCTCTCGGCAACGCGAGCATCCCGATGCTCATCGCCCAAGCCAGGCTGGCAGCGCTCGATGGCGACCACGAGGCATCGGCCGCGCTTCTCCGTCGAGCCCACGGCCTCGATCGCGAGATCACCCGCCGCACGCTCGAGCGCCTCCGCCGCCCGCTGCAGTCACAAGCCATCGCCGTCGACGGCGCAGGCTAGGCGCGCCGACCGTCGCGCTCTCCCCAGGCTCACTCCTCGAGACGCAAGCCGCGGGGCACCAGCCAGCGATCGACCAGCTCGAATCCCCCTTGCGCGACGAGGGCAAGAAGCGCTGCCGGGATCGCGCCCTCGAGAATCAGCGCCAGATCGTCGAGCCGAATGCCGGTGAGGATCGCTTGGCCGTAGCCACCGGCGCCGATCAACGCGCCAAGTGTCGCGGTGCCGATGTTGATCACCGCCGACACCTTGACGCCAGCGAGGATCGATCGCGAGGCGAGCGGCAGCTCGACGTGACGCAGTCGCTGGCGGGCGTCGAGGCCGAGCGCGCGCGCCGAGTCGATCAGCTCGGCCGGAATCGAGGTCAAGCCGGTCGTCGTATTGCGCAGGATCGGCAACAAGCTGTAGAGGAAAAGGGCGACCATCGCCGGCGGCCCGCCGATGCCAAAAAGCGGGATCATGAAGACGAGAAGCGCCAGGGATGGGATCGTCTGAAAGATCCCGGCAATGCCGAGAAGGACCTGGCCGAGCCGCGGGCGCCGCGCCGCCAAGACGCCGAGCGGCACAGCGACCAGGATCGCCGCGCCGAGCGACACGACGACGAGCGTCAGATGCTCGAGCGTGGCCCGACCCAGGCGCTCGGCGCGGGTCTCTGTGCGCACCTCGACGCGGGCGCCAAAGCGTTCGGCGGCCACGTCGGCGGCCACTTGCGCTTCGGCGACGCGGTCGATCTTGGCGCGCGCGTTCATGGCGATCATCGTCTCGCCGTCGATCGCTCCTTCGAGACGGCGCACCGCCTCGACCACCGACGGAGACCGCCGCTCCAGATCGACACGCCACAAGAACACCGCTCGGTAGTCGGGGAAATAGCCGAGATCGTCCTCGAGCGTGCGCAGACCGTGCTCGCGAATCTCTGCGTCGGTGCTGTAGAGGTCGATGACCTGCAGAGTCCCGGCCAAAAGGCCACGATAGGCCAGGTCATGGTCGAGCCCGCGTGCGCTCTGCGACAGGCCGTAGCGGACGCGCAGGCCCGGCCAGCCGTCCGCGCGGTCCATGAATTCGTTGGTGAAGCCGAGGCGCAGCTCCGGATGCAGACGCAGGTCGGAGATGGTGGCGATGCTCAATCGCTCCGCCTCCGGAGCGAGCATGCCCAGGGTATAGGTGTTGGAGAAGCCCAACGGCTCGCCCATGGCGACGCCGCGGGCAGCAAGCGCCGCCCGCAGCGAGGGCAGATCTCCTGCCACGTCGCCGCCGAGAATCTCCTGCGCGATCGTGCCCGTGTACTCGGGGTAGAGATCGATGTCGCCGCCGCGCAGGGCGTTCCACAGCACCCGCGTGCCGCCGAGCTGATCTCGATGCTCGATCTCGGCCTGCGGCGCCTCGGCCAGTGCCACCGCCCGCGCCAGCTCGCCGAGGATGACCGACTCGGTGAACTTCTTCGAGCCGACGACGGCCCGCTGAACACTCTCGCCAGCCGCACGCTCGCCGGCCGCCTCGCCAGGCATCCAGACGCCGACGAGCACGATGCTCAGGACGCCCAAGAACCAAGCAAGCAGCGCGGCGACGCCGAAGGCGCGGCGACTCATTCGGCAGCCTCCTCGCCCGCGTTCTCGAGATGGAGCGTGCGCTGTGCGGCCACGAAGCGCTGCACGCGTGCGTCGGCCGGCCGCTTGACCAAGTCCTCAAAACGGCCCTGCTGGACGACCCGCCCGGCGTCCATCAAGACCAGGCGATGCGCCAGGAAGCGCGCCTCCGCGAGGTCGTGGGTGACGAGAACGACCGTCTTCCCGAGCCGCTCAAAAATGGTGCGCAGATCGCGCTGCAGGTCCGCGCGAATCAGCGGATCGAGGGCACCGAGGGGCTCGTCGAGCAGGAGCACCGCCGGATCGAGCATCAAGGCCCGAACCAGGCCGATGCGCTGGCGCTGGCCGCCCGACAGCTGAGCCGGAAATCGCTCGAGATGGGCCGCCTCGAGCCGCGTCAGCTCGAACAGCTCAACGATCCGCGCGTCGATGCGCTCTTCGCTCCAGCCGACGGTCCGGGCCTGAAGGGCCAGATTGCCCCGCGCGTCGAGATGAGGGAAGAGGCCACCCTCCTGAATCACGTAGCCGAGCCGATGCCGCCACGTCGGATCGCTTGGCGAGCGTGCGCCGGTCGGGCCCACCTCGACGAGCGGCTCACCGTCGAGGGTGATCGCGCCTGCATCCGGCACCACCAGCCCGACGATCGAACGCAGCAGGGTCGACTTGCCGCAGCCGCTGGCACCGATCAACGCGACGGTCTCGCCCGTTGCGACCTCGAGGTCGATGCCGTCGAGCGCCGTCACCTCGCCGAACTGGCGAGAAAGGCCGCGGATCTGCAGCATGGCGCTCCGCGCTCAGGGGCGCAGCGCGGCCAGCGCGTCGGCCATGCGCTCGAGGCCTTGACGCAACTCGTCCTGAGAGCAGGCGAACGAGAGACGCACGTGATGGTCGCTGCCGAAGGCCGCCCCCGGCACGGTTGCAACCCCGTGGTCCTGCAGCAGGCGCTCGGCGAACGAGATCGAGTCGCTGACCGCCCCGCCGTAGACCGACGAAACGTCCGGGAAGGCGTAGAACGCACCGGCCGGTGGTCGACAGTGAACACCGTCGAGGCGCGCCAGCCCGTCGACCATCAGCTCGCGACGCTGAGCAAAAACACTCCGCATGCGCTCGACCGCCTCGTCTGCGCCCTCGAGCGCCGCCAGGCCGCCGTACATGGCGAAGGCGGTCGGGTTGCTCGTCAGGTGACTCTGCAGCTCGCCGACTTTGTCCACCAGCTGTCGCGGACCGGCAAGCCAGCCGAGACGCCAACCGGTCATCGACCAGGTCTTCGAGAACGATCCGACGACCGCGACATGCTCAGGCCAACGCGCCGCCAGCGAGGCACCACTCGCATGCTCGCCCTGCCACACGAACCGCTCGTAGGTCTCATCGCAGAGCAGCACGACGTCCCGCTCGGCCGCGACCGCGGCCAGCCGCTCCAGATCGTCGGCGGTCGCGACGCCGCCGGTCGGATTCGACGGAGAGTTCACCAGGATCATCCGCGTGCGCTCGGTGCACGCGGCGATCAACGGCTCGGCATGCAGCGTGAAGCCGTCGTCTCCCGACATGGGCACCGTCACCGGACGCGCGCCGGCGAGCTGAATCTGTTCGCTGAAGCTGACCCACGCCGGCGTCGGGAGGATGACCTCGTCACCGTCGTCGAGCAGAATCTGCATGACTTCGTAGAGGGCCGCCTTGGCTCCCACCGTCACCACGACGTCGCTCTCGCTCCACAGCGCACCGTAGGTGTCTCGATATCGCCGAGCGATGGCGCGACGCAGCTCCGGGATGCCGGCTGCGGCTGTATAGCGGGTCTTGCCGGCCGCCAGCGCTTCGCATGCCGCGTCGATGGCCACCGCGGGCGACGGGACATCGGGCTGACCGGCGGAGAAATCGACGATCTCGCGACCT
>JBCBCF010000294.1:0-4966 GCA_038530905.1 Acidobacteriota bacterium
ACAGCGCAATCGCCAACACAAAGATGCCGAGCAGCGTGAGCGCCGCGGCCCACAGCGGCCAGCCGGCCAGGGCACGCAGCGCGTCGATCCCGGTCAGCAGCACGAGAAACGGCAGGTAGAAGAAGATGATCAGCGCCAGGACGGCGAAGATCACCACTTTGAGCAGCTCGAAGACCGAGCGCTTCAGGCGCGCCAGGCCGACATCGACCTCGGCCTTCGCCAGGTCGATCACAGAATGGCCCAGGTCTTGGAGGGCTCCGATCCAAGTCATTCGCACGTCGTCTCTCTCTCCGTCTTGATTCGTCTCGTGGCCCGTCGGTCGCGGTCGGTAGGTTTGCCGACGCTTCACACGCCGACGCGGGTCGACGCGGTCACGAAGGACGCAGCGGCGCCGATCTCGTCGCGCACCCCCACCGCCACCGTCTGGCGGCCGCCGCGCATCAGCAGCGTCAATCGGTACTCGTAGAGTTTCGTGCGGGCGATGTCGATCTCGGCAGTCGGGATGTCGATCGGCACCGGTACCTCCTGCACCTCCGCAAGCCCGCCCTCGAGATCCTGCGCTGCGACGTAAAGCCGAACGCGCCCACGGTGCACGTCGCCCGTCGGCAAGAACGTGAGCCCTCCGATCGGGATGCGCACCACGAGGGGCATCAGGAACTGATTCTGGCCCTCATGCGGCGTCGCTTCGCCGCCGGCCAGCGTCACCTCCAGTGGGTTCTTCTCGAGGCCGTACTGCAGCGCCGCGACGGCCCCGTCGCGCATCCGCTGAGCGATCGAGCGGTCGCGGTATCCGTCGCGATATCGCAGGTCGACACCGCGCTGCTTGTTGCGCAGGCGCACCTTGACCTCGCGATAGCGACCAACCTCTTGTGCCGACGATATGAAGCCCAGCGAGTAGTACGTCCCGAGATCGGCCGCCATTCGATCCAGCGGCTCGTCGAAGCCGTTCGTGTTCAGGATGGCGATGCCGCCGGTCTGTCCAGCCAAGAGCCGCAGCGGCATCTGCTGATTCGAGATGTACTGAGAGTCGATCCGCGAGGCGCCGGCGTAATAGCTGGCCGTCGCCGCCTCCATCGATGAATAGGTGCGGAGCCCTTCGGCATCCACCGTGTAGAAGGTGACGCGGTGAGCGTTGGCGAGGGCGACGAGGGAGTCGTAGCGCCGCGTCAGGTCGTAGCGATGGGTTTCGAGCAGGACGCTCGAATCGCGAAACCGGTCGCTGATGGCGTGAAAGATGTCCTCGGCGGGCCGCAGCGGCAGACCTTCGCTGACGTACAGAATCGCCTTGCGTCCAGGCAGACCCGCGAACGACGTCACCAGCTCGGTCAGCGCGTCGAGCGTGAACACCATGTCGTTGTAGATCGACTCGGCGTATTGGCCGACGCGGCCGGAGACATAGAACTGAGAGTCGAGCTCTTCTTCGAAGACCGTCGAGAGGATCTCGCGCCGCTCAGAGTCTGCACGGACTCGGAAGCCGGTCAGATCTTCGAGGTCGTAGAGCGCGGAAGACACCTTGGAGACATCCTCGGTGAAGGGCTCCCGCACCTTCAGGCTGCGCTCGTAGCTCACCAGCATGACGCGAGTGCCGGGCACCACGTCCTCGCGCAGGAATCCGCGGGCGGCGCGCAGGACCCGATTGCGGTTGAAGGGTTTGAGATTGAAGTTGTCGACGTAGACGACCAGGTGGGACTGCTGATCCTCCGGTGTCTCGGGCGCCGTGGTGGTGACCGGGCGCTCCACCTGCTCGCCGACCACCGGCTGCGCGGCGATCGCGACGGCGCCGGGCACGACGGCGCGGCCATCTTCGACAGAGTAGAAGTTCGAGATCGGCACTTCGCGATCGTCGACCTCGAGCACGAAATCGTCGGCTTCGAGTCCGGTGATCGGCTGACCGTCGCGGTCGCGAACGTAGACATCGATATTGACGACGTTGACGTCGACCCGCTCGCCGAGCGGCGGCGTCTCGACGGGCGCGGCGGCCTCGTCCGGCGCCTGCGCCGTGCTTGCCAACGGAATCGCCAAAGCGCTGAGAAGGACCATCAAGAGGCCGCGACGCAGCAGGGCGGACAAGGGAAGGAACGTCGAGTCAACAGGCATGGATGGCGACGAAGAAAGAGGGAGTCGGAACGGGGTGACGACCGATCAGCAGCGTATCAAGCTCGGCAGCCGGCCCACTCGGTCCACGGCACCAGTCGAAGCCTCCCGACTCAATCCAAGCCTACCGAGGCGAGGCTCGGCACGGCTCGATCCGGCGCGGTTCCTGTCCGTCCGGTCGTCAGCAGGTGGCCAACGATCTTGGCCCCGTGATCGCGTGAATTCTCGATGAAAATTCGATTGGTCCGCCGGCCCGCCTGCAGCGTCCCGGCAACGTAGAGCCCCGGGACATTGGAGGCGCAGGTCTCGGGATCGTGCACCGGCTGGCGGTCGTCACCGTGGAGCTCGACCCCACAGCGGTTCAACAGCTCGAAGTCCGGGTGGTAGCCGATCAGGACGTAGGCGGCACCCACCGCGAGCCGCTCGGCCCCGCCCGGTCCCCGCAGGCTGACCGAGCGATCGGGATGAAAGCGCTCGACGACGGTCTCAAAGCGGCCGTCGATCGAGCCTTCGGCGATCCGATTCTCGAGATCCGGCTTGAGCCAATATTTGAGGCTCGACTTGAGCGCCGCTCGGCGGTGAGCGAGGGTGACGGCAACGCCGTGACGCCAGAGATCGAGCGCCGTCTCGGAGGCCGTCGAGCCGCCGCCCACCAGCAGGACGCGCTGACCGAAATGCTGCCACGGCTCGAGGTAGCGGGAGCGGACCCAGCTCAGCTCTTCACCCGGCACGCCGAGGCGCTTCGGCTGACCGAAATAGCCGGTGGCGAGCGCCACGGCCCGCGCCCGTCGGCGCACGACGCGCGGCCGGCCGTCGCCGTCCCGACGGCCGTCGACGGCGCGGGTTTCGACGACGAACCCACCTGCCTGATCGAGCTGGTCAACGGCGGTCACCTCCTCGAAGAGCGCCAGCGGCAGATCGAAGGCGCGGGCGACGCCCTGGTAATAGGCGAGCGCCTGCTGGCGGGTCGGCTTATCCTCGGGGATCGAGAACGGCATGCCGACGATCTCGAGCTTGTCCCGGGTGGTGAAGAAGCGCAGGTCGATCGGCCATGCTTGGATCGCGGCGCACAGGCCACCCCTATCGATCAGGAGGGTCGAAAGTCCCGCCTTGCGGGCCTCGGCGCCGATCGCGATGCCCGTCGGACCGGCGCCGACCACCAAGAGATCGACCGGCAGCTCGGTTGCGGGAAGACCCGATCGGTCGCGGAGGTCGCTCATCAGCTCAAGGCCTTCAAGTCGGCGGCGAAGAAATGGTGCAACGGCGACGGGCCGCCGCCAACCGGCCGCGCCGCGTCGAGGGCCCGATGGACGAAGGCGAGAGCCCCTTCGACGGCTTGCACCAGCGACTCGCCGCGAGCCAGACGCGCCGCAACCGCCGACGAAAGCGTGCAGCCGGTGCCGTGGGCGCCGCCGACCGTCCGACCGCCGCCACCGGGATCAAGGCGCGGCGCATCGAAGCGTCGCGCGCCGTCCGCCGTCACGAGAAGGTCCACGACGCGCTGACCCTGGCCGTGGCCTCCTTTGATCAACACGGCCGGCGTCGAGCCGGTTCCCACTCCCGCCCGCAGTCGCTCCGCTGCCTGTCGACGGGCCGCCAGACCGGCCTCGCCCTCCTCTGCCAGCAGCTTCGACGGCAGCTCGGCGAGACGGGCAGCTTCCGGAAGGTTCGGCGTCACCAGCGTCGCGAGCGGCACGAGCGTCTCTCGCAGGGCAGTGACGGCCGCCGGCTCGAGCAAGGCGTCGCCGCTCGAGGCGACCATCACCGGATCGAGAACGATCGGCACGCCATCGAGATCCTCGGCGGCCAGCCGCTCGGCAACGGCCCGCACGAGCTCCGCGTTGGCCAACATGCCGATCTTGATCGCGTCGACGCCGATGTCTTCGACCACCGCGTCGATCTGCTGGACGACGAGCGAGGGCGAGACGGTTTCGACCGCACGCACTCCGAGGGTGTTCTGCGCCGTCACCGCGACGACGGCGGTCGTGCCAAAGACGCCGTGCGCCGCGAAGGTGGCCAAATCGGCCTGAATGCCCGCGCCTCCGCCGGAGTCGGAGCCAGCGATCGACAGTGCCCGCGGCACCGACCTGTCATGGGGTCTCAAGCGGCAGCCTCCGCCTCGGAGGCACCCCGCCAGCGCCAGAAGATCGTGACCACGGCAAGCACGATCACGACGCTGAGAAGCTGCGCAACGGTGAAGAGACCGAAGAAGCGATCGTCCTTGGCGCGCAGAAACTCGACCAGGAATCGCTCGACCGACATCATCGCCAAGACCGCGAGCAGCAGCCGTCCCGGCCGGAGGTCGGCCCGCCGCCCGAGCCATCGGGCCAAACCCCAGATCACAAAGCTGGCGAGCGACATGTAGATCTGCGTCGGATGGACCGCGAGAAGCTGACTGTCGGGAATCGAAGCGGGAACATCGACACCGAAGTAGTCGCGCAGATTGCCAGCGGTGGTGGGCGGCAGACCTTGTTCAAAGGTCATCGCCCACGGAACGCCGCTCGGCACCCCGTAGTCGTCACCGACCAGCAGACAGCCGATGCGGCCGATGGCGTAGCCCAACGGCAAGGCCGGCGCCGCTGCATCGAGGGTCGGGCGCAACGGCAGCCCGCGCTGATGCACAGTGATGATGAACGCGGCGGCGCCCGCGATCAGGCAGCCGTACCAAACGATGCCGGCGCGGTCGAAGACGGCGCCCCAATCGCCGACCAGGATGGCGTAGTAGATCTTGCCGCCGAGGATGCCGATCAAGCCACAGGCGAAGGTGATCGCGCTGGCGTCTTCATCATCGCCCAGCCCCCGACGCAGCAGCTCGCTGCGGAGCTGCCAATACCCACCGAGCAGCGCGAGCACGAGCATCAGCCCGAACGGA
>JBCBCF010000295.1:0-4952 GCA_038530905.1 Acidobacteriota bacterium
CGGCCAATTCGAGCGCACGCTGATCGTTGCCGACGAGGACTCGCACGTCAGCTACCTCGAAGGCTGCACGGCGCCGATGCGCGACGAGAATCAGCTTCACGCTGCGGTCGTAGAGCTCTACGCTCACGACGGCGCCGAGATCAAATACTCGACGGTCCAGAACTGGTATCCGGGCGACGCCGAGGGCAAGGGCGGGATCTACAACTTCGTCACCAAGCGCGGCCTCTGCGCCGGCCGCGCCTCCAAAATCTCGTGGACCCAGGTCGAGACCGGCTCGGCGATCACCTGGAAGTACCCGAGCTGCGTGCTGCGAGGCGACGACTCGATCGGTGAGTTCTACTCGGTGGCGCTGACCAACAACTACCAGCAGGCCGACACCGGCACGAAGATGATCCACATCGGCAAGAACACACGGTCGACGATCATCTCGAAGGGCATCTCGGCAGGGCGCGGACAGAACACCTATCGCGGCCAGGTCAAGATTGCCCAGGGTGCCGAGAACGCCCGCAACTTCTCCCAATGCGACTCGATGCTGATCGGCGACCGGTGCGGCGCTCACACTTTCCCGTATATCGACGTGCAAAACGCCTCGGCCAAGATGGAGCACGAGGCGACGACGTCGAAGATCGGCGAAGACCAGATCTTCTACTGCAAGTCGCGCGGGATCGACGAAGAAGACGCCGTGTCCATGATCGTCAACGGCTTCTGCAAAGAGGTCTTCCGCGAGCTGCCGATGGAATTCGCCGTCGAGGCCCAGAAGCTGCTCGAAATCAGCCTGGAGGGCTCGGTCGGCTAGTCGCCGCGCGCCTTTCGTTTCCGCCATCGCTCACGCGCCGCCGTTTCGGACCGAGGCATCGATCAACCGAGGCCGGACCCGACAGACTCACGGAGAGACCCCCTGACCATGCTGAAGATCGACAATCTACACGCCGGCATCGACGGCGCCGAGATCCTGCGAGGTGTCGACCTCGAGATCGCCGACGGCGAGGTCCACGCCATCATGGGACCCAACGGGTCAGGCAAGAGCACGCTCGCCCAGGTTCTCGCCGGGCGCGAGGAGTACGAAGTCACCGACGGATCGGTGACCTTCGCCGGCCAAGATCTGCTCGAGCTGGAACCTGAGGAGCGCGCGCGCGAAGGCCTCTTCCTCGCCTTCCAATACCCGGTCGAGATTCCCGGCGTCTCGAACACCTACTTCTTGAAGGCGGCGCTCAACGACATCCGCAAGCACCGCGGCGAGGAGGAGGTGAACGCCGTCTCTTTCCTCAAGCTGGCGCGCGAGAAGATGAAGCTCGTCGAGATGGATGAGCAGCTGCTGCAGCGGCCGGTCAACGACGGGTTCTCGGGCGGCGAGAAGAAGCGGAACGAGATTTTCCACATGGCCGTGCTCGATCCGAAGATGGCGGTGCTCGACGAGACCGACTCGGGTCTCGACATCGACGCGCTACGGGTCGTCGCCTCGGGTGTCAACTCGATGCGCGGTGAGGGTCGAGCGTTCCTCGTCATCACGCACTATCAGCGCCTGCTCGACTACATCGAGCCCGACCACGTGCATGTGCTGGTCGACGGTCGCATCGTGCGTTCGGGCGGCCCGGAGCTGGCTCACCAGCTCGAGGCCGAGGGCTACAACGCGATCGAGGCCTCGGCGCGCGCCGAGGCGGCGCCCGTCGGCGCCTGAGGCCGCCACACGATGACCGCCACCGCCACTGTCACCTCTCCGGCAGCCGGTCTGCTCGCCGGCCACGACGACTTCCTTGAGCGCGCGGCCGCGGTCCCTGCCGAGGTCGCGACGCTCCGGCGTGCCGGACGCCAGCGCTTCGCCGAGGTCGGCATTCCGTCGACTCGCCTCGAAGACTGGCGCTTCACCAATCTGGCGCCGATCGCTCGGACCGAGTTCCGGCACGGTCCCGGGTTCGATGCGGACGCGCCCACTCCGCATGGACTGACCGGCGAGAAGCTCGACGTTTTCCGGATTCCGGACTGCCTCGACTTCGTCTTCGTCAACGGCCGCTTCTCGCGCGCGCTCTCCGACTCGGAAGAGCTGCCGGCCGGTGTCTTCGTCGGCAGCCTCGCCCAGGCGCTCCAGCAGATTCCGCAGCACGTGTTGCCTCACCTCGGACGGCACGCCGACGCGGATCACCCGTTCGTCGCCCTCAACGGCGCGTGGCTCGAGGACGGCGCCGTCGTCTATGTGCCGCGCGGCCTCCGGGTGGAGCGCAGCCTGCACTTCCTCTTCATCGGCACCGACGCCGGCGGGATGCCGATCGCCTCGATGCCGCGCAACCTCTTCGTCGTGGAAGAGGGCGGGGAGGCGACGATCGTCGAGAGTTACGCCGGCTTCGAGGGTGAGCGCTATCTCGCCTGTCCGGTCACCGAGGTGGTCGGCGGCCGCAACTCGACGATCGATCACTATCGCCTCGGTGAAGAGAGCCTCGACGCCTTCCATCTCGGCACTCTCAAGATCCACCTCGACCGCGACGCCCGGTTCTTCACCCACTCGGTGAACCACGGCGGCGCCGTCGTGCGGAACGACATCCAGGCCTACCTGGGCGGCGAGGGCATCCAGTGCACGCTCAACGGCCTGTATCTGGCGCGCGGCAGGCAGCTGGTCGACCACCACATGCAGGTGGACCACGCGATGCCGCACTGCAACAGCTACGAGCTGTTCAAGGGCATTCTTGAGGACCGCTCGCGTGCGGTCTTCAACGGCCGGATCAATGTGCATCAGGACGCACAGAAGACCGACGCCAAGCAGTCGAGCCAGCATCTTCTGCTGTCCGACGACGCGATCGCCCACTCGAATCCGCAGCTCGAGATCTACGCCGACGACGTGCGCTGTACGCACGGCTCCACCACCGGCCAGCTGGACGACGAGGCGGTCTTCTATCTGCGCTCCCGCGGCATCGGGAGCGAGGCGGCGAAGAGTCTTCTGACGTACGCCTTCGCCGGCGAGGTGCTTGAAGAGATCCGCCTCGACACGGTGCGCCAAGATCTCGAGGAGTTCCTCTTCACCCGCCTTCCGAAGGGCGACACGGTGCGCCAGGCGGTCTGATGCCCACCGGCCCGACGGTCGCGACGCTCGGCGCCGAGCCGACGCCAGCCTTCGACGCGGCGACGGTGCGAGCGCAGTTTCCGGTGCTCGACCAAGAGATCGGCGGCCGTCCGCTCGTCTACCTCGACTCGGCGGCCTCGGCGCACAAGCCGCGCGCAGTGATCGACGCGGTCGAGCGCCTCTACGCCCACGACTACTCGAATGTGCACCGCGGCGTGCACACGCTGTCGCAGCGCGCCACCGACGCTTTCGAATCAGCGCGCGAGAGCGCTCGTCGATTTCTTGGCGCACCCAGGACCCGCGACTGCATCTTCGTGCGCGGTGTCACCGAAGCGGTCAACCTGGTCGCTCACGCTTTCGTCGCGCCGCAGCTGTCGCCCGGCGACGAGGTGCTCGTCACGGCGATGGAGCACCACTCGAATATCGTCCCGTGGCAGCTCGTCTGCCAGCGCGCCGGCGCGGCGGTGCGCGTGGCACCGATCGATGATCGAGGCCAGCTCGACGTCGACGCCCTCATCGATCGGATCGGCCCACGCACCAAGATGGTGTCGCTGGTGCACGTCTCGAACGCCCTAGGAACGATCAACCCGGTGGCCGAGATCTGCGATGCCGCGCGAGAGCGCGGCGTACCGACTTTCATCGACGGCGCGCAAGCGGCGCCGCACGTGCCGATCGACGTGCAGGCGATCGGCTGCGACTTCTACACCATCTCGGGGCACAAGGCCTACGGCCCGACCGGCGTCGGCGTGCTGTGGGGGCGCGGCGAGCGGCTCGCCGACATGCCGCCATGGCAAGGCGGGGGCGACATGATCCGCGAGGTCTCGTTCGACGGCACGACCTTCGCCGAGCCGCCGCACCGTTTCGAGGCCGGGACGCCGAATATCGCCGGTGCCGTCGGTCTGGGCGCCGCCCTCGACTGGCTGTCGGCGCTCGATCGCAGCGGAGCCATGCGTCACGAGGCGCAGCTTCTGGAAGCGGCCTCGGAGCGGCTGGCGGCGATCGACGGCGTGCGCCTCATCGGCACGGCGGAGCACAAGGCGGCGGTCGCCTCGTTCGTCATGGACGGCGTCCACCCGCACGACATCGGCACCGTGCTCGACGGCGAAGGGGTCGCGATCCGCGTCGGGCATCATTGCGCACAGCCGCTGATGGAGCGCCTCGATGTGCCGGCGACGGCCCGAGCGTCGTTCGGTCTCTACAACACGCTCGACGACGTCGATCGCCTGATGAGAGGCCTCGATCGCGTGCGCGAGCTCTTTGGCTGAGGTGGATGATGTCCGATCTACGCCAGCTGTATCAGGAGATACTCCTCGAGCACTACCGCAAGCCGCGCAACTTCGGGCCGCTCGACGATGCTACTCACCACGCCCGCGGCCACAACCCGCTGTGCGGCGACAAGGTCGAGGTCTTCCTCGAGCTCGACGGTGAGGCGATCCGGGCTGCGTCGTTCGACGGCGCCGGCTGCGCGATTTCGACCGCCACGGCATCGATGATGACCGAGGCGATCGCCGGCGGCCGCGTCGACGAGGCGCGCGCGCTGGGGGAACAATTCCTCGCCATGGTGCGCGCCGACGCCGATGCGGAGGTCGATACCGAGGGGCTCGGCGAGCTCGCGTCGCTCGAAGGAGTGCGCCGGGTCCCGGTCCGCGTCAAATGCGCCACGCTCGCCTGGCACGCCCTGCGGGCGGCGCTGGATGACGGCGCGATTGAGAAAGACGGCCCGCGCGACGACGCCCCGAACACCGTGACGACGGAATGAGGCGCTCCGTCGCCACGCGACGGCGCCCGTCGGTTCACTCACCCTGGAGGACGACGCGATGAGCGACGATCCAAATCCGACGCCCACGCCCGACGCGGCACCTGAGCATCCGGCTCTCGCCGCCGACGGCGCCCCGACGCT
>JBCBCF010000296.1:0-4926 GCA_038530905.1 Acidobacteriota bacterium
TTCGATCGACGTGTTGCCGAGATCGAGCAAGAGAACGTCGTCCGTCGGCAGGCGGTAGCGACGCGCGCCGTAAGCGACCTCGACGTGATCATCGATCTGCTCGATCGTCAGGTGGCGGCTGGCGGTCGGGATCAACGTCCGCTCGTCGAGTCGTGCGCAGGCGGCACGGATGGCGCGCTTGACCTCGACGAGGCTGGCCAACATCTCGTCGTCGTCGAGACGGCGACCAACCAGCTCGACAGCGACGCGATAGTTGTGGCCGTGGAGCGTCTCAGCGTCCTCGGCACCAAAAAGCGTGAAGTGCGCGCTCGAGAACTTGAAGTCCTCTTTCGCCAGCACCAGCGTGAAGACGCCTTCGGCGGTTGACGGGTCGGCGGCGGTGCGAGGCTCACTCACGCGGCGGCTCCTCGTCGCGCAGCGAGAGGTGCACGACGGTCTCAAGATGGCCGGTCTGAGGAAATAGGTCGAGGAAGACGACCCGGTCGATGCGGAAGACGCGGCCGAGGTCGGCCAGATCGCGCGCCAGCGTCGGCGCCTGGCAGGAGACGTAGGTCAGCCGCCGCGGACGCGCCAGCCGAAGGCTACGGCGCGTCCGTTCGGAGAGGCCACCGCGAGGCGGATCCACCAGCACGCGGGCGGCCCCCCGCGGCATGGTGGGCACGAATGCCTCGACGGACACGCCTTCCAGCTCGACGTTGTCGATTCCGTTGGTGCGCGCATTCTTGCGGGCGTAACGCATTGCGATGCGGTCGCTCTCCACCGCCACGACCCGGCGATATCGCCGCGCCAAGGGCAGCGCGAAGAGGCCGACGCCGGCGAAGAGGTCGAACGCCTCTCCCTCGGGGTCGCTGGCGTCGCCGAGCGCCTCCTCAACCAGGCGCGGCAGGAGCTGGCGATGCGCCTGAAAAAAACAGCGCGCATCGTAAGCGTACTGAAGGTCGCCGACCCGCGTCGTCACCTCGCCCGTCGGCAGCTCTCCGATCGGTGGTGACACGGTGATCTTCCCACCGTCCCCCGCGGTGAGGTCGACGCGACGGTGCTCGTCGTCCGCCAGGCGCGCAGGCAGCTCGCCGAGCTGCTGATCGAGCTCGGGCACGAGGATTGGGCACCCTTCCACCGGCACCAACTCGTGGCTGCCCCGCGCGAAATAGCCGACTTCACGGCCGCGATCGGTCGTCGCCACCTGCAGCTGCGTGCGCAGGCGATAGCCGAAGCTGTCGCCGCGCACCACCGCCACGTCCCCGGGCAGCTCGACCTTGCCGAGTCGCCGCAGCGCCTCGCGGGCCGCCTCGATCTTGACCCGAAGCTGGGTCGCGTCGTCGAGGTGCTGAAGATCGCAGCCACCGCAGCGCGCGTAGACAGGGCACGGTGGTTCGCGGCGGCCGGCGCCGGGCTCGAGCAGCTCGAGCACCTCGGCACGCGCGAAGCTCGCCTTCCGCTCGGTCAGCCGAACGCGGACGCGATCGCCCGGCGCCGTGCGCGGCACGAAGATCGGGATGCTTTCGAAACGGCCGAGACCGTCGCCGCCGAAGACGATCTTCTCGATCTCGAGCTCCAGCTCTTCGAGCTTGGCCAGGCGACGCAGCGTTCCGGATCGCCGATCGTCGCGCGGGCGTGCAGGTCGATCGTGATCTCGATCGCCGCGTTCCCGCGGCGCGCGGCCGTCGCGCCGGTTGTCGCGGCCGCGCGACCCGCGATCATCCTGTCCCGGCGGCCTGCGCTCGTCGCGTCCTCGCGACCCGCGGTCGTCCCGTCCTCGCGACCTACGATCGTCGCGTTCCCCCGGCCCACGGTCGCTGCGTCGTCGGTCGTCGCGCACGCCTTCGTCACGCCGGCCGGCCCTTCGGCCTGAATCCGCCCGGTCCACGCGATCGCGGCCGTCACCTCTCCCTCCGCCGCCACGACCTCGCGGGCCACGGCGGGTGTCGTCTCTGTCACCGGCGCCGTCCGGACGTGGGCGCGGACCCTCACCGCGGCGACCGAGAGGCCGGCCTGTCCGCCGCGCGTCGCCACCACTTTCCGCCCGGTCGCCGCGACGACCGTCGCGGCCACCGATACGCCGCGGCCTCGCCCCGCCATCACCTCGTGGACGCTGGTGCGAGCGACGCTCGCGATCCTCAACACCTGCACCGACCGAGGGATCGGCTGCGTCCGACGGTCGAGGCTTGCGAAACCCGTCGCGGAAGAGACCACGGCGACGCCCCGACTCCCCATCGCCGCGCGGCACAGGTCGCGGACCGCGACCGCCGCGCCCCGTGCGCGAAGGACGGCCGGAGCGGTCTGGTCGATCGTTCGACCGCTCGTCTCCGGGCAGCCGTTCGTTCCCGCGGTCACCGTCGTTGGTAGGTGAGTCGTCGCTCATCGTCGACGACCGCCGGCGGCGGTCAGATCTCGTGGTAGACCCAGCGGCGGATCGGCTTCAGGCGCTCGGACACCGCCGCCCAGTCGGGCTCGATGAGCCACAGCGTCGCGGCGACGGACGAGATCAGGGAGTTGCCGTCCTGCGGCGTGAAGCAGAAGCCGTAGATCTCGCGATCGTGGCGCACGGTCAAGGTCGGATCGACGACGACGGTCTGCGACAAGATGCGACCGTAATAGCCGTGGTCGCGCCCGAAGCTGAAGATGAGATTGGCGTGACGCTTCTCGGTGATCGCCACCCGAGCGTTGGCCTGCAGGCGCTCTCGCACTTCCTCGAGACTCGTGTCGCGGTTCATCAGGAGGTTGAACCACAGCGAGTGCATGTATTGAGTGTTCAGCTTGACGGCGCTCGAGAAGAGATTCAGATTCTCGCCAAGGGTCGAGAACACGCGATGCGCGTCCTGCGCGTGATGGGTGCCGAACTCGGAGTCGTCGTGCTTGCCGACCGACGGCGCCGGCACAAACGAGTCGACCTGCGTGATGTCGTTGGCCCGCCGCATGCACACAAAGGTGGCGCGGTCGAGCTCGAGCTGTCCGTCTGCGCCCGCCGTGAGCGTCTTCAGCAGCGTGGTGATGTTGTGCGTGTTGCACGAGACGACCTGGACAAATCGGTCGTCGCCGGGCACCAGCGCCTCTTCGTTGATGCCGCGGGCGTAGGGCTTGCCGAATCCCTTCTCGGATCCCTGGGCGATGAAGCCCAGCGGCCCGTCGAGGGAAGAGTAGAGATCGTCCTTGTTGCGATTGCCCACCGGCGTGCAGTCGATGACAACGGTGGCCCGTTCAAGCGCCTCGCGCGCCTCGTAGGAAACGGTGTGGCCGAGATCCTCGAACGCCGCGCGGCGATCGGTGTCGGTCGCCAAGCGGGCGCCCCGCGACATTAGATGCTCGATGCGGGCGCGCTCGTGCGGCAGCGGCGTGCGCTTGTGGAACGTGACCTCGTCGAGGCCGAGCTTGTCGCGAAAATCCGAGAACAGGCCGATCAGCGGCTCGCCGATGGTGCCGGTTCCGACGATGTGGACGATCTTCGACATCTGACCTCCGTCTCGCAGCGCTCGAGTCCACCGACGCGGCTCGTCGGGGACCGGAATCCTAGGAATCTCAGGAGACGCGATGCCGACCGCTTGGGGATCGCCGTCTTTCCAAGACGGTTCCGAACCCGATTCCGTCGAGACACATCCGGGGTCGAAGCCGGTCTCGAGGAGCGCGGTGATGGCGTCGCGAGATCGGTGCAGGGTAGCACAGGGAGCCGGCCGCGCCGGGCCTCAGGTTTCTTCGGGAGGCGCCGCGCCAGCGTGCCGCTTCCCCCCGCGCCAAGCCGGATCACGGCGCGCGAAGGTGTCGAGATCACGCGGCACTTCGAGGTAGGTCCGGGTCATGTCGGGATCACACGACGGCCCGTCGCACTCGTAGGTGTAGAGATTCCAAGTGTCGTCGAGCGGCGCGTAGGCGACGACGGTTTGATATTGATCGCAGTGCCCGCAGCGGATCGAGAAATTTCGCAGGTCGACCATCACCGCGCTCGGCGGTGTCGGCGCCTCTTCGGCGGGCGACTCCGCCTCCTCGGCGTCACCCCGGCGCGCGTCGTCGATCATGAGCGGAACCCGTAGGTCATCGGCACAGGCTATCGTGCCGCCGGTCGAACGCGACTGCTCCGTTTCGACGCACCGTGTTGCGCCCGGCTGCCGAGATCCCTGGCAGACGCCTCGCCGGAGACTTATTGATGATTTGCTATAATTGCAAGATGCCGACGTTCGCGCCACTGGACACCTTCTGCGCGGATCGGGCCCGGCGCGCGGGACCGTTGATCGCCGCGGCGCTCGGAGCGCTCCTTGCCGTCGGCTCCGCATCGGCCGACCCTCCCGGTGCAACGGCCCCCACGGACGTCGATGAGCAGATGTCGTTCGGTGACGAGCTATCAGTGTCCTGGGTGCTCGTGCCGGCCGTGGTCCGAGGCGTTGACGGCCTCGCGACGGGCCTCGAACGCGACGACTTTCGCCTGGCGGTGGACGGCCAGCCGACGCCCATCGCCAGCTTCGATGCCGATCGCGACGTACCGTTCTCCCTGGTCGTGCTGCAGGATCTGAGCGGCAGCATGGCCAACGGCGGCAAGCTGGAGGCGGGCCGTCGCGCTCTGGACTGCGTCACTCAGCGGGCGAGCGCGCACGACCAGGTCGCTCTCGCGTCGTTCGCGGCCGGCCGGACCGAGGTCGAGGTGCCGTTCACGGTCGAGCGACCCGTGCTCGCCGAGGCGGCCGATCGCTGGCGCGCGTGGGGTACCACGGCACTGCACGACGCCGTGGCCTGGCTGCCGGAGATCCGGCTGGAGGCGCGCGCCGGCCGAGTCGCCGCCTTGCTCGTCACCGACGGCCGCGACAACGCCAGCCGGCTCGATCCAGAGACCGTCCGATCGATGGTGCGCCAAGCCGAAGTGCCGGTCTACGTTCTTGCGCTGCACGGCGTGGTCGACGATGAGATCGCCGAGCCCTCCGCCGATGACGGACCGCCCGC
>JBCBCF010000297.1:0-4896 GCA_038530905.1 Acidobacteriota bacterium
CGGGTCGCCGTGATCGTGAACGACATGAGCGAGGTCAACATCGACGCGGCGCTCGTGGAGCGCGGTGGCGCCGAGCTCTCGCGGACCGAAGAGACGCTGGTCGAGATGACCAACGGCTGCATCTGCTGCACCCTGCGCGAGGACCTGCTCGCCGAGGTGTCGCGGCTGGCTCAGGACGGGCGGTTCGACTACCTGTTGATCGAGTCCACGGGGATCTCAGAGCCCATCCCGGTCGCCCAGACCTTCACCTTTGAGGACGACGCCGGCGTGAGCCTGAGCGACGTCTCGCGCCTCGACACGATGGTCACCGTCGTCGACGCCGCGAGCTTCCTGAAGGACTACAACGCCGCCGAGGCGCTTCAGGACCGCGGCGAGTCCCTGGGCGACGAAGACGAACGCACGGTCACCGATCTCTTGATCGACCAGGTCGAATTCGCCGACGTCATCGTGCTCAACAAGCTGGACCTTGTCTCGGGCGAGCAGGCTCTCGAAGTCGAGGCCGTTCTGCGGGCGCTCAATCCCGGCGCCAAGATCCTCCAGGCGACGCGAGGCAAGGTGCCCCTCGAGTCCGTCCTCGACACAGGCTTGTTCGACTACGAGAAAGCCGAAAGCTCCGCCGGCTGGATCAAGGAGCTCGAAGGGGAGCACACGCCGGAGACAGAGGAGTACGGCATCTCGAGCTTCACCTATCGGGAATCCTCTCCGTTCGACGCCGAGAAGCTGTGGGCCTTCTTCCACGACAAGGAGAACTGGCGCGGCGTGCTGCGATCGAAGGGATTCTTCTGGGTCGCGGCCGACCATCGGGTCGCCTATGAGTGGGCGCAGGCCGGCGGCGTCAGCGACGTGAATCCGGCCGGCATGTGGTGGGCCGCCCTGCCCCGCCACCGCTGGAACCACCCCGACGGCCACCGACCGGATCAGCAGCCGGGATGGCATCGGCGCTACGGAGATCGCCACCAGGCCATCGTCTTCATCGGCCAAGAGATGGACGAGGAAGCAGTGCGCGCTCGCCTGGACGCCTGCCTGCTCGACAAGGAGGTTGCATCCCGCGACAGCCGCGCCTGGGCCGAGCTGCCGAATCCCTTCCCGGAGCTTCAGATGACCGGGCGCGCGAGCAGTTGAGCATGGCGTCGCAAGGACATCTCTACGACGCAGTCATTGTCGGCGGCGGTGCGGCGGGCATCGGCGTCGGCATCGCCCTCCGGCACGCCAGCATCGAGAACTTCGTGGTGCTCGAACGCCAGACGATCGGCGCGTCCTTCGCGTCATGGCCTGCCGAGATGCGCTTCATCACGCCTTCGTTCGCGACGAATTCGGTGGGCATGCTCGACCTGAACTCCATCGCGATCGGCACGTCGCCGGCCTTCACTCTCGAAGTCGAGCATCCGACGGGTCGAGAGTACGCGGCCTATTTGCGGCTGGTCGCGATGCATTTCGACCTGCCGGTTCGCGAACACACCGATGTGATGTCGATCACCCGCAATGGCGAGGAGTTCGAGGTCGAAACGGACGCTGGAACGGTCCGCGCACGACACGTGATCTGGGCAGCCGGCGACTTCCAATACCCACGGCTGAACGGCTTCTCCGGCAGCACGCTCTGCCGCCACACCGCCACCATTCCTCGGTACTCGGAGCTGGAAGGGGACGACTTCATCATCGTCGGCGGCTACGAAAGCGGCGTCGACGCGGCCTTCCACCTCGCCAAACGCGGCAAGCGCGTGCGGCTCTTCGACAGCGGGCGGCCGTGGGAGTCGACCAGCTCGGACCCCAGCGTGGCGCTCTCGACGTATTCGCTCGAACGGACGCGGCGCCCGACGTTCGAAGAGAATGTCGAGCTCTTCCCAGACACGCCGATCACCGCGGTCTCGCAGTCGGGCTCGGAGTACGAGGTCGTCGCTCGGGACGGACGGCGATTTCGCACGTCTGTCCCGCCACTCTTCGCGGGAGGGTTCGTCGGGAGTCATACGCTGGTCGCGAACCTTTTTGACCTGCGCGGCGATGGCCTGCCGCTCCTGACCGAGAACGACGAGTCAACGCGGGTCCCGGGGCTCTTCCTTTGCGGTGCGTCGGTTCGTCACGACGAACACATCTTCTGCTTCATCTACAAGTACCGCCAGCGCTTCGCGGTCGTTGCCAAAGCGATCGCGAACTCGCTGAATCTGCGGGCGGAAGGGCTGGAGGACTACCGCACCTGGGGCATGTACCTGGATGACCTCTCGTGCTGCGGCCAGGAGTGCGCATGCTGAAGGGCGATGGAGAACGCGCCGCCTCGGCAGCGCCCGGCCGGAGCCGGCTCCAGCGAGCGCTGCGGGTGGAATGGCTCGGCCAAACTGCCGCCAGCCTCTGCTGGATCGCGAGCATGCTGACCTACGGCATCAGCTCCACCGGCGACTGGCTGCAGGTGATGGCCGCCTCGGCCTGGCTGATCGCCAATCTCGCGGCGATTGCGACGGCTGAGACCGATTGAGATGCCGGCGGACCTGGATTGGCTGATCGTCGGCGGCGGAGTCCACGGCGCGCACATCGCCGCCCGCCTTCTGGGCGAGGCCGACGTCCCGTCCGAGCGGCTTCGCATCGTCGACCCGGAAGATCAGCTGCTGGCGCGCTGGCGGGCCTGCGCAGAAACGACGGGAATGAACTATCTGCGTTCGCCGTCGGTCCATCACATCGACCTCGACCCCTGGTCGCTCGAGCGCTTCGCCGGCAAGCGCAAGAGTCGAGGACCCGGACTCTTCGCGTCACCCTACAACCGACCCGCTCTCGATCTCTTCAACGCTCACTGCGACCAGGTGGTGGAAACGTTCGGGCTGGCGGACCTGCACATCCAGGATCGAGTCGCAGCGTGCGCGGTCGGCAGCGAAGAGGTCCGCGTTCAGCTCTCGAGCGGGCAGGAGATCGCTGCGCGGAACCTGGTGCTGGCGGTCGGCGTGAGCGACCACCCGGACTGGCCGGAGTGGGCACCGCGGGATCACGCTCGCGTGCGCCACGTCTTCGAACCGGGGTTCGACGGGTGGCCGGCGACCCGCGAGACGGTCGTGGTGATCGGCGGCGGGATCTCGGCGGGCCTCGTCGCGCTCCGCCTCCTCGACGAACGCCACGCTGTGCATCTCGTCTCACGCCACGCGCTGCGCCAGCATCAATTCGACAGCGATCCGGGTTGGCTCGGTCCCAAGCTCATGACCGGCTTCCGACGCGAACGGAGCTTCGATCGTCGACGGAGTCTGATCTCCACGGCTCGCAACCAGGGATCGGTCCCTCGGGGCGTTCGACGCGCGCTCACCAGAGCCATCGACCGCGGCCAACTTCTCTGGCATCAAGACGAGGTCGACCAGCTCGATGCGCAAGCTGACGGCGTCGTTCTGACGCTCATGGACCGCTCCAAGCTCGCGGCGGACCGCGTCTTGTTGGCGACCGGCTTCGCCTCGGCCCGCCCCGGCGGCTCGATGATCGACACCCTGATCGACTCGGCGTCGCTGCCCTGCGCGAGCTGCGGCTACCCGATCGTCGACGCCGCGCTTCGCTGGCATCCCCGCGTCTTCGTCACCGGGCCGCTCGCCGAGCTCGAGCTGGGGCCGACGTCGCGGAACATCGCCGGAGCGAGACAAGCCGGCGCCCGGGTCGTCGAGGCGGCAAGAGCCTCTTAGCGACCCCGTGGCGAGCCGGGGAGCCCGCCGGCGGCCGAGCGGAGCCATGCGTTGCTTCCTCGGTTCGGGGCACGTTGGCGCGCGCGATGCCCCGTCCTCCCAGGAGGACAATCTCAGTTGTATCGAACGTGTAAACCACTGATTCGACAGCCTTTTCTCGCTCGCCCGACCTGGCACGACTCCTGCTTTCTCAGACTGGCGGACAACGACCCAGGAGGTCCGCCATGAGACTCGCTTCCCCCACCGCCTTTCCGCATCCCCACACCTTCGGCCTCACGCTGGTGCTGGCCGTCGTCGCGCTCTTCGTGCCGATGACCTCGATGGCCGACGGATTTCCGGCGACCAAGGAGATTCGCGTCGAGAGGATCCAGGTCGTCCCTGAGATCAACGTCGACCTCTGGACCTCGAAGGGCCCCAACGCGCGGTATTGCGTCGGAGAGACCATCGAGATCTCGTTCCGCACCAACGCGGACGCCTATGTCGCGATCTTCGACACCGACACGCGCGGTAAGACGCATCGGATCTTTCCCAACCGCTACGACCGCGAGCACTTCGTGCGAGGTGGCGTGACCTACGACCTTCCGGCGCGCGGCTATCGCTTCCGCATCGAAGGACCGCCCGGGCGCGAGACGCTGCACGTAGTGGCCGCCGAGAGCCGGGAGGCGCTGCGGCGCGCGGTCGACGAGCTGATCTACCATCGGACACGACCGGCGGCCTACGGTCACTCACCCTACGAGGCGCACCGCAAGATCGCCGTGGTGGCTGACGACGTCGCCTACGACACGATCAGCCATCGCGTCCGCGCCGGCTGGAGCTGTCGGGCACGGCCCGCCTACCGCCCCTGGAGGCGCTGAGCGGCCAGGAGCGCCTCAATCGATCTCACCAATCACCGATCCACCCCGCCTCTAGACGCGGAAGGCCGGCATCTCGCCGGCCTTTTTCGTGCCCGTCGTTCTGCCGCCGTCGACCGACTCGGGCAGGGTTAGAGGGTGTCGCACTCGATCGACGACATCCGAAACGTGATCGGGTCCGAGCCATCGAGATGGGAGATCGTGGCGACCAGCTCGGCACCGTCGTCGCTTCGATAGGCGATCCGCTGCGGGAAATCGTGCTCGGGATTCGTGAAGACCGCCGAGCTGGAAGCGGTCTCGGTCAGCCGAAACGCCACCGTTTCGACACCGTTCGGCGACGGCCGATAGACCACCCCCTCCTCCGTCGCCTCGATGCGGAAGAACTCGAAGCTGCGCACCTT
>JBCBCF010000298.1:0-4893 GCA_038530905.1 Acidobacteriota bacterium
CGTCGGTCGCGATCTGCATGCCGGGCGTCAACACGGTCTCGTCGCGTCGCGTATCGACGTGGACCTCGCCCTCGATGACCGAGACGCGGGATCCTTTTGTGCCGTGATCGACCGAGAAAATCGTGCCGACCACCGACACCAGACAGTCGTCGGTTTCGACGTGCAGCTTGCGGTCGCGCTGCGGCGCGGCCTCGACGATGACGCTGCCGCGCGCTAGCCGAAGGGTCGTGCCGCGCAGCCCTTCGTCGATCGACAGCTCGGTCCGCTCGCGCATCTCGATCAGGGAGCCGTCGTCCAGGCGCAGCACGGCGCCCTGGTCGCGGCCGGTGCGCACCACGTCGCCCTCGTGGATCGGATCGCCGCTCGCCACCGGCAAGTGCGACGCGCCGGCGATCTGAAAGAGGTCGCCGTCGACCGTCTGCACTTCGGCGCTCGGGCCGCCGAACGCCATGCGACCGAGCACTAGCCAGGCGCCGAGCACGGCGATCAGCAGGCCGGCAGCGATGGCCCAGGGCAGGATGCGAACGCTGGGCTCGGTCGGCTTGGCGGCCCGGCGTCGTCGGCGCCCACCGCTTTCGGTGCCGCCGATCAGGCGGATTTCCTGACCCGCCTCACGCTGCTGGGCCAGGCGCCTCCAGCCACGTTCTTCGGCGGCTTTCAGCAGGTCGGCAGGTGGCTCGGCACGACGGATGTCGTCGGTGACACGGTCGAGCAGGCGATCGAGTGGATCGCCGCCTGGGGTCGATGCGGGATCAACGTGATCAGTGGGCATGGGAAGCGTCTCCTGCAAACGAGGCGATCTCTTTCTTGACCTGGTTGCGGGCGCGATGCAACGACACGCCGACAGCGCTCTGCGTCATGTTGAAGAGCTCGGCGATGTCCTTGTTGCCGAGCCCCTCGAAGAATCGCAGGGCGAAGATCTCGGCCGAGCGATCGGTAAGACCCAGCAGCGCCTGGCGCAGGCCGCGGCGCATCTCGCGCGATGCCTGCCGGCGCTCCGGGTCGCTGCCGGCGTCGGCGCCGGGAATGGGATCGAGGTCGTCCAGGGGGATGGATCGGCTGCGGCTGCGGCGACGCAGAAGGTCGAGTGCCGCGTTGACCGCCGCGCGGCCGAGATAGGCCCCGGGGTCGGGGCTCAGGTCAAGGGTGTCTCCGCGGCGCAGTAGCCGCAGGAAGACGGTCTGGACGACGTCCTCGGCGTCCTGCGCGTTGCCGACCAGGCGGTAGGCGGCGCCGAACACGCGGCCGTGGTGTCGTCGGAAGATCGATTCCAAGTCGGCGCTCGCGGCGTCGGCGTCGTGCGCCGGGGCGTCGAGCGGATCGGGATGTGGGGCCAAGGCGGCGATCACGGTTCTCTCCTCGCGATGTCTTCGCCAGCACAACGTGCGGTCTCCGCCGTTGTTACGCCTCGGGAGACATCAGCGTTCGTCATCGTCGCCGACGGAACCATCGCCGGCTCGGTTCCGAGGCGTCGTCGCGCGGTCGCCAGTGAAGCCGGATCGCCGACGTGCAGACGCTCGCCTGCGACGGGAACGGCCCACAGCTGCCGATCTTGCATCGCGAGGTCGGCGACGAAGCGGCCGATCTCGTCGGATCCACCGCCGGTGTCGAGATACGGGCCGACGTGCCGAAGGGCCACTGTGTCGAAGGCATAGAGCGCCGGGCAGGCGAAGGACGACGGCGGGTTGTGCGGCTTCTCCACCAGGGCGAGAACGCGTCGAATGATTGCGCCGTCGGCCAGTCTCTTGCCGTCGGCCGTCGCGTCGGTGCCCAGCCGCAGCACCCCCGAACGTCGCAGGTCGGCTGCATCCTGCTCTTTGACGGCGAGCAGGCAGGACGCTTCAAGCTCGCGGAAGGCACTCCACCAGCGCCCGAAATCGAAGAGGAAGATGCCGTCGCCGGCACTCACCAGCGCTCCGGCGGGGGTCGCCACGCGCTCGAGGAGAAATCGCAGATCGCCGACCGCTCCGCGCCGGGTCGAAGGCGTCGAGCGGCCGTTCGGATGCACTTCGAGCCGTCGATCGCCGAAGCCGGCCTCGGGTGCGGCACGTCGGCCAGCAGCCCAACGTGCGAAGGCGTCGCGATGCGCCTCGTTGCACACCACGTGCACGTCGCCCAACCCCGGCAGCCTCAGCAACGCATCGAGCAGACGATCGAGGATCGTCTGTCCGCCGATGTCGAGCAGAGGCTTCGGCGTCGCGACGCCGGCTGCCCCGAGGCGGGTGCCCCAGCCGGCGCACAGCAAGAGCGCCGGCGGTTTGCTGGAGCGCGGCGTTCGAGCGCCGTCAGAGAAAGGGTCTCCTGCCATGGGACGCATTGTAGACTCACGGAGAAACTCGCCTCGTGGCGCTCCCGTCGTCGTTTCGTCACGTCTCGTTCGCTCGCCGATGCCTTCCCATTTGACGCTTCTCGGTACGGGCACATGCCAGCTCCAGACGCGGCGCAAGGCGTCGTCCGTCCTCCTCGAGCTCGACGGCCTGCGCATCGTTTTCGACATGGGGCGCGGCATCGCCGATCGGCTGGCCGAGCTGGGGTTGCGCCAGGACGACGTCGAACACGTCGTGCTCTCGCACTTCCACCCCGACCACGTATCGGATCTCGTTCCTTACCTGCAGGCTGCGGCGTGGTCGCGCATCGATCCGCGAACGCGCGATCTGCACATCTGGGGACCGCGCGGCCTCGAGGTTCAGCTGATGCGCCTGCTGTCGCTCTTCGATGTCGACAACTTAAGCCGCCCGTCGTGGCGGGTGCATCTGCATGAAGTGCGCGATGGAGCGCTCGAGATCGCCGACCGTCGCTTCGGCTGGCCGGCGCTGCCGCCGGCTGGCAATCACGGCCTCCAGCTCGTCACGCCGGCCGGCCGGTTCGTGATCACCGGCGATGCGCACTTCGGGCCTTCGTTGATCGCCAGCCTGCGCGAGGCCCGCTTGGCGATCGTGGACAGTGGCCACCTGGTTGACGCCGAGTTGATCGAGGTGGCGGTGGCGAGCGGCGTCGAGCGCATGATTTGTTCCCATGTTTATCGAACGCTCGACCTCGAGCGGCTGGAACAGGCGGCCCAGGCGCGCGGTTTCGCTGGTCGCATTGAGCTCGCGGCAGATGGCCTGCGTTTCGATCTTGACGCCCCTGAACGACCCGCCGTCGACCTCCTGGCGGACGGCGCGACGGACAGACAGGAGACGAGAGCATGATCCTCGGAATCAACCGCGTGTTCCGGCACGGCGATCGCGAGCTGCATCTGCAGGCGGAGGACCTCGGCACGGTGCACGGTGCGTTTGAGATTCGCGTCTACGAAGGCGGAACGGTGCTGTGGCAGAAGCGGCTGCCGTATGCCGCCGACATCCCGGGCGACGACGCGGCGAAGGGCGAACGTCAGCAGGCCCTGCGCGCGCAGATGGAGTCGACCTTGCGCACGGTCGAAGCCGGCATTGCTCAGGGCCGGATCGGCGGATGACGATCTCGACGCCGAGCTGGCAGGAGCTGGCCGAGATCGCCGCCGATCTCGCCTGGCGGGCCGGGCGGCTGACGCTCGCCGATTTCCAGGTTGGGGTCGAGGTCGAGCGGAAGGCCGACGCGACACCGGTGACGCGTGCGGATCGCGGCGCCGAGGCGCTCCTGCGCCGCGAGCTGCGCAACCGATTCCCGGCCGACGGCATCCTCGGTGAAGAGGAAGGTGAAGACGTCGGTTCGGGAGAGCGCACCTGGATTCTCGATCCGATCGACGGGACGAAGAGCTTCATCCACGGCGTGCCGCTCTATGCCGTGCTGGTGGCAGTGGCCGACGCCGCGCGGCGGCCGGCGGTCGGCGTGATCCACCTGCCGGCGCTCGGTGAGACGGTGGTCGCCTGGCGCGGCGGCGGCTGCTGGTGGAACGGCCGGCGGGCGCACGTATCGACCATCGATGCGCTCGGTGACGGGCTGCTGGTGACCAGCGATGTGCCGGGAGAGTCGGCTCACGCGGCAGCTGAGTCGAGACTCGACCGCCTCCTGGCGGCGCCGCGGCTGCGCCGAACCTGGGGCGACGCCTATGGATATGCGCTCGTCGCCACCGGTCGCGCCGAGGTGATGATCGATCCCGTTGCCTCGCCGTGGGATCTTGCCGCCGTGCAGCCGATCATCGAAGAGGCGGGCGGAGTGTTCACCGATCTCGACGGTGTGGCGCATCCGTGGGGCGGCTCAGGCCTCGCCGCGCCGCCGGCCCTCCACGCCGCGGCGCTGGCGCTGGTCGATCGCTCCCCGTCCGCCTGAAACGACGCCTCGGATGGGTCCGACGTCCTAAAGGGGGTTGTCGGCGAGAAAGCGCCCGGTCATCGACGCCTCTGAGCGCACCTGACCTTCGGCGCTCTCCAGCTCCAGCTCGAGCGGCCCCTGGTAGGCGTAGCGATCGTCCATCAGGCGCTGCGCCACATGCGTGGCGCGCTTGGTTTGCGTCACGTGCAGAGCCCAATCGTTCTCGTTCGCCGCGCGGCAGGCGGCGCCTGCGCGTCGCAGCGTGCGGACCGATGATTTGATCAACTCGTCGATCTCGGGATCGGCCGCGTCGGGTAGCCGTCGAAATTCGAGCAAGGCCTCCTGATACTCGGCGCACAGCTGGTCGTCGAAGCCCTCGAAGTCGATTTCTTCGATCACCGTCGCCAGCGGCCGCGCGGCGTCGTCGTAGGCGTTCAGCCACTGCTGCATCTCGGCCCGTCGATCGGTGGGTGTCCTAGCGTCTAGGGCGTCGACGGGGTCCCGGTCTTCCGACGCAATCTCAGCGTCGTCCGCCTCGGTCTCCATGTCGTCTTCGGCGCCAAGGAAGGCAACATCGACCAGATCCTCCGGGCCGTCGGGTGATCTCGCCGGGCGGTCAGCGCTTGACGTGTTCACCGGCTGGCTCGACAGGGCCTCCCGGAG
>JBCBCF010000299.1:0-4843 GCA_038530905.1 Acidobacteriota bacterium
TCACCAAGGTACCCGGCGACGCGCTGGCAGAGATCGAGCAGGTCGCGGTGTAGGTGACGGTGCCGTTCTCGAGCAGAGTCACCGTGTCACTGATGTTGCCGGTGCCGGCGGCCGTACAGCTCGAGCCGGCGGAGGCGGCGCAGGTCCAGGTGCAGGTGAGGTCGGCCGGGAAGGTGTCGGTGACGGTCGCTCCGAACACATCATCGGGACCGAGGTTGGTGCCGACGATCGTGTAGGTCACCGACCCGCCGATGACCGACGTGGTGGCACCGTCTGTCTTGGAGATCGACAGATCCGCCGAGCCGACACCCGCCCAGGATGCGGTTGAAGCGAGGGCAGAGGCGAAGAGGATGACGAGCATCGACCGGAGGTCGGCGACGCGGTGTAGATCCTGACGCATCGGTGACGGCAACTCCCGGAGCCTTGTTCGCAGTCTCGGTCCAGCTCGCGCGATGGACGAGAGAGCGCTCAGCCCTCGTTGATATCCGAAGATGGCGATGACAACCCGAAGAGTTTTGACTATCTCACGTTTCAGGAGCGATGGAATGGCGTCGCCAGACTCGCAGGCGGGATGGCAAAACGTGGAGGTTGGCCACAGCATCCTTCAGCTACACCACGCGGTCGGCCGAGATCAGGGGTCACACCAGGCGAGGTCGAGGCTGTGTCAGCCGGTCGGAAGCGAGAACAGGCCGTCTCGACAAGCGTTTCGTCGACGCGCGAACGTGAACGGGCCGCCTTCGCGCTCGGCGAGCGTCGATTGACGCGTCGGACACGCCCTCGCTAGCGTTCGCGAATGGCCTTCGCGGACCAGCTCTCGGCCCTCCTCTTCGGTGCGCGCCGCTTCGCCGTCGTTGCGGTGTTCGTTCTGCTGCCTTTCGCGGCGGAGACCCTCGCCGCGGAGGCTGCCGACGGCTCTGAGTTCGGGACGCTCAAGATCACAGTCGATCGTCCCGGTGTGTACTCGCTGAGCTTCGACGACCTCCGGAGCTTCCTCGACGGTCAGCCGCTGCGAGCCGATGGGCTCCGCCTCGACCATCGAGGCGAGGCTGTACCGTTGCAGCTCGACGATGGAGGAGACGGCGAGTTTGGCCCCGGCGATGCTCTGCGCTTCGTGGCCGTGCGCGACGAGCTTTGGCCGGTCAAGCTCCACGACGCCGCGCAGACCGCGACGCTGCGCCTCGATCTCGAGGGCCAGGGAAGTCCGGCATCCGGAGATCGAGCGCAGTGGGCCGAGGAGCAGGCGACCGATGATCTGGACACCGCCGCGCCCCGGCGGCGGCGGATTTTCGAGCACGATCGGCTGCGGATTCCGCTCTCGAGTCCGGCCTTGGCGCAGGAGGTGGGCTCGGCCTGGTTCTGGACGCCGATCAGTCACCAATCTTCTGCGGGATTCACGCTCGAGATCGGTGCGCTGGACGACCGTCTCGAAACCGACCCCAAGCTCGAGATTCACGTGCGGGTCCTCGGGTGGTCGGAGGCCAAGGTTCCCGACGGCACGTCCCAGCATCGCTTGGAGGCATGGCTGAACGGTCACCCGATCGGAGCGTCTGATTGGGACGGTCGTCGTCTCAACCACATCGTTTTTGATGAGCTGCCTCAAGAGGCTCTGCAGCCTGGCTCGCAGCGGCTGGAGCTGCGATTGCCGCGCCGGCTTCTGCCCGATGGCGATCCGCTGATCGATCTGGTCTACCTCGATCGGATCGAGGTCGGTTATCGCGTCGAGCGTCTGCAGCGAGGTCCTGAGCCTTGGCAGGTCGACGCGTCCGATCAGCCTGTCGTTCTCCTCGATTCCGATGCGACGGCGGGGGAGCGGCTGGCCACCTCCGACGGCAGGTGGATCGAGCCGGATCCGCGAGGCGGCTGGGTTCTACCGCCGTCGGACCGATCGATGCAGGTCTGGATCACCGATGAAGAACACGTTCGACGCCCGATCGCCATCGAGCGGATGCGGCCCGCGCCGGGTCTCCCGGACTCTGTCGACTATTTGATGATCGTGCCCGAGTTTCTGGCTGCCGGCGTCGAGCGCCTGGCGGAGGCCCATCGTCGGCGCGGCCTGCGGGTCGCCGTGGTCCTCGCCGAGGCGATCTTCGACGGTGACGGCTTCGGTGAAGCGTCCACTGAAGCGATCCGCAGGTTCCTGGACCGAGCCCATGCGCAAGTTCCTGATCTGCGGTTCGTCCTGCTCGTAGGAGACGCCGATTGGTTCGCGCCGCCCCAGCGGGACAGCTCGGACGAAGGCTCGGGGCGGGGCCTGCTGCCGACGAGAACCGTGTTCACTCCGTTTGGCGCGGCCGCGTCCGACCACTTCTACGCGGCGGATCCGATGGCTCCTGCATTGCCTCGCTTCGCGCTCGGCCGCCTGCCCGTGGCGTCAAGGCCTGAGCTGGATGACGTCGTCGCGAAGATCCTCCGTCATCTGGAATCGAAGCCCCGGCCGGGCCCGGCCACCGTTCTCTTGGTCAGCGACCGGACGGCGCCGTCCCTGGGTCGGACCCGGCGATCCAGAGAGCGCCTGCGGGCGGAGGGAGCGACCCTCCTCGAGTCGGCCCGTGACGACGGTCTCGACCTCGCGTCCGGCCTGCTCGCCGCTCTCGATCAGGCGCCGTCGGTGGTTCATTTCAGCGGGCACGGCAGTCGCCACAGCTGGCAGCTCGGGGGCTCTCACACGCTGGGCGACGACACATTCTTCGATCGCGAGGATGTCGCCCGTCTGAGTCCCCAGCGCCATCTGCCGATGGTGGTGAGCGTCTCGTGCTCGACGGCGCCGTTCGATCATCCGAGTGCCGGATCTCTCGGCGAAGCGATGGTGCTGTCGGCAGATCGCGGTGCCCTTGCGTTTCTCGGCGCGTCGTCTCGCCTCTATACAGTGCCTCGCTTTGGGGAAATCGTCGTTCGCCGCCTCCTGGCGGGTGAAACGGTGGGTGACGCCATGACAGCAGCCAAGCGCGACCTCAATCGTGACGAGGTCTCGTCGCTCTACAACCTTCTGGGAGATCCTGCCCTCACGCTCGGCCTGGAATAGAGGGCCGGTTCGAGGCTGCCACGTCCCGGGCTGACACCCGGCAACTGAGAGAAAATCCTCCATGCGGCATGCCTGTCGCGTGAAAAGGAGGCGACGACCGTCATGAGACCTTTGCACCGGATCCTTGGAACCTTCGGTGGTGTTCGGCCATTCGCGCTGGCGGTGCTCGCTGGGATGGCGTTCGGTGGCGTTGCGATCGCCGCGCCGCCGAGCGGTGGGCCAGCGGTTCCGGACGACGGCTTGCCTCGGACCTGCCTCGTCCTGAGCGGTGGAGGCGCTCGAGGGGCTGCCCACATCGGCGTGTTGAAGGTGCTCGAAGAGCTCCGGGTTCCGGTGCACTGCATCGCCGGCACCAGCATGGGATCGATCGTCGGCGGTCTCTACGCTTCTGGGCTGTCGCCGTCAGCTCTCGACGAGACGATTCGGTCCATCGACTGGGTCGACGCATTCAACGACGCGCCGTCCCGCCGGCGCCAGCCGTTTCGGCGAAAGCAGGACGATCTGCTCCCTCTGTTTCCCATTGAGTTGGGTGTTGGCAAGGACGGATTCAAGGCCACGTCGGGCTTGATCTCGGGACAGAAGATTCAGTTCATCTTCCGCCAGATGACCCTCCACACTCTGGCAGTTGAACACTTCGATCGACTCAGGATTCCGTTTCGGGCCGTCGCCGCGGACCTTGCCGACGGCTCGAAGGTGGTGCTCGCGGACGGAAGTCTGGCGGAGGCGATGCGCGCCAGCATGGCGGTGCCTGGCGTGTTCACGCCGGTCACCCGCGGCAAGCGGGTCCTGGTCGATGGGGGCATCACGGAGAATCTGCCGGTCGCAGTCGCACGCGCGATGGGCGGCGAACGGCTGATCGTGATCGATATCAGCGGAAGCGGCCGCGAGTTCAGGGGCGACGAGAACGCCATCGGCGTGCTGTACCAAGCCTTCACCATCATCAACGGCCGGAACGTCGAGGAGTCTAAGCGGCTGCTGACCGATCGGGATCTCTACATCCAGCCCGAGCTGGGGGACCTGAAGTCGACGAATTTCGATCGCGTCGCGGATGCGATTGAGCGGGGCGAGTCGGCCACCCGGGTCCACGCTGACGCATTGTCAAGATTTTCAGTGTCGGAGAGCCGATATCAGGCATTCCTGGCGCGGCATCGACTCGAATCGTCGGATCTCGATCGGTCGATTCAGATCGACGAGATCAAAGTCGCTGGAACCTCTCGCGTTGCCTCAGAGCAGATCACGAGTCGAATCGAGCTCCAGCCCGGCGGTCAGCTGGATCTTTCGGCGCTGCGGGAAGATCTCGACCGGATCTTCCAGATTGGCGAGTTCACCAACGTCGACTTCCGGATCGAGCCAGGGCAAGCTGCTCAGCGGCTGGTCATCGAGACGGAGGACAAGCCCTGGGGGCCGCACTACCTGCGCGCGGGCCTCTCGCTCAACGCCAACCTCGAGGGAGACTCTGACTTCTTGGCGTTGGTGCACTACCGGCGCACGCAGCTCAATCGCTGGGGTGCGGAGTGGCAGACCGTTGTGACGGTTGGGGACATCAACAGCGTGGACAGCGAGTTCTTTCAGCCCATTGGCCCTCAGGGGAACTGGTTCGTTCGGCCTCGTCTCGAGCTCTTAGAGAATCAATTTCTCGACCGGTCGGGCGAGTTAGATTTCAGCGGGGTCGATGTCGAAGGTGCCACCCTGGGCCTCGATGCTGGAGTCCATCTTGCTAATGACGCCGAAATTTCCCTGGGGCTGGAAGTCGGGACCGTCGACGTTGCGACGCAGTCTGCGTCTGGCTTCGAAGCGGATCTCGGAGGCCTGCGGCTGGGC
>JBCBCF010000300.1:0-4753 GCA_038530905.1 Acidobacteriota bacterium
CACCGGCTGGAACACCACGTCGCGGTCGATGTCGCTCGCGTAGCCGTCGGTCTCGCGGGCCGACGATGCTGCGGGCAACGCACCGCTCGAGACGCCGGTCGAGGCGGACGACGGACCCGCCGAGGGATCCTCGCCGACGACGTAGAGGCCGAGCATGCCCGTGCGCGGGTCTTCCCACAGCGCGCTGATCGGCACCAGGGTCGCCCGCTCGCTTTCGCCGTACAGGATGTCGACCGTGACGAAGGTGCCCGGCCGCAGGCGGGCGCCGGCATCACCGAGGTCGATCTCGCCGGTCGTGCTGAAGCTACCGGCGGAAAGGAACGGCGACACGCGATCGAGCCGAGCGCGGATCGGCTCGCCGCCGTCCGACGGTCGCACCAGCGCCGACTGCCCCTCGCGCAGAACGGTCAGCATCTCTTCGGTGAGCGGCACTTCGACCACCAGGTTGTCGAGGCTGCCGAGCTCGAAGAGAAGGGTCGACGAATCGACCTGGCTGCCGACCTCGACCCGCCGGCGGCCCACGCGGCCCTCGACCGGCGCTCGGACCACAGTCTTGGCAAGATCGGCGCGCCGCTCCTCGGCCGTCGCTCGCGCCTCGTCGACACGCGCCGCGGCCTGAGCTGCCGCCGCGCGCGCCGCCTCGAGGCGCGCCTCCTGCGTCTCGAGCGCGAGCTCACTGACCAGGTCGTCGTCCGCCAGGGCGCGGGTTCGCGAGACCTGCGCCACCAGCTCAACGACCCGCGCCTCCGCCTCGGCGGCCTGAGCCGCCGCCAGACGCACCGCCGCCTCGCCCTGGCGCAGGCGCTCGCGCGGCCCCTGCGCGTCGAGGCGAACGAGCGCCTCACCGGCCTCGACCGCATCACCGGTGCGCACGAGAACTTCCGTCACGAGGGCCGAGATCTCGGCGCGGACCGCCACCTGATTCTCCGCCCGCACCACGCCGGACAGCCTCTCCTCGAGCGGCAGCGCCCCGACACGCGCCTGCACCACCTCGACCGCCGGCTGCGGTCGCTCCCGACCGCGACGGCTCTCCTCGTCCGCGCAGCCGAAGCTGCCGACGGCGAGAATGGCGACGAAGAAGAGCGTCGGCGGCAGCGACGACGCCGACGGCGGCAGAAAGAGGGGCACGATCGACCTCCAGGCACCGCGCGAGCGCGCGCCGGCTCCACGCCGCCGCGGCCCACGCCGCGATGCACGCTAGCACTCTCGTTGGGACCCGAGGATGAAGCGCAGCAGAGTCTGCCTGAGCCGGCTTAGCTCACGTGGAGCCGTTTCGCCTCTCTGCGCCGTCAAGTGCCTCCGCGAACGCCCCGCGCGGAATGACCGCGACCCCGTCGGAGTCGGTCAGGCGTCTCACCGCGGAGCGGTCGACGCCGCGCGCCTCGAGATCTGTCGACAGCTTCCGGAGGGTGGCGTAGACGCGCCGAAACACGACCGCCGTCGTCAAACCGAGGTCTTCAGCGATCTCGCGACCGCTTTCACCGTCGAAGAACTTCCGCCGCAGGAGCGTCCTCTCCTCCAGGCTCAGGCGACCGAACGACTGCTGAATCTCCGGGAGCAGGCGATCGCGTAGGGCGCGGCGTTCTTCGTCAACCAGCGGCGAGCGCTGCACTGGCGCCGCCAGCTCGAGCCGCTCCCACGCCACCGCCCGCGGGCGTCGCTTCGCCAGCAGCTCCCCCGCCCATCGACGCAGACTGCGCGTTGGCGTGCGCGGTGCGCGCGGGAGCCGGGCCATCGCCTCGCCGACCTCGAGACCGTCGCGTCGAATCAACCGATCCAGCCGGACGGCCGTCGTGCCCATCCGACGACTCCTCGCCAGCGGCCGCCAGCGCCCCCAGCGGTGATCGTTGAAGTCAAGAAAGAGGCGTTCGGCGACCGTGTAGAGAAAGGCCTGCAGATCGTCGATCTCGCGCGCATCCGAAAAAATTCGATCTTCTCGCTCGACAATCTTCTCCAGAGCGAATGAAACAAAGTCGTCGCGCTCGGCCGCCGCCAGCCGGCGCCGGCGCGCGATGCGCAGAAGCGCGCCTTGAATTTGCGGCATAGATCGGGCGAGAGCTGACTCTCGAGGTCCAGCGGTTGGGCCGTGGGTCATGAGTCCTCCAGACATTTCAAGCATGAGGGCGGGATCTGCAGTCTCCTTTCTAGACGCGCAAACTCGGACGACCGAACAAGATTTCTTGGTAAGGTTGTGGCTCTGATTTCTCTGGCGGGGCCGTCTCGCCAGGTCATCTCATGGTCCCCATCTGAACGAGGTCCCAGGCCTAGCGTGTCGACCACGCGTGTTCTCTTGCGCGAAGCAAGAGGCGGGAATCACAGTGCGCTGGAAGCGTTGATGTCGCGGTATCGACCGCGGCTGAGACGCTGGGCGGCCGGCCGGGTGCCGAATGCGCTGCGCGGGCGCCTCGATACCGAAGACTTGGTTCAAGACGCTCTGCTGCGCACGATTTCGCGACTCGACGCGATGCAGCGTTCCGGCGCCTTTCAGGCGTATCTGCGCACTGCGGTGCTCAACGGCCTACGTGACGCAGTCCGCAAGAAGCGAGAAACCCTTCTGGACGATCCGTCACCGATCGTGGACGACGGCCGCACTCCCGCAGAAATCGTGATCGGTCGCGACCTGCTGAGGCGCTATGAACGGGCGCTCCAAGATCTCGGTGAACGGGAGCGCGCGGCAGTGATCAGTCGGCTCGAGTGGTCAATGCCCTACCGGGACCTCGCCGACGAGCTGGACTACCCCTCCCCAGACGCCGCCCGTGTCGCGGTGGCTCGTGCCTTGGTCAAACTCGCAGAGCGCATGCGGACGCTTCATGCCTCCTAGCGATCTTCTGTCGGTCGCCCTCGACGTCGTCGACCGAAGGATCACCCCGACCGCCACGACGCTCGTCCGGCTCGACGGTGAAGAGCAAGAAATGGTCGAGATTCTCGAGGCGCTGGCGCAGCTCTTCGAGCTCGACGACGAGCGAGAAACGAACGCGCTCCTCGCCGAAGGAAGTTGGGGGCACTACGAGCTTCTCGAGACCCTGGGCAGTGGGGCGTTCGGCCGCGTCTATCGAGCGCTCGATCGACGCCTAGAACGCGAGGTGGCCCTCAAGATCTACAAGGATCGGCCGGAACTTCAGAAGAAGGAAGATCTCTGGAAAGAAGGACGCCTTCTCGCGAGGGTCCGCCACGACAACGTCGCTCTGGTATACGGCATCGAGGAACACCACGATCAAGTCGCGGTGGTGATGGAGCTGATCGAAGGAGAAACGCTCGCCCAGCGGGTCGAGCGCGAGGGCCCTCTGCCACCCGAGGAGGTCATCCGCATCGGCATCGACGTCGCCCAGGGCCTCGAAGCCCTCCACGACGCCGGCATCCTCCACCGCGACATCAAAGCTGAGAACGTCATTTGCGAACCCGAAGGACGCGCCGTCCTGGTCGATCTCGGCATCGGCATCAGAGAAGGCGAAGACGCCCCGCCCATGGGAACCCCCGCCTACGTCGCCCCCGAGATCCTCGAAGGCGAGCCAGCGACGGTTCAGAGTGATTTGTATTCGTTTGGGGTGTTGCTTCAGTTTGCCAAATCGAATCAGCTTCCTTCGGCTCGTCAGAGCGGATTGATTAAAGGAGCCTGGCGGACTTCGCCGATGGTAAATCGAAGTTCCAAGGACGACAATCTGGACAGCACGATCTCTAGAATCATCTCACAGTGTTTGTCTTCTCAGGCAATTGATCGGCCGGGCTCGGTCCAAACAATTCTCGAGAAGATCTCGCAGCAACCTGAAACTATTAGAATCAACCAAAGGACCTGGACGCGGCGTGCCTTGCTAGGGGTCGCGGCCCTCACAACGATCTTTCAATCTGCTGCCCGAACTCAGTGGGACCCTCTCACAACTCGCCTAATCAGGCAAGGTAGAATGCTCTACTATGAAGGCAATCTGGGCCAGGCTGAAAGGGTCTTAACGCATGCAGTGAAGTCCGATCCTTCTGCTGCCGAAGCGTGGATGTTGCTTTCGTGGACCCAGCGAGCCCTCGGACGACTCAAGGCGCCGCTGACCTCAAGCGAAGCAGCCTGGACCTTGCGGCATCAACTGTCCGAATTTGACCGACTGCGAGCCGAAGGCACTTATCTTTCAGAACACGCAAACTATGCAGAAGCACTTGAAAGCCTGCAAAGCCTCTCGCGCATCGAGTCAGCCAACTTGGCGGAGACTTATCGATCGATCGCAAGGTGCCAAGGCAGACTTGGGCTCTTCCGAGACGCCATTAGAAGTGCTCAGAGAGCCGCAGACATTTCAGACGAAGCATTCGATCATGGGAATGTTTCTTTCCACGCCTTTCGCGGAGACGATCGAGAAACATTCGAAGAGTCTCTCGAGACTGCGACTAGCCGACCGGAAGGGCTGCTCGAGTATATTCACTGGCTGCATGGGCTCAGAGCTTTTCAAGAATGCGATGCAGTGAAAGCAAGGGCAGCTTTCATGCGCCTTTCCAGCACCTCTTCAGCCTATGTCGGTGCAGGGCAACACTTCGAGAGTCAGCTGGATTGCTGCCTTCACAGGTTCGACACCGCGATCAAGAGACTTGAGCGCTCACTCCGATCATCGGAATCAACCGAGTATTGGCAACTGCGAGACTGCCTCCTACTCTTTCGAATTCTCGTCGAAAATGACACGGGTGAAGCCGACGCGGTTCTCAACAAGCTCCTTCAATATCCGATCGCTGCCAATAGCCTGCGTGCCTGGCGCACCGCTGGACGAATTGCGGCCAA
>JBCBCF010000301.1:0-4749 GCA_038530905.1 Acidobacteriota bacterium
GAATGCCAGCCCGAGGTTCTTGGCGTAGCGGGTGACCGCCGCGAGATCGCGGCGCCGCGCGTCGACCGCCATCGCGCCCAGCTCCGCAGCGGCGGTGAAGAGGGCACCTGTCTTATGGCTGTGAATGAACTCGAGACGCTCGAGATCGATGTCGGCCGGCGTGCTCTCAAGATCGAGAGCCTGCCCACCCACCAAGCCGCGGCTGCCGACCGCCTCGGTCAAGAGGTGCACCAGATCCTCCGGCGTGTAGCGCTCGAGCGAAAGTCGATGCGCCCGTTCGGCGACGAGCGCATAGGCTCGATTCAACAGGCCGTAGGACGCGAGCACTGCGACGTCCTCACCAAACACGCGATGGGTCGTCTCGCGACCGCGACGCAAGGTCGCGTCGTCCATCATCGGCAAGTCGTCGAGCACCAGCGAGCAGGCGTGCACCATCTCGACCGCGCACGCCAGATCGAGCACGTTCGGACCCGCTGTCCCGAAGAGATCGGCGACAACGAGGGTCAGCACCGGCCGGAGTCGTTTGCCTTGGCCGGTGGCCGCGTAGTGCATCGCGCGATGCACCTGACGCGGCTCTTCGTCGGCAGCGGGCAGCAGTTCCGGCAGGCGCGCGTTGACCTGCGCGGCGAGGCCCGCCAGGATCGACGCTGCCTCCGGGCCGGATCGTTTGGAACGACGCCGCACGGACGGTCGGCGCATGAGCAGAAGGCGAGCGCGCCGGGACGCGACGCGCGGAGTCAGCCGAACGAGGCCAGCGCCTCGTCAACCGAGTCGTGGACGTCGAGAACCGTGATGAGCTGAGTGATCTGGAGGATGTCGACCACCTTCGTCGGCAGATTCGCCAGCGCCAGCCTGCCGCCACGATTCTTGACCGTGGTGAAAGCGCTGACCAGCTCGCCGACGCCGGACGAGTCCATGGTCGTGACCTGGCCGAGATCGACCACGATGCGCTCCGATCCCGCGTCGAGGGCTTCGCGCACCGCACCGCGCAGAGCGACATCGCCTTCGCCGATCGTGATCTTCCCTTTCGGGACGAGAATGGTGGCGCCTTGCTCGTGGCGTGCGTCGATCTTCATGACTCCGGGCTCCTCATCTCTGCCGTCGGTTGATCCGGCGTTGATCTCATGAACGTGCCTCACGTCCCGCGGCCGTCGACCGACGGCGCGAGGCACGGGTCTCGATTCGTGATCTATGAATCCCTAACGCTCAATCTCAGGCCGGTTCCGGCGACTCGGACAGCGCGCTCAGTCGCTTGCGCATGACGACGATGGTGCCACCGCCTGGACGGTCAACATATTCGACCACGTCCATGAAGTTGCGCATGTAGAAGATGCCGCGACCGTTGGGCTTGAGCAGATTCTCGGGCTCGAGCGGATCGGCGACCGCCGCCGGCTCGAAGCCGGCGCCGGCGTCGGCGACGCGAATCACCGCTTCGTCGCCGCGCACGGCCAGCTCGACCTCGACCTTTTTCTCCGGATCCTGTCGATTGCCGTGCTTGATGGCGTTGGCGACCGCCTCGCGGATGGCAATGCCGACCCAATGACGCGGATCGTCGGGCAGACCGAGGCGCGCCAGCGCGTCGTCGACCACGACCTGAACGAGGTCGATCTGATCGAACCGACTACCGACAGCGATGCGGACCTGCGGCCGCTCGTCTTCGTCAGGTGCCAGGCCGGCAGGCCCGGCATCGAAGAGCGAGTCGTGCTCCTGGGTCGAGCGCCGGCCGGCGGCCTCGGGAGATCGATCGTCGGAGCTCTTCTCCACGGGTGGCATGCCTTGAGTTTAGCAGACCGACTTGCGATCAGATCCTGCGCCGCTGGCGATAGCTCGCCAACATCTGGCGACAGCCGGACAGCCGCTGCAGCTTGCGCTGACGCTTCTGAATCTCCTGCGTCTCGGAGCCGACCGGCACCGTCTCACCGCGGATCTCGCGCAGCCGCTTGTCGATCTCCAGACCAAGCTGTCCGAGCTCGCCCGGAGACAGTCGGCGAAAGGTCCGTTCAGTGACCAGCAGATAGCCTTCGGCGACCTGATTCGCCATCGCATAAGCGCTGCCGCCGATGAAGTTACCCATAAGGTCATCATAGCTCAGCGTGCTATCCTGCCGGCGCGGCAACGCCGCCTAGACTCCCCACGCGGCTGCGCCGCCAGGCTTCCACCGCTCCGCCGCCGATCACCCGTCCGCTCCCTGGACCGCCCGCGTCCCCGAGGCCGGCTCCGACCTAATCCGATCGACGAACGGGCGACGGTTCGACCACCCGAGACGGCGACACATTCCAAGATCGCCCGGAGGTTTTCCATGCGCTTTCCCGGCGTTGACTTCATTCAGCTCGACGGCCTTCTCACCGATGACGAGCGGATGGTGCGCGACAACGTGCGCCGCTTCGTCGACGAGCAGGTCGTTCCGATCATCGAAGAATGCCACCGCGAAGAGCGCACCCCGCTCGAGCTGGTGCCCCAGATCGGCGAGCTCGGCCTCTTTGGTTCGACGATTTCCGACTACGACCTGCCCGGTCTGGGCAATGTCGCCTACGGCCTGATCATGCAGGAGCTGGAGCGTGGCGACTCCGGCTTGCGCAGCTTCGTTTCGGTGCAGAGCTCGCTCGTCATGTACCCGATCCACGCGTTCGGCTCGCAGGAGCAGAAGGACCGCTGGATTCCAGCGCTCGCCAGCGGCGAGGCCATCGGCTGCTTCGGACTCACCGAGCCTGACTTCGGCTCCAACCCCGGCGGCATGCGCACCGTTGCTCGCCGCGACGGCAGCGACTGGATCCTCGACGGCTCCAAGCAGTGGATCACCAACGGCACGCTGGCCGACGTCGCGGTGGTGTGGGCGCAGACCGACGACGGCATCCGCGGATTCCTGGTCGAAAAAGGAACCCCTGGCTTTACCAGCGCGGACCAGCACGGCAAGTTCAGCCTGCGCGCGTCGACCACTTCGGAGCTCGGCTTCCAGAACTGCCGCATTCCGGGCGACGCCATCTTGCCGAAGACGGTCGGTCTGAAGAACGCGCTCATGTGCCTCAACCAGGCCCGCTACGGCATCGCGTGGGGGGGCCTCGGAGCGGCGATGGACTGTTACGTCACCGCCCTCGACTACGCCAAGGAACGCGTGCAGTGGAACGGCCGGCCGATCGCCGCACACCAGCTCGTGCAGGACAAGCTGGTGTGGATGGTCAGCGAGATTTCCAAGGGTCAGCTCCTCGCCTTCCAGCTCGGCCGCCTCAAGGACGCCGGCAAGCTGCCGCACACGCTCGTTTCGCTCGGCAAGCGCAATAACGTGTGGGTGGCCCGCGAGTGCGCCAAGCTGGCGCGCGAGGTGCTCGGAGCCAACGGCATTGTCGACGACTACCCGGTCATCCGCCACATGCTCAACATCGAGTCGGTCTACACCTACGAGGGCACGCACGACATCCACGGCCTGATCCTGGGTGCAGCGATCACCGGCGAACAGTCCTTCAACGCGCCGGCCCTCGACTCGGCGTCGGAGCCTGCGGCGGTCGCGGCCGCGCCCCGGGAGGCGGTTCTCGAGGGCGCCGGCCGATGACCGGAAGCGTGGAGATCGGCAGCTCCCTCGAGCGCGAATTCATCAGCGTGACGGAGAGCGCCGCGCTCGCCGCCGGCCACACCATGGGCTTCGGCGACGGTCGCCATTCCGACCACGTGGCGGTCGAGGCGATGCGCCGGACGCTCGATCAGCTGGCGATCGCCGGTCGCGTGGTGATCGGTGAGGGCGAGCGTGACGAAGCGCCGATGCTCTACGTTGGCGAGGAGGTCGGCGCGCTCAAGGGCGATGGCGAGGCCGTCGGGATCGACATCGCCGTCGATCCGCTCGAGGGCACGAACCTCTGCGCCTCAGGCGCGCCGGGCTCGGTCGCCGTGCTCGCGGCGGCGGAGCGCGGCGGGCTGCTGCACGCCCCCGACACCTATATGGAGAAGATCGTCGTTGGGCCGACCGCACGCGGCGCGGTGCATATCGACGCGCCGGTGGTCGAGAACCTGCGCAACATCGCCAAGGCCTTCCGCCGAGAGGTCAGCGATCTGACGATCGTCGTCCTGCAGCGGGATCGACATGCGCAGCTCATCTCCGACATCCGCTCGGCCGGCGCTCGGATCCGACTGATTCCCGATGGTGACCTCTCGGCCGGGATCTCCGCGGCGGTGCGCGGCACCGGTGTGCACGCCGTGCTCGGCGTTGGCGGCGCGCCCGAAGGCGTCATCACGGCCGCCGCCATGCGCTGCCTGGGCGGCGAGATCCAGGCGCGGCTGGTGGCCCTCGATGAAGGCCAGCGCGATCGCCTCGGCGCGCTCGGCTATGACGATCTATCGAAGATCTACTCCACGGAAGAGCTTGCCCAGGGCGACAACATCGTCTTCAGCTGCACGGGCGTCACCGACGGCGAGCTGCTGCGCGGTGTTCGCTTTTTCGGCGGCGGCGCCCGCACCTCCACGCTTTTCATGTCGCTCGCCGACCGTGTCATCCGCTTCGTCGACACGATCCATCGCGATGACATGACCGCGCCCGTCCACTTCCACTGATCGCCGCCGCGGGACCGGCGGGCGGAGAACGTCGTGATCAAACCCGATCACTGGATTCGTGAGTGGGGCCGCAACGGCGGCGTCGAGCCATTCGAGCCTGCGCAGGTCAATTCCGCGAGCTACGACGTGCGGGTGAGCGACCATTGGATCTGCCCCACGCGCGACCCCGAAGAGTTTCGAGCGCCGCACATCAAGCTCTTTCCGGGCGAA
>JBCBCF010000302.1:0-4727 GCA_038530905.1 Acidobacteriota bacterium
TGCTCGGCGCCGGTGGCGGTGGGTTTCTGCTTCTCTTCGCACCCCCGGAGCGCATCGACGCGGTGCGGAGGGCCGTCGATCGTCCGACGCTGCGGCCTCGGCTCGGGGCACCGGGCGTTCGGCGTCACGGTGCCCAACTCGCCCGCAGGCCGCATCGAGCGGTCGCGGTCTGAGCCAGCCCGCCAGCATGGCGATCGAGATCCAGGCGTCGCGCGAGATCCCGGGGCTGCGCCTCGTCAGGCCCGATGTATTCGAAGATCACCGCGGTCGCTACGTCGAGACGTGGAACGTCCGCGACTATCGCTTCCTCGATCTCGAGGGCGAAGAGATCGTCTTCGTCGAGGATGACATTTCCCGCTCCCACGCCGGCGTGCTCCGTGGTCTCCACGGCGATGGAGAGACCTGGAAGCTCGTGCAGTGCCTGCTGGGCGAGATTGTGCTGGTGGTTGTCGACATGCGTCCGGACTCGCCTGCTTTTCGGCGCTGGCTCCGTTTCGACCTCTCGGCAGCCAATCGCCTGCAGGTGCTGATTCCGGCCGGCTGCGCCAACGGTCATCTGGCGTTGAGCGACTGCCTCTTCTCGTATAAGCAGAGCCGCCACTACGGCGGAGCCGAGCGTCAATTCACGGTCCGTTGGAACGACCCGGGTCTCGGCATCCCGTGGCCTGTCGACCGCCCGATCCTGTCCGAGCGAGACGCGTCGGCGCCCGATCTGCCGCCGGTTCCGGCCGGCCGGTTGGGCGGTGCGACATGAAGATCCTCGCCACCGGCGGGACCGGCTTCTTCGGTCGCCACCTGGTGCCGCTGCTACGCCAAGCCGGTCATGCGGTGACAGCGCCGTCGTCTTCGGACGCGGACCTGCGCCGACCCGACGCGCTGGCGCCGTGGCGCGACGAGCGATTCGACGCCATCGTCCATCTCGCCGCCTGGACGCGCGCCGGCACCTTCTGCCGCACGCACGGCGGTGAGCAATGGCGGGTGCAGCAGACACTCGATCGTCGCGCGCTCGACTTCTGGGCCGACCACCAGCGCGACGCCGTCTTGGTGTCGTTCGGCACCAGCGTCGCGCATGCGCCGTCGCGGGATCTGCATCGCGAGGACGCCTATCTCGCGGGCGAGCCGAGCGCCGCCTATTTCGGCTACGCCATGGCGAAACGCTCGCTCTACGCCGGTGCCCGCTCGCTCGCTGCACAGCACGGGATGCGCTCACTCCACCTCGTCCCGTCAACGCTCTACGGCCCGGACTATCACCTGGACGGCCGGCCGCTGCACTTCGTGTACGACCTGGCGCGGAAGATCGCGCGCGGCGTTCGCTTCGGCGAGCCGGTGGTTCTGTGGGGAGACGGCGCGCAGCGGCGCGAGCTGGTCTTCGTCGCGGACGCGGCGCGCTGGGTCGCGGCGCTTCTCGAACGCGCGGCCGGCCCGCGAAACGCTGCGTTCGAAGCGCTGTGGGCCCAGGATCGAGCGGCCGGTGTCGTGCACCTCGGCGCTGGCGACGACGCTTCGATCCGCGAGATCGCCGAGCGTCTGTGCCGGCTGGCCGGGCTGCCGAGCGAGCGGCTGACGTTCGATCGCGATGCCTTCGTCGGCGCGCGCGCGAAGCGCCTGGCCGTCGATCGCCTCGACGCGCTGTGGCCCGATCGGCCGCGCACCTCGCTCGACGACGGTCTGGCGGCGACGATGGCCTGGGTGGACGACCACCTCGAAGCGCTCGGTTGATCCCGCGCCATGCTCGCTCGGCGGCGGGCGGCGGCGGTCGTCAGCGAGGGGAGGGTTCAGCGCTCCCGAGGCGATCGCTTCAGCCGGCGAGAGGCGCGCACCCGCGCCGAGCGCGAGCCGGCGGCGCCGGCCCGGGTTGCGCCCACCACCGTTGCCAGCACGGCGACCAAGCTGGCCGGCGCGTGCAGCAGCCACTCCCAGCGCCGCGCAACGAGCGCCCGGGCGACGCTCTCGGCGAGAGGTCCGACGACGGTCGCGCAGTACAGCATGGCCGCCCAGCGCCGCGCCGGCGACAGCTCGGCGTCCCAGCCTCCTGTGACTTCCTGGCGCCGCAGAAGGTAGTGGATCGCCACCCGCTGCTTCTTCCGAAAATAGTCGCGCCAGCTGCGCACGTAGTCATGGTGCACGAGGACATCGGCGCGCTGGAGAAGCAGCCGACGGCCGCCGCGAACGCATTGCGGGAAGAACGTCGCCTCGTGGAACGGATCGTCGCCGAGCGTTTCGAGCACCTGCCGGCGAACCACAAAACCGTTGGCGCCGGTCGGATAGGCGCCGTCGGCGGGTAGCTCAAGCAGCTTGACGCCGGTCGCCGTCACGCCACGATGCCGCGGGGTCCTCGACGCCACGCGCGCCCACGGATCGCTAATGTGGAGCAGCGCCGTGAGGTAGCGGTTGAGAGGCGGATCCTCAGCGTCGAAGGCGTAGGCCGACTCGAAGCCGAGAGCCTCCGGATGCTCGTCGAGCGCATCGACGACCCGCTGCAGCCAGCGCTGACCCACCAGGGTGTTGTCGGCGTCGACGAAGGCCACGAGATCGCCCGTGGCCCGACGCAGCGCCCGCTCCTTCGCGGCTTCGGCGAGGAGTCCGGAGGCGTCGACGAGGGTCGCACCGAATCGGCGCGCGATGTCCTGCGTGCCGTCGGTCGAGCCGCCGTCCGCGACCAGAATCTCGACCTGCTCCTGCGGATAGGTTTGACGGCGGATCGACTCCAGGCATCGCGGCAGGCGCCGCGCCTCGTTGAGAGTCGGCAGGATGAATGAGATCGTCGGCGGCTCCCCGAAGGTCGACGCGTCGATCTCCTCAGCCGCGGGCATCGAGCAGCCAGCGATGGGCGAGCAGTGAATCGACAGTCGACTCGACGCTCTCGCGGATCCCGCGCGTCGGTCGCCAGCCGAGCTGGTGGAGACGGCTGCAGTCGAGCTCGACGCGCGGGCTGTCGCCGATCCAGCCGCGCGCGCCGCCGGCGTAGCGTCGCTCAGGCGCGACGCCGAGCCGCTGACAGATCCAGTCGAGAGAGGTGTCGACCGTGCAGCTCTCGGTGTGGCCGAGGTTGTAGACGGCGACCGGTACGTCCTCCGGTGTCGCCTCGAGCGCCCGCAACATGCCCTCGATGCAGTCGGTGACGTGGAGGTAGGACTTGCGCTGTCGGCCGTCGCCCAGGACGTCGATGGCGTCCGGCGAGATGAGCAGCTTGCGCACGAAGTCGAAGACGTGGCCGTGGCTATAGCGAGGTCCGAGGATGGAGACGAAGCGGAAGATGCGCGCGCGCAGGCCGAAGCCGTGGCAGTAGGCCGAGATCAAGCCCTCGGCCGCCAGCTTGGAGGCACCGTAGAGCGAGGTCTGGATCGGCAGAGGCGCGTCCTCCGGCGTCGGAAAGATGGTCGGCTCGCCGTAGATCGCGCCGGTGGAGGCGAAGAGAAGTCGCTCGACCCCGGCCTCTCGCATCGCCTCGAGCAGGGCTGAGGTCGCGAAGGCGTTCTGCTCGAGATCGCGCCGAGGATGGTCGAGACCGCGGCGGACGTCGGCGTTGGCGGCAAGGTGGGCAACAAGCCCGCAGCCGTCGAGCGCTTGCCGAAGGCTCGTTGGGTCGAGCAGATCGCCCTCGACGATCCGACAGCGGCCGCTGGTGACCGCCGGCTCGAGAAATCGCCGCTGGCCGGTCGAGAAGTTGTCGAGGACCACGACGTCGTGACCGTCGGCGAGCAGCCGATCGACCAGATGGCTGCCGAGGAAGCCGGCGCCGCCGGTGACCAAGGTCTTGCCGTTCCGCATCAGACCCGCCGCCGTTGAGTCGCCGGCGGACAGAGCCAGCGGCTCGCCGCCTCGAGATCGGCAAAGCGGAACGTCGGCCGGGCGGGACAGCGGTCGTCACCTAGGCCCATGCCGGTGTCGACGCCGAGGGCTGAGAGGCCGGCGTTGTGTGCCGCCTGCACGTCGCTCGTTCGATCGCCGATCATGATCGCGCGCCAGGCGGGCACGTCGGCCGCCGCGATCGCTCGATGCAGCAGCTCGGCTGACGGCTTGCGGCAGGAGCACGGCCCGCGCAACGCGTCGATGCCCTCTCCGTGATGGGTCTCGTGATGGTGCGGGCAGTAGAGGATGTCGCCGACCTGCGCGCCCTCGGCGGCGAGCAGCTGCCGCAGCCGGGCGTGAATGCGATCGAGATCGTCGACCGACGCCAGGCCACGGGCGACAATCGACTGGTTGGTCACCACGGCGGTCGCCACGCCCGCCGCTGCGAAGCGCCGGAGAGCTTCGCCGGTGCCCGGCAGCAGCCGAATCTGCTCGGGTCGGGTCAGGCCGTCGACGTCTTCGATCAGAACTCCGTCCCGATCCAGCAGCACGAGGTCGGCTTTCGGATGCACGCGGCCCATCTCAAGGTCCTGGCGCACCGCGTCGAGGCGTGGCGGCGTGCCCATATCGCGCACGTATTCCGGCGTCCGGTAGCCGAAGACAGGCGCTCGCGCCTCGACCAGCGGCGGCATGATGTCGCGGAAAATGTCGCTCGAGCGGTCGCGCGGGACCCGCTGGAGGAGATCGCGATGCAGCACGGCGACGCCGGCGTTGCCAAGCGCGCCGGGCAGGCCGCCGGAGCCGGACCGTCGCGGATCGTCGCGACGGCTCCAGGCGAAGGCTCGATCGGCGTCGTCGAGCACGACCAGATCGGAGTCTTCCGGATGGCTGGAACGATGGACGAGAAGGGTCGCTAACCCGCCGCGCCGGTCAGC
>JBCBCF010000303.1:0-4713 GCA_038530905.1 Acidobacteriota bacterium
GCAGGACTATTCGCCCAGCTTGGAAGACTCGAACCTCGATCGCGACGGAGTCGCCTGGTCCGATCTCGAGCAGACGGACATCATCGCGGCAGCGGACGGCGGGCCGAGCGAGCCGTCGCCGAGCGAGCCTCCGGCGACTGACTGGGAAGCTGAACGAGAGGACGTCGACTGCACCGCGCCGCGCGACGCTCGCCTCCCCGAACGCTGGATCGTCATCGGCTGGGACGGTGCCGACTGGGATTTCATGCTGCCGTTGATCCGCGACGGACAGCTGCCGAATCTCGAGCGCCTCATGCGCGAAGGGACCTACGGCACGCTCGCGAGCATGCGGCCGACGCTGTCGCCAGCGATCTGGACGACCATCGCAACCGGCGCATCTCCCGCCGACCACGGCATCCTGCACTTCTACAACCAGCGCCCGGTGCTGGCCCGGTGGTGGAATCGGCTTCACAACTTCGGCGAGCTGCATCGCCGGATGTTCACCAACGCCGATCGCCAGCGGCGCGCGATCTGGAATCTGGTCTCCGACGCCGGCCGAGAGGTCTTGGTTGTCGGTTACCACAACACGTTCCCGGTCGAGGACGTCGAGGGCATGATGGTCTCGAACTATCTCGTCCAGGACTCGGTCGCGACCTCGATGCAGATGGACAGCGGGAGCGACAGCGGCGCCCTGGCATCAGCGCTGGTCGATCCCATCGACGCACTCGGCGCCGTGCTCGAGCTTCAGAAAGAGGTCCAGGGCGAGATGCCGGAAGCGATTCAGCAGTTCGCGTCGTTCGACGGCGTCGACCTCACCGAATTCATCCGCGACTCGCGCCGCCTCGAGGTAGGGACCGATCAGAAACCGTATTTCTTGGTCCATGCCTGGCTGTTCGACGAGGTCGTGGCGCGGATCGCCGACGCGTTCTACGACGAAGTGGCGCCCGACCTCGCGATGGTGCATTTTCAAGCCATCGACTGGGCGGGCCACCGCTTCCTCTACTACCACGCACCCGAGCTCTACGATGCCTACGACTGGTCGGCTGAAACCCGCGCTCGGCTCGACGCGGACATCCCGCTCTATGGCGAGACCGTCGCGTCGTTCTACAGATATCTCGACGACTGGCTGGGGCGGCTTCTAGCTCATCGCGACGAGACGACCGGCGTGCTGGTCATGAGCGATCACGGGTTCCAGACGAACGGAGACCCGGACCTCACTGGCGAGCACTATGACGCGCCCGCCGGCATGATCGTGCTTGCCGGTCCCGGCGTGCGCCACGACCACCGTCTCGATGGCGCGACCGTCTACGACGTCATGCCGACGCTGGCTCAGAGCCTCGGCCTGCCGATCGCGGAGGATCTCGACGGCGAAGTCATGGTCGACGCCTTCTGTCCGCAGGCTCTCGCCGCGACACCGGCGACCCGAGTGGCGAGCTATGGTGGCAGTGAAGCGTACGCCCCGGACATCTCGCGCCCTGCCGATCTCGATCGCGAGCTGCTCGAGCAGATGCGGTCGCTCGGCTATATCCAATAGGCCCGCCGGCGGGCCGTTGCGCCCGGCCTGACGGTGCCTCGCGTGGCGCATGGCGAGATCCACCGCGCGAACCAACGGCTCGAAGTCGACGCTTGACTCTCCAGCCACTCGAGACTCTATTCTGATCCCGGTCGACGCAATCCAGCGTGGCCGGAGACCCCAGGAGTCTCGCGGTGTTCAAGATCGGTGAATTCTCAAGGATCGCGCAAACGCCGGTCAGCCAGCTCCGCTACTACGGTGACATCGGCCTCTTCGAGCCCGCCGAGATCGATCCCTTCACCGGCTACCGCTACTACAGCGCGCATCAGCTGCCCCTCCTCAATCGCATCCTCGTTCTAAAGGGCTTGGGCCTGCAGCTCGAGCACATTCGGCAGGCGATCTCGGACGACATCTCGGCGGAGACGATGCGCGACATGCTGCATCGTCAGAAGAAGGCGATCGAACGCTCCCTCGAGGACGAGCGAGCGCGACTTCGCGCCGTCGAGGCTCGCCTGCAGCAGATCGACGACGCAGGTCCCGAGCCAGGTCCCGAGGTCGTTCTCAAGTCGGTGCCCGCGCAGAGCTTCCTCGGCCTGCGCACGACGTTTCCGCTCATGAGCGAGATCCGACCGATCGTCGAGGAAATGCTGGCGGTGGTGCCCGGCCGCTTGGGTCCACGCGTCGGCCATCTGACGGCCGTCCTGCACGACGCGGCCTTCGATTTCGAGAACGTCGATGTCGAGTTCGGCTTCGCCCTCACCGCCGGGGTTCCCGATCTCGATGCAATGAGGCTGCCCAGCGGCCGGATCCTCGAGCCTCGAGAGCTGCCGGCTGCCCCCACCATGGCGACGGCGGCTCAGGTGACAACCCTCGAGGGCAAATGTCTGAGCTACGCCGAGATTGGTCGCTGGATCGAAGACCACGGCTACACGTTCGCCGGCGCCGGGCGCGAGGTCTTTCTGCAGCCGCCGGCGCCGGGCACGTGCGACCTCGTGGTCGAGCTGCAATTCCCGATCGTTGAGAAGGAGGCCGCCGTCTCGAGCTGAGGCAACGGTCTCTCTACGGACAGCGCAATCGCTCGCTCGCGTCTCCTCGAGAGGCGAACGGGAGAGGTGCGCCTGATGACACCAACCGAAAGGACATCGACATGCAGATTGATCGAGACGTCTTGATCGATGCGTCCCCCGACGCCGTCTGGGAGATTCTGGCGGATCGCTACCATGAGGTCGACGCCTGGGCCAGCTCCGTCGCGCAGTCGAGCGCGCGAGATCTCCGCTCGACGATTCCAGGAGCGCCCAACGGGCGCGTTTGCGAGACCTCTCTCGGACCGGTCGAGGAGTCGATTGTCGCGTTCGACGCGAACCACCGCCTCCTTGCCTACACCGCACACGCCCCGAAGATGCCCTTCTTCGTTCGCGGCCTGCGCAACCAATGGCAGGTGCTTTCGGCCGGCGCGCGTCGCTCGAAGGTGGAAATGCGCCTGCAGGCCGACCTGGCGTTCCCGTTCAATCTGCTCATGGCGCCGATGATGCGAAGACAGATGGGCACGATCCTCACGCACGCCGTCGAAGAGCTGAAGCATTTCGCGGAGCACGGTCAACCGCATCCTCGGAAGGCCGAGGCAGATCGAGAGGCCGCTCAGGCCGCTTGAGCCGATGGCCGACGGAAAGAATCCAGGGGCCGAGCCGTCGTCGCGCAGACGTCTCGGCCCATGAAACGTCCAGCCCGTCTGAGCAACATCGCGGCAGCGTCCGTTGGATCTCATAGGTCGCGTTGCGCGGCTCGTTCGACCGCCACCGAGATCGGAGGATGCGCCATGACTCCTGCCCAGATCGGCCCGTACCTGCTTCTCGCTCTCGGAGCGGCGGCGTTGGTTGCCGCGATCGTCGGCCATTTCCGCAAGCTGCCGGCTTCGTCCTTGCCACTGTGGATCTTCGGACTGGCGGCCCTGGGCCTCGGCTCGTACGGGCCGACCTTCCTCACCGACTATGCCGACTTCGTGCGCGCCTTGAACGCGGTGGTCGCCGATCCCTCGCAGGCAACGGCGATCGCTGAGTTCGCAGAGATCGCGACGGAGGCAGGCGTCAGCGCGGAGGCACGCGAAGCGGTGCTGGCACAAGCGGTCGCGTCGGCGCCGGCCGCCGCCGAGGCGACCGCCCGGACATTCGACCTCGCCCTCGAGAAACTCCCGGAAGGTTCCGAAAACCGAGCGGTCCTGGCGCGAGCTCAGCAGCGCGTCCAAACCGAGGAAGATCTGCGGGCGGTCGTGCGCGAAACGGTGGATGCCGCGGCCGACGGGACCTGGCAACTGTCTGGACCAGCGCGCGAGCTTCAGCCGCTGCGCGAGCTCTCACAGGCCGAGCTCAAGCGCCTGCGGCTGCAGCGCGCGACCGTGGAGCGTGCCATCACCCGCAGCGAGGCGGCGGCCGACGGCGACGGGTCCTGACGTCCGAGCCCGGAGGCGCGAGGTCCGAGCCACGGGAGCCGCTTCCAGGAAGAGGAGCTGTGTTAGAACGAGACTGTCTCGATCGTCGGCTCGCTAACCCTTTCTGGAGACTTCATGGCCACTCCGAAAATCGCCATCAACGGCTTCGGTCGCATCGGCCGGATCGTCGTGCGAATTGCCAAGTCACGCGGACACTTCGACGTCGTCGCCATCAACGACCTCGTGTCCCCTGAGCAGCTCGAATACGCCCTGCGCTATGACAGCGTTCATGGGCCCTATCCCGGCGAGATTTCTCTCGACGGCGACGTGATGACGGTCGATGGCGACCCCTTCCGCGTCCTTTCCGAGAAGGATCCGTCGAAGCTGCCGTGGGCCGAGCTGGGTGTCGACTACGTCATCGAGTCGACCGGGGCCTTCCGCAAGCTGGATCAGCTGCAGAAGCATCTCGACGCCGGCGCCAAACGCGTTCTGATCACGGTGCCGACGAAAGATCCGCTGGAGTCAACGCTTGTTCTCGGCGTCAACGACCACCTGCTGTCACCCGACGACACGATCGTCTCGAACGCGAGCTGCACCACCAACTGCGTCGCGCCGGTGGCCAAGGTCCTGCACGAAGCCTTCGGCATCCGCCGCGGCCTGATGACAACCGTGCATGCCTATACCGCGGACCAGCGCCTGGTCGACGCGCCGCACAAGAAGGACCCGAGGCGGTCTCGGCACGCAGCGATCAACATCATCCCGACGACCACCGGCGCCGCCCGAGCGGTCGGCCGGG
>JBCBCF010000304.1:0-4701 GCA_038530905.1 Acidobacteriota bacterium
GGGATCGGCCCCCTCGCCGTTGGCTCTGCGCAGACCCGCGGGAGTGTCGAGGACCGCGTTAAGGCGCAGCGTGCCGGCTGCGGCGTCGGCATCTGTGTCCGGTTGGCGGCGGCACCAGGCCCCGAACGCAACTTGACATCCGCCCTCGATCGCCTTCTGAAGGTGACGCTCGGCGGCGAGTGCCGGCCGGGCGGCCAGGTCGTCGAGTTGCTTCAGATGATCCTGAAGCTCCAGGTCTCTCGGGGTGGTGCCGGTGCGGACTTGAACCGCGAGCGCACCCTGCGACGGAGCAGGCACGAAGATCGTCGGATCCAATCGTCGCGGCACCAGATCCTCCAGGTCCAATCCGTCGTTCACGAGCCGGTCGAGACCGGCCGTCGCGAGGATTGCGGCATCGACGGTGCCGTCGCGGACCGCCTGGAGGCGTGTTGGGACATTGCCCCTCAGATGCACCACCTCGACATCCGGTCGCAGCGCGTGGATCAAAGCCCGGCGCCGTGCCGAGGCGGTTCCGACTCTGGCTCCAGGCCGCAGCGGCAGCGCACCTCCGGCGAGATGATCGGGACCGAGTTCCTTCGCCACGAGGCTGTCGGTCGGATCCAGACGCTCGGGGACAGCCGCGATGGTCAAGCCGGCCGGCCCGGCTGTCGGAAGGTCTTTATAGGAGTGCACGACAAGGTCGACTCGGTGATCGAGCAGTGCGCTCTCGAGCTCGCGCACGAAAAGACCGGGAGCACCGATCTGCTCGAACGGCAGCTCTTTCACGCGATCGCCACGACTGTCGAGCGGAACCACCTGGACCTTCTCGCCGAGTGCCTCCAGCCTGCGGGCCACGGAACGAGCCTGGGCCCTCGCCAGGCGCGAGCGTCGCGTTCCCAGTCGCCAAGTCACGAGACTTGCTCCATGTCGCTCGTGGGAATCCTCGGGTCGCCAGCTGCGGCCAGGAAGGTCTCGACAGCCTCGGGCCCCATTTCCCGCGCCACCGCTCGCAGACCGACGACTGGTAGATGAGCGAGTCGTTTCGCTAGGTTTAGCGCGAATTTCTCGATCGCCTGCCGCTCGTCTGGATCGAGATGGCTGAGTTGCCGTCGAACAAGGCGCTCGGCACCTGCCTGGGCCGTTTCTCGATAGCGACGAGAAATCGCGGCAGCCACGGGGCCCATCGTCGTTTCGGCGACTTCGTCCCGCAGCTCGCCGAGCGCGCGATCGACCTCTTCCCGCGCGCAGGCGACTTCGGAGCGGCGGCTGTCTTGGTGCGCAGCCGCCTTCCTGGTCATCTCTTCCATCCCAAGCCGTTCGAACTCCATCGCTGCAGCAGCCCTTGGGTCAACATCCGGCGGAACCCCGAAATCGACGAGGAAAGGAGGTGGGTCCGCGGTAGCGCGCAGCTGCTGCAGCGCTGCACGTCTGAAGACAGGTTGACTCGATCCGGTCGCAGAAATCAGGACGCTGCAGGGTTCTGGGGCCGACAGAAAGTCACCGAGCGGGCGCCATCGCGCGCCAAGCCGGCGCGCCAATGCTTCGCCTCGCTCAGCGCTGCGATTGACCACCAGGCAAGACACCCCGTTTCCGACCAGACGCTTGCCGCAGCGTTCTGTCATCGCCGAGACACCGACCAAGACCGCCGAACCCGGTGAGACCTCCAGGTGCGCCTCGACGGCCTGCATTCCGACGCCAGCGAGCGAGCGGCGACCGCGCGTCAGCCCTGTGCACTGTTCGACGCGCCGCGCGGTGGCGAGTGCTCGGTCGACGGCCCAGTCGAGGCGTGGGCCGCTCAGGCCGAACGTCTCGGCTTCGGCATGTGCGACCCGAAGTTGGCCGCGGATCTCGCGCTCGCCAACCTCTGCGGAGTCGAGCCCACACGCGACGAGCAACAGATGTTCCAGTGCTCCTTCGCCCTGCCAAAGCCGGAGCATTCTTGCGGACTCACCGGCTGCCGGATCGCGTCCAGTCAGCTCGGCAAAGGCCCGGCGCCGGAGTTCCCTCAGCGCCGGCCGCCCGCTGCCCGGGGGCGGGCGCAGCACGAGGATCTCGACGCGATTGCAGGTCGCGAGATAGACCAATTCTTCGACCTCGAGGACCTGCCGGAGGCGCTCGAGCCGCGCCTCCCGCTGGGGTGCGTCAAGCACCAACTCCTCAAGAGCCCTCAGCTCGCTCCAGCGCCAACTCGCGCCAAGAATGGCCAAATCGTTCACCGCCAAGATCTAACATGGCCTCGACAGGGCTGTGTCACAGACGTGTCAGGAGGGGTCGCGATTGCTCTTCTCGCGGGCTACCAGCAGCGACTCGTAGCCAGACCGATAGTCTGGGAAGCGGAATCGAAAGCCCGAGGCGCGCAGCCGACGATTGGAGCACCGCTTGTTCGACCGCATGGCGCGGCTGGTCGGCGACGCGCCTGCGATCGGCGGGTTCGCAACGCCAAGGCGATCGGCGAGCCAGGTCTTGACCTCGCCGTCGAGGACCGGCGCATCATCGACGCCGAGGTAGAGCCGCTCGGGAGCCGAGAGGGTCGCAAGATGCACGAGGGCCCTTGCTGCGTCTGCGAGATGGATTCGATTCGTGTGGACGGGCGGAGCCAAACGACGTGCTTCACCTGAGCGGATGCGGTCGACAAGCCGCGCTCTGCCTGGGCCGTAGAGGCCCGCGAGCCGCAGGACAACCGAGTCAGGCCGGCCGCGAAGAAGAACTTCTCCTTCAAGCAGACGCTGACCGCCGAAGCTCGCCGGCCGAGTCGGCGAGTCTTCGTCGACCCAACTGCCGTCCGATTGGGCATAGACCGAGGTGCTGGAGACATGCAGCCAGCGCGGTCGAGAGCCGGGGTGCTGTCGGCGTTCGAGCGCGTCGATGAGATGCCTCGGGCCGTCGACGTAGGCGGCACGATACGCCTCATCCGAATAGCGATCCGCGGAGGCGGTGTAGAGCACGACATCGATGGCCGGCAGCCGGTCGAGTCCTTCGCCGGTCGCCAGGTCGGCACGCAAAGACGGCAGCCAGTCCGGCAGCTTCTCGATGTGGCGACGCAGTCCCCAGACGGTTGCACCCTGGGCGCGGACCGCCGCCGCGACCAGGAGGCCGAGGTCTCCGCAGCCGGCAATCAGCCACCTCATGGTTCGGGATCGTTGGTCGTGATCGATCCGTTGGTGTCGTCGGCCAACCAGTCGCGTGGAGGCAAGATGTCCGTCGTCAGGCGAGCCTCCGGCGAGCCGGCCTGCGGGCGCCAGTCATAGATCCAGCGAACGACGGGCGGCATCGAGACCAGGATTGATTCGACGCGGCCGCCAGCTTCGAGGCCGAACCGCGTGCCTCGGTCATGCAGGAGATTGAACTCCACATAGCGTCCCCGCCGATAGGTTTGGAACTCGCGCTCGCGCTCTCCCCAGGCCATCATCCGGCGTCGGTCGAGAATCGGCAGATAGGCGTCGAGGTAAGCATCGCCGAGGGCGCGCACGAGGGCGAAGGCCTGCTCGAAGCCTTCTCCGACGAAGTCGTCGAAGAAGACTCCGCCGATGCCGCGGGGCTCGTTCCGGTGCGGTAGGAAGAAATAGCTGTCACACGCTGCTTTGAACTGCGGGTAAAGGTCGGCGCCGAAGGGTCGGCAGGCATCGGCAGCGACTCGATGCCAGTGGCGAGCGTCCTCCTCAAACCCATAGTGAGGCGTCAGGTCAAAGCCGCCTCCGAACCACCAAACCCTGGCTGCGTTGCTGCCTCCCACCGCCTGAGGAGCGGCCTCGAAGTAGCGGAAGTTTGCATGGCTGGTCGGTGCGTAGGGATTGTGCGGGTGCACGATCAGCGACAGTGAGACTGCTTCGAATCGAGCGCCGGCGAGTTCGGGTCGACGCGTCGTGGCGGCCGCCGGAAGCTCCGCGCCGATCGTATGGGTGAAATTGACGGCAGCCCGCTCGATCGTCTCACCTGCGAGGACGCGAGGGCGCGAGAGACCGGCGCCGCGCTCGAAGCGGTCCTCCCGCCAAGGTGCTGGATCGCGCTGTGACAGCGCAGCGCAGATCCGGTCCTGAAGCCTGGTCAGGTATTGACGCATTCGAGCAGCGGACGTTGTCGCGTCGGCTGTTGAGGCGTCAGATGGCGAGTCCAAGGTCACGTCGGGGGCCTTTCGTTGTCGGGGTCAAGCATCTCGGCAACGGCTCGCTCGGCCGAAGCGATCGTGGCTTCGACACCTACGCCGTCGAGGTAGTTGCCAACGACATGCGGTCCGGCCATCTCTCGCAGGGCTCGGCGCAGCTCAGCCGTCGCGTTCTCGTGGCCGGGGCGGTATTGGGGAATCGCTCGTTCCCAGCGGGCGACCGAGGAGATGGTTGGCTGAGCCCGGCCGCCGAGCATGTGTCGCACGGCGTTCGCGGCCCGCTCGACGAGCGCTTGGTCGTCGAGAGACGCGGCTTCTGGATCGCGCGCTCCGCCGATCATCACCGACAGAGTCGCGGCGTCTCGTGGTGCTCTTGCCGGAAAAATGGTGCTCGGAAACAGAATCCCCAGCACGTCGCACGGTGGAGGCAGACGACTCTCGCTGGCCACTAGCAACCCAAAGGCGTCCAGTGGGTGCTCGATGTCGCGCGATTGGAAGCCCAGGCCGACGGTCGCGACGAACGGATGGGGCAGAGAGGCGAGGTGCTCTGCGCTGTTGTCGTCGAGAAATGGCGCAAGGAGACCAGCCGCGACATGTGCCGGGGTTGCGCAGACAACATC
>JBCBCF010000305.1:0-4668 GCA_038530905.1 Acidobacteriota bacterium
CGACGGGCGGTGGCGATGCCCTCAAGCAGCACCTCGAGATCCTCGGGAGCCGACAGATACCCCGGCTCGAGCCGCGGCGGCGCACCGAGATCGGTCGAGTGCAGGCGAAGACGTCCGCGACTCGCTGGTTTCAGGAGCGTCGGGCCGAAGTTGAACCCGTGGTCGGCAGCGCTCCGTGCTCCGTGCTCGACAAGCGCCGCCGGCAGAAAGTGGAACTGAAGATCCGGCTGCTCGAGGCCGGTCCGCGTGCGCAAGAAGGCGCCGGCCTCGCAAACGGTCGTGGTGAACGGGCCGCGGCGCGCCAGGAGGTAGCGCGCGAGATTGCCGAGCGTTTCCACGTGGTCGAGGCCGAGATCGCGTCGGCTTCGGAAGATCACCGACACGACGGGATGATCCTGCAGATTCTCGCCGACGCCCGGCAGGTCGACGCGTGGCTCGACCCCGACCTCGCGCAATGCCGTCGCCGCCCCGACGCCTGAACGCAGCAGAAGATGCGGCGATCCGATGGCGCCCGCCGCAAGAACCAGCTCGCCGGCGAGCTCGAGCCGCTGGGTACCTGCCGGACCGCGCAGCTCGAGGGCCCTGGCCCGCGACCCTGCGATGTCGATCCGGTCCACGACATGGTCGAGGAGGATGTCGAGATTGGATCGACCGGCGATCGGCCTGAGAAAGCTGGTGGCGCTCGAGGCGCGCGCGCCGCGTCGCTGCGTTACCTGGTAAAGGCCGTAGCCTTCCTGCCGGGCGCCGTTGAAATCATCGTTGGGCGTCCAGCCAAGCTCTCCGCAGGCGGCGAGGAAGGTCTCGGTCAGTGGGTTGACATAGCGCCGATCCTCGACGCGCAGTGGCCCGCCGGATCCGTGCAGCGGCGAAGCGCCGCGCTGCTGATCTTCGGAGCGCCGGAAGTAGGGGAGAACGTCGTCCCAGCTCCAGCCTTTGGCACCCAGCTCGGCCCAGCGGTCATAGTCGCGCCGATGCCCGCGCACGTAGAGCTGAGCGTTGATCGAGCTGGAACCGCCCAGCACCCGCCCGCGCGGCCAGGCGAGGCGCCGGCCGCCGAGATGCAGCTCGGGCTCCGTACGGAAGGCCCAATCGAGCGGCCCGCCGAAGAGATTCACGAAGCCCGGCGGAATGTGGATGTCGCGCGCACGGTCCGCGGGTCCGGCCTCGATCAGGAGCACCCGCCGCGTCGCGTCATCGGAGAGGCGCCGGGCCAGGCAGCAGCCGGCGGTGCCGCCGCCGACGATGACGACGTCGTAATCACCGCTTAGGGAGCGGCGATCACCGAGGCTGAAGAATCTGCGCCGCGCCGAGTGGCGAACGGTTCCTTCAAGCGGTTTCGACGTCACGCGTCGCCTGTGGCCGGCCAAACGTCGATCATGCTGGCGACTCTAGCAAGCGCTCGCCGCCCGCCGTTGCTCGTCTCGAGCGCGGCGGTGAACGCGGCGAAGAGTCGCCTCATCGCGACGCGGCCTCTCAAGGCGACCGCGCCAGGCAATGGAGGAGAGACGATGCTTCGACCATCGATCGAACGCGAGACACCCGGGCCGAATCAAGAGTCCGTCTGGGACTATCCTCGCCCGCCGGCCCTCGATCTTTCCAAGGAGCACGTCGTGGTCCGGCTTGGCGACGTGGTCGTCGCCGACACCCGACGCGCTTTTCGCACGCTCGAGACGAGCCATCCGCCAACGTATTACCTACCGCCCGAAGACATCGACAGCTCGCTGTTGCATCCCTCGGATCGCTCGAGCTTCTGCGAGTGGAAGGGCAGCGCCTCCTACTTCCATGTCGGCTCGGGCGAAGCGATGCTGCGCGATGTTGCCTGGAGTTATCCGCGGCCGGTCAAGGCGTTCGCGTCTCTCGCCGCTCACGTGGCGTTCTACCCTCACGATCTGGACTGCACGGTCGACGGCGAGGTGGTGACGCCGCAGCAGGGCGGGTTCTACGGCGGCTGGATCACCAGCCGGGTGGTCGGCCCCTTCAAGGGGGCTCCCGGGACCTGGGGTTGGTGACTCGGCGAGGAACGACGCCGGCAACTCAGGCGGCGGAATCGCCGGTGCCAGGCTCGCCCTGGGAATCGGTCGCGCCGTCGGCATCGCCCGAGTCGGTGCGATCGACCACCGGCAGGCCGAGTCGTCGGCCATAGGACTCCGCGCGATCGACGGCGACGTTCGGGCCCATCGGAAACCCGAGCGCGATGATTCCTTCAGGCCAGTCGCGAAAGTGCAGGAAGATCAGTCGGGATCGGAGACGACTCGTGACCAGACCGTCGACGGCGGTATTCGCCTCGATCGACACATGGTCGAGGTCCGAGAAGTCACCCTCGCGCTGCGGCGGCCGAAAGATCCAGCCGCGTCGATAGGTCCAGTGGCGCTGGGCGATCTCGATCCGCAGCTCGTGGACCCGCAGCAAGCCGGCTGCGGCCCACAATGCCGCCATGGCGAAGAGGGCCTGGGCAGCGACGGTCGAGGGCGCAAGCCCGCGGATTCCGAGCAGCACGACGATCAGCATCACGGTGAGGATCGCCGGGCCGAGCCGCTGTTCGGCGAGGACGATGCGCCGATCGTCGTCGATCTTGAGAATCGGTCGATTCACGGGCAGTTCTTCAGACGTTGAAGAGGAAGTGGATCACCTCGCCGTCGCGGACGACGTAGTCCTTGCCCTCGGAGCGCCGGCGGCCGGCCTCCTTGGCCGCCTGCTCGCCACCCAACTCGACGAAGGTGTCGAAGTCGATCACCTCGGCGCGAATGAAGCCGCGTTCGAAGTCCGTGTGAATCACGCCGGCAGCCTGCGGCGCGGTGGCGCCGATCGGGATCGTCCAGGCGCGGACTTCCTTCTCGCCGGCGGTGAAGTAGGTGTGGAGGCCGAGCAGCCGATAGCCAGCGCGGATCACGCGATCGAGGCCGGCTTCTTCCATCCCCATGTCGGCGAGAAACTCTGCCTTCTCGCCGTCGTCGAGCTCTGCGATCTCGGCTTCGAGAGCGGCGCAGACCGCGACCACTTCGGATCCCTCGCGCGCGGCGATCGCACGCACCGCATCGAGGTTCGGGTTGTCCTCGAAGCCGTCGTCGGCGACATTGGCGACATACATCACCGGCTTGAGAGTGATGAAGTGGAGATGCCGGATGCGCTTCAGATCGGTATCTGCAAGATTGGCGGTGCGCAGCGTCGCGCCGGTGCCGAGATGCTCGACAGCTTTCTCGAGGACGGCCTTCTCCCGCATCGCGTCGGCGTCTTGACTCTTGGCGGAGCGAATCGCGCGCTGGAGACCTTTTTCGGCGGTCTGCAGGTCGGCCAGCACCAGCTCGGTCTGAATCGTGTCGATATCGTCCGCAGGATCGACCTTGTTGGCGACATGAGTGACGTTGTCGTCCTCGAAGCAACGAACCACGTGGGCAACTGCATCGGCCTCGCGGATGTGGGCGAGGAATTGGTTGCCGAGACCCTCACCGCGGGATGCGCCCTCCACCAGTCCGGCGATGTCGACGAATTCCATCGTCGTCGGTACCACTTTCTGCGGCTGCACGATGTCGGCGAGTGTCTGGAGTCGGGGATCCGGCACCGGGACGATGCCGGTATTCGGCTCGATCGTGCAGAATGGAAAATTGGCGGCGTCGATGCCGGCCTTGGTGAGAGCGTTGAAGAGTGTCGACTTGCCGACGTTCGGCAGGCCGACGATGCCGCAGTTGAAACCCATGGCGAAGGCGTTCCGCAGGTCGCCCGCGTCGCACCGAGGCGACGGTCGACCGTCGATCGAAGAAAGGATGAGGGCGTCGAGGAGAGCTCGGTTCGCCGCCCGGCGAACCGCCGCGAGAGGGCGACTCTATCGAAGCAGCGAGTTGAGCGCGATTCCACCCATCGGCTATATTCTCAGGGCTCTGGGCGCCCTCACCGACCGGTTGAACCGCTTGTCCCAGCCGACGATGGCGTCGATTCGCCGTCCGGGATTTCGCCGACGAAAGCTCCTCGTGTCATGACCACTGCGGACTCTTCCGACACCACCCGCCCCGCCGACATCCAATTCTCCGCTGAGCTTGAGCAGCGTCTCGCCGACGCTGTCGAACGCCTGCGCAGCAAGGTCGACGACGTCTATCGTGAGTCGAGCGAGGCTGAGAAACTCGCCGACCTTCACTACCTGGCGTTCGAGCTGGTGGATGTGCAGATGGATCAGATCGCCGACGAGCATCCGCAGATGGCGGATGGCGCCCTTCTCGAGCTCCGCGAGCGCGTCGCCCGCCGTGTGCACCTCCTGATCGAGCGCACCCGCCGCGCCTGACGCCGGCGATCATGCGGCCGGTCCGTCGCGCGGCCGGGCAACCGCGGCGCCGTTGGTCAGGCAGCGGAGCCGAACGACCGCTCGAACAAGTCGTGGATCGCCTGCCGGCCGGCGTCGGTGAGGTTGCGCGTGCCGGTGGCCGCAAAGGCGCGCTCCGGCACGGTCGGCGTGTCGGGCTGCCATTGACGGTCGATCCAGGTGAACCACTGCTCGCGATCCTGGTCGAAGACGCTGACTCGGCGATTGAACAGCTTCGCCAGCTCGACGCCCCAGCCGGTGCCGCCCTTGACCGTGTCGTCGGCGCGGATCCAGCCGACCGCGAAGACGTGATACGCCTTGTTGACCTGATGGTAGAGCGCCTGGAAGACGCGCCGCAGGCGCCGACCGCTCGCGTA
>JBCBCF010000306.1:0-4652 GCA_038530905.1 Acidobacteriota bacterium
CTCCCGCCTTCCAGCTCAAGAAGCGCTGACCGGATCTTGCCCCCTTCCCGCTCGATCGAAAGGACACATCATGCATCTCGGCCCGATTCTCCGCGCTCTCATGCGCCACCGCACGCGGATGGTGCTCATCGCTCTGGAAGTGGCGCTGACCCTCGCCATCGTCGTCAACTGCGTCAACATGATCCTCGAGGAACGGCGGGTAATGCAGCGTCCGTCGGGCCTGCCCGAAGAGTCGATCTTCGCCATTCTCGTCAGCCCCTTCGACTTCGACCCGTCGGATCCCGAGGCCGTGATGGCGGACCGCTGGGCGGACGTCCGGGTGCTCGAAGAGGTTCCCGGCGTGATCGCCGCGACAGTCACCAACGCGGTGCCTCTCTCCGGCGGCGGCTCGGCGACCGGACGCAAGCCTGAGGACTTCGAGGGCGATTCGATGACGACGCCGTATTTCCTCGTCGGTGAGTCGGGACTCGAGGTGCTGGATCTGGAGCTGGTCGCCGGGCGCTCTTTCGTCCCTGCCGACTTCGAGCTGCCGGACGATCGCCGCCCGCTGATCGTCAACCGAGCCTGGGCCGAAACGCTCTTCGGCACCGACGACGTCATCGGCAAAGTCGTGACCGAAGGCTCCGGAGAGAACCGCAACGAGATCATCGGCCTGGTCGATCAGATGGCCAGTGCGTGGCCACAGAGCTCGGTCTGGAACCAGGCGGTGCTGTGGCCCGATCACGTGATCTCGCCGCAGTCGCCGTATTACTACATCCTCGCTCGAGTCGATCCGGACCAGGTGGACCTCATGGCCGAGCGCATCCCTGAGGCGCTCATGGCGCATCGAGAAGACCGCGAGATCCTGGTCGGAACGCTGGCCGAGACACGGTCCGACACCTTCAGCTCGTCGTCGCGGCTGGTCCAGTCACTCTCGGCGGTCGCCATCCTGCTGGTCTTCGTCACCTGCCTCGGCATCGCTGGATTGACCTCGTTCTCGGTCACCGAGCGGGTCGGCCAGATCGGCACCCGACGCGCGCTCGGCGCGACGCGCGGGCAGATCGTCGCCCAATTCCTGGTCGAGAATTGGATCGTCACCACCATCGGCCTGGCGTTCGGCATCGTCTTCGCGTACGCCCTCGCCTGGGGCTTGGGCGAGGCCGCCGACGTGCCGCATCTGCAGTTCTGGCAGGTGGCGCTGGGCGCGGTGGCACTGTGGATCGTCGGCCAGCTCTCGTCGCTCGCTCCGGCGCTGCGTGGAGCTCGGGTCCCGCCGGTCGTCGCCACCCGCGCCGCGTGAGGCCGCCCGTGCGCCAGGTGAAACGTCCGCGGGCCGCCGGGCGTAGGATCTGCCGATGGATTCCGCTGCATCGCGAGGCGCTCCGTTGATCGACACCGCGAGCCCCGCGTCGCGCACCGTCTTGATCGTCGACGACCAGCCGGCGGTGCGTGACGCGCTCTGCCTGCTCTTCGACCTGCACGGCCTGCCGGTGCGCAGCGTGGACACGGCCGACAAGGCACTGGCGGCGGCGGCCGACCCACGGATCGGCGTCGTCGTGCAGGACATGAACTTCGCGCCCGGCGCCACCGAGGGCGACGAAGGAGTCGACCTGTTCCGCCGCCTGCGCGCTGCCCGCCCGGAGCTGCCGGTGCTGCTGTTGACCGCCTGGACGTCGCTCGAGACCGCCGTCCAACTGGTCAAGGAAGGTGCCGCCGACTACCTGGCCAAGCCATGGGACGATCGCAAGCTGCTGGCTGCCGTGCGCGAGCTGCTGGCGACACCGACCGGCGGCGGCGTGACGCGGCTCGACGGCGAGCTGTGCGGCATGGTGATGGAAGATGTCGCGACCATCGAGGTCGTGAAGCTTGCCCTGCAGGTCGCGCCGTCGTCGGTGCCGGTCCTGATCACCGGCCCGAACGGTTCCGGCAAAGAAAAGATGGCCGACATCGTCCACGCGAACTCTCCGCGGGCGGCCGCGCCATTTCTCAAAGTCAACGTCGGCGCTCTGCCGCCCGAGCTGCTCGAAGCCGAGCTCTTCGGCGCCGAAGCCGGCGCGTACACCGGCCGCCAGGGGGTGCGCATCGGCCGTTTCGAGGCTGCCGACGGCGGCACGCTCTTCCTCGACGAGATCGACTCCTTGCCGCTGGCGGGTCAGGTCAAATTGCTGCGCGTGCTCGAATCGGGCGAGGTCACGCGCCTCGGCGCCAACCGCGCCCGGCAGGTCGATGTGCGCGTGCTGACCGCGACGAACGCCGATCTCAATTGGGCGATCGCAACCGGTACCTTCCGGGAGGATCTCTTCTTCCGCATCAACGTCGTTGAGCTGGCCGTGCCGCCACTCTCTCGGCGACCGCGCGACCTCGACGTGCTTGCCGAGCATTTTCTGCGCGTCTTCGCCGTCGATCGCGGCGCGGCGCCGAGGCGCCTGGACGACGACGCGCGCGCTGCGCTGCGGCACCATGCTTGGCCTGGCAACGTGCGGGAGCTGCGCAATCGACTGCAGCGCGCCGACCTCCTCGCAACCGGTTCGACGATCCGGCCGGTCGATCTGGACCTGGCGGAACCGACCGCGCCCCCGGCCGCAGGGCTCCCGGCGTCCCACGACAGGCGACGCAGCCTCGATCCACTGCGCTCCGGCGACCACGAGAAGCCGGCGCTCGACGCCGAGAGCGAGAGCGAACGTCGGGAGATCGAGCAGGTGCTGATCGCGTCCGGCGGCATCGTCGCCCACGCGGCCAAGACTCTCGGCCTGTCTCGCCAGGCGCTCTACCGCCGCATGGCGCGTCTCGGCATCCAGCTGGAGCGCCGACCCGGGCGATGAAGCAACAGACGCCGGCCGACGGTGACGCCCAACGCGGCCGACGATCGCTGACCACCGGCCTGATCGTCCCCGTCGCCCTCGCCTCGGCGGTGTCAGCAGCCGTGGTGATCACGCTTCAGGTAGCCGTCAACTGGCCGCCGTGGCTGACCCTGACGATCGCGGCGGCAGGTGGCGTCGGCCTAGGAGGCTGGCTTCTCGATCGGCTTCTGCGCCCCGTGCGCGACGTCGTGCAGGCGCTCCAAGACGGCGTCGCCAGCCTGCGCGACGGCGACTTCAGCATGCGCCTGGCCGTCACGCGAACTGACGACCTTGGCGATCTGGTGACGCTCTACAACCAGGCGACCGAGCTGCTGCGCACCGAACGGGCGACTCTGCGTCAACGCGAGATGTTGCTCGATACGGCATTGCAGAGCTCGCCGACCGCCGTGATTCTGGTCGACCCGACGCGGCGGGTCGTCTTTTCCAACCAGGAGGCCCGGCGCCTCCTCACCGGCGGCCGCCGGCTCGAGGGTCTGTCGTTCGATGAGCTGCTCGCTGGATGCCCGCCGGCGATGCGCGCCGCCCTCGCCGACGACGACGGCCTCTTCACGGTCGACGACGAAGCGGCGGATGCGGCGCGCGACGCCGAGACCTTTCACGCCTCGCGCCGACGCTTTCGCCTCGATCGCCGCCCGTACGACCTCGTTCTCCTGCGCCGGCTCACCGACGAGCTGTCGCGCGAGGAGGCGAAGATCTGGAAGCACGTGATCCGGATCATGAGCCACGAGCTCAACAACTCGCTGGCGCCGGTCGCGTCGCTGGTTCACTCGGCGGGCCTGCTGGCCGAGCGTGGGGACCGGCAGCGGCTGCAGACGGTGCTGTCAGGAGTCGAAGAGCGCGTCCGTCACGTCGCCGAGTTCTTGGCCGGCTATGCCCGCTACGCGCGCCTGCCGCCACCCGAGCCCGAAGAAGTGGCCTGGCGACCGTTCCTCGAGCGCTTGCGGCGCCACACGCCGTTCAGGCTCGAGGGAGAGCCAGGCTCCCCGACCGGCATCTTCGATCCGGCTCAGATGGAGCAAGTCCTCATCAACCTGCTGAAGAACGCGCGCGAGGCGACCGAGGTCGAACCGCCGGCCGATGACGGTGGCGACGGCGGCATCACCGTCCGCCTGTCGCCTGCCGCCGACGGCGCGACGCGGCTCGAGGTGCTCGACCGCGGTCGCGGGATGGACGCCCGCACGCTCGAGCGCGCGCTCCTGCCCTTTTTCACAACCAAACCTGACGGCGTGGGTGTCGGGCTGCCGCTGTGTCGCGACATCTTGGCCGCTCACGGCGGCCGACTGTCGATCCGGCGGCGGCCGGGAGATGGCACCGCCGTCGTTTGCTGGCTACCGCCCCCCGATCGCACTCGGCTCGAGGCGTCTTGACCCGATCTCTCGCGGTCAGTCCTCCTGCACTTTCCACTGCAGCGAGGCGTCCAGCGTCGCGGTGACGCTCGTGACGCCTGACGGAAACGAGATCCCCGCGATCGACGTCCAGGTCGATCCCTGGACGAGATCTTGAGCGGAGGTCACCCGCGGCAGCACCTGGCCCTGTGTCATCTCGGTCGCACCCGCGAGCCAGAAATTCGTCGTCGGCGCGTCAAAAAAGTGCGTCAGCCCGGGACCGGCCTGCACCGCCAGGATCGGCGCGCCGGACAGTCCTGTCGCCACCGAATAGGTGGCAGTCGGCACGCTCGGATCGTCGCGGATGATCAACCCTTCATCCGGCGAGCCTGCAGTCGGCTGCGACAGCGCCGGCTCTGGCTCAACGGTGAAGGTCGTCGTGTTGGCGCTGTTCAACTCCGCAGTCACCCTGCCCCCCGAGTCGAAG
>JBCBCF010000307.1:0-4625 GCA_038530905.1 Acidobacteriota bacterium
CGCATCTCTTGGTGACCCGCCCCTTCCGCTCGCCGCATCCCGGTGTCTCGTCGGCCGGCATGGTCGGCGGCGGATCCATCCCGCGCCCAGGCGAGGCCAGCCTGGCGCACGGAGGCGTTCTCTTTCTGGACGAGCTGCCGGAGTTCCGGCGCGACGCCCTCGAGGCTCTTCGCCAGCCGCTCGAAGAAGGCACGGTCACAGTCGTCCGCACCCGCGCGCGCTTCGACTTCCCGGCGCGATTCGCGCTCCTCGCCTCGATGAACCCGTGTCCCTGCGGGCACCTCGGCGATCCGCGGTCGAGCTGTCGCTGCCCGCCGACTCTCATCACCCGCTATCGCTCGCGGGTCTCGGGTCCGCTCCTCGACCGGATCGACCTCCACGTCGAGGTGCCGGCGCTGTCGCTCGAGGAGCTGAAAGGCCCGCCCGGCGAACCGACCGCGCGCGTCGCCGAGCGGGTGAAAGCGGCCCGACGGCGGCAGACAAGGCGGTTCGGATCACGATGCGCCTCGCCGACCAACGCGGCCATGGGGCCCGAGGGGCTGCGCCAACATTGCGGCCTCGACGACGCGGCGCGCCGGCTGCTGGACTCCGCTTTCGAGCGGCTGCACCTCTCGGCGCGGGCCGTCACCCGCGTGCTCAAGGTTGCCCGCACCATCGCCGACCTCGCCGACGCCGACACGCTCACCGCGGCTCATGTGGCCGAGGCGATCCAATATCGCTCGCTCGACCGCCGGATCGATCTCGGCTGACTCGTCGGCCAGGTCGTCACGCGCCTTGATCGGCCCGCGAGGCGCGGATCGCTCCGCTCCTCGCCGTGTCGTGTCGTGTCGTGTCGTGTCGTGTCGTGTCGTGTCGTGTCGCGCCGCGCCGTGTCGTGTCGTGTCGTGTCGTGTCGTGTCGTGAACAATCGAAGCGTCCTCTGGGTCGAGGTCCGAAAAAAAATTTCCGAGAAGATCCAGGCCCCAATCCGGCGAGTCTGCGTCGCGTCGCTGTCTTGTCGTTGCGGTTGCGGGTCGGATGTGCCATGGTTAAGGGGATTGGGACTCACCTGACGATTCGACAGTCCTCCCGCCACCGATTGCCCGGCATCTACGACGCTCCCGAGCGGCGCTGGGGCCACGGCAATCGGCCCGGTTGCGGTCTCGACAATCAGATCTGAGATCCCTCAGCAACACCAGCCGGTCGAGGCCGGCACCAAAGTTTGGTCTCGCCTTGGCGGGACGGGAGAAAGCAGTTCCATGGCTACGAGAATTTACGTCGGCAACCTTCCTTTCAGCGCGACCGAGGAAGAGGTCCGTGGTCTCTTCGCAGAGTACGGCGAGGTCAGCTCGGTCCAGTTGATCCAGGATCGTGAGACCGGCCGTCCGCGCGGTTTCGGCTTCGTCGAGATGTCCTCCGGGGGCGACGAGGCGATCGAAGCGCTCCATCAGAGTCAGATGGGCGGTCGCAGCCTCAACGTCAACGAGGCGCGCCCGCGCGAGTCCCGTCCGACGCGCAATCGCTGGTGATCCGTCGCCCGCCGTGCTTCGGCGCGGCGGGCCGTTCGTCCTTCCCTCCTCTTCGCCGTCTCGGCGGCCCTTCCTCCCCGATGTCTGACGGCCTCCCGGCCGCCGCGACATCCGACCTGCCCCGCCTCGCGAAAGCGACGGCATGCAGCCTTCTTCATCGCCTCGCTCCACGGTCGTCCTCGGTGGCGGTCCGTCCGGCCTCGCCTGCGCTCGCCGTCTGTCGGCCGCCGGCGAGCGCGTTGTCGTGCTCGACAAAGGCCGGCGTCCCTCTGGGCGCCTCTCCACGCGCCGGCCACGTGCCTTCCCGCACCTCGCGCTCGACGTGGGCGCACAATTCTTCACCGCTCGCGACGACGACTTTCTCCAGCAGGTCGACGCCTGGCGTCGGCGGTCGCTCGTCGCCGAGTGGTCACCGCGGCGCTCGGCGCGCCTTGACGATCCGGCGGGCCCCGGGCGCACACCCGCCGCCCGCTGGGTCGGTGTGCCCGACATGGGAACGCTCGTCGCCGACCTCTGCAACGGTCTCGACGTTCGTTTCTCGACCAAGGTCTGGCGCCTGCGCCGCGCCGAAACCGCCGGGCGCGAAGCTCGTCACCCGGCTGCCGGTCGGACTCCCGATCCTCGAACGGCGGCTCGTCGGCCTAGTACCCGTTGTCCACGTGCCCGTCGTCCACGTGCCTGGCACCTCGACGTCGGCCCGGACGTGCGCGGCGCCTCGATCGACGAGGTCGAGATCGAGACCTGGCCCGAAGCGTTCGATCGCGTCGTCGTCGCGACCCCGGCGCCGCAGGCGCGGCCGCTCCTTGAGGGCCATCCCTTCGCCGACCGCCTCCGCGGCGTCGAGCTCGCGCCGTGCTGGGCCACGATGCTGATCTTCGACCGGCCGGCCGAAGTCGTCGACGCGGCGACCGGCGAGCCGATCGACCTGATCGAGGCCGACGACGGCCCGCTCGCGTGGGCGGCCGACAACGCGTCGAAGCCCGGCCGCAACCCGACATCGGCCTGGACCCTTCACGCCGGACCGGACTGGTCGCTCCAACATCTCGACGCCGAGCCCGCGTGGATCGTCGAAACGATGCTCAACGCCTTCCGCCAGCGGGTGCGGTGGCCGGCCGACGCACAGATCGTCGATCGCCGTGCCCACCGCTGGCGCTTCGCGCGCGTGACGACGGCGGCCGGCGCGCCGTTTCTGTGGGACGCCGAGGCAGGTCTCGGCGTCGCCGGCGACGGGTGCCTGGCACCACGCGTCGAGGCCGCCTGGATCAGCGGCCATCGGCTCGCGGAGGCCATGCTCGCGGAGGCCATGCTCGACACTCCGGACCCGAGCTGAGACCTGAACACCGTGGGCGGATCGACGCTCCCCGGCCCGGACGATCTCGTGCATGTCGACGGCCGGGGCCTCTACTGCCCGGCCGGCGACTTCCACATTGACCCCTGGAAGCCCGTGCCGCGAGCTGTGATCACGCATGCGCACGCCGATCACGCCCGTCCCGACATGGACAGCTATCTGGCGACCGAAGCCTCGGTGCCGATCCTGCGCCGGCGCCTGCACGAGGGCGCCGACATCCGGGGCGTGCCGTTCGGCGAGCAGCTTTGCCTGGGCGCAGCGACCGTTTCGTTCCATCCGGCGGGACACGTGCTCGGCTCAGCGCAGGTGCGGGTCGAAATGGCGGGCGAGGTTTGGGTCATCTCCGGCGACTACAAAGTCACGCCCGATCCGAGCTGCCGGCCGTTCGAGCTCGTTCCCTGCGACGTCTTCATCACCGAAGCGACCTTTGCTCTACCGATCTACACCTGGCCGGACTCCGAGCGGGTCCTCGACCAGGTGGCCGCTTGGTGGGACGGCAATCGGGCCGCCGGCCGCACGAGCGTCGTCTTCAGCTACGCCCTCGGTAAGTCACAGCGCTTGCTTGCCGGCCTCGCGCAGAGGGTCGATCGGCCGGTGCACCTCCACGGCGCGCTGGTCGCGATCACCGAGATCTATCGAGAGGCCGGAGTTGCGCTGCCGAAGGTGATCCCGGTCGCCGACCTCGAGCCCGGCGCCGACGTCTCGGAGGCGCTGGTCATCGCGCCGCCGTCAGCCCGCGGCACTTCTTGGATGCGACGCTTTCGCAAGCCGGCGACGGCGCTTGCCTCGGGCTGGATGCAGGTGCGCGGCGGCCGGCGACGACGCAACGTCGATCGCGGATTTGTCCTTTCTGACCATGCCGATTGGAACGGCCTCCTGCAGACGATCGAAGCGACCGGCGCCCGCCGCGTGCTGACCACCCACGGCGCCGCCGACACCCTGGCCCGCTATCTCGTCGAGGAGCGCGGCCTCGATGCGGCGCCGCTCGAAACCCGCTTCTTCGGCGAGCCCGAAGGCGACGACGCGGCGGCCGCCGAGCGCAACGCCTAATCGAGCAATGCGCGACTTCGCGACCCTCTTCGATCGGCTCGACGGCACGACCTCGACTCTGGCGAAGGTCGACGCGATGGCCGCGCACTTCCGCCAGGTCGAGGCAGCTGACGCGGCCTGGGCGGTCTTCCTTCTCTCGGGCCGCCGGTTCAAGCGGTTGCTGGCCCCAAGCCGGCTGCGCGAGTGGACGATCGAAGCGTCCGGCCTTCCCGCCTGGCTGGTCGAGGACTCCTACGCTGCGGTCGGCGACCTCGCGGAGACGGTGGCGCTCCTCCTTGGGCACCCCGACGCGGACAGCCCGGGAGACGACGACGATCGACCGCTCCATCGATGGATTGAGGATCGCGTCCTGCCGCTGCGCGACCTGGACGAGGCCGAGCAACAACGCCGCGTCGTCGGCTGGTGGCGCGAGCTGCCGAGCCGCCAGGTCTTCCTGCTGAACAAGATGCTGACCGGCGCACTCCGCGTCGGCGTGTCGCAGAAGTTGACGATCCGGGCGATTGCAGAGGTCGCCCAGCTCGAGCCGGCCGTCATCTCCCATCGACTGATGGGCGACTGGACGCCGTCGGCTGATTGGTGGCGCGACCTGCTCGACCCCGAACACCGCGACGCCGACGTGTCTCGTCCCTATCCGTTCTTTCTCGCTTCGCCGATCGAGGGCGATCCGTCGCAGCTCGGTGCCCCAGACGACTGGCAGACAGAATGGAAGTGGGACGGCA
>JBCBCF010000308.1:0-4603 GCA_038530905.1 Acidobacteriota bacterium
GCTCTACGAGGGCTTTCCGGTGGCCATTCTCGAAGCGATGGCGGCCGGCCTGCCGGTGGTCACCACGCGGGTTTCCGGCAATCCGGAAGCGGTCGAGCACGAAAAGACGGGTTTGCTGGTCGATCCGCTCGACGTTTCGGGCCTGGCCGAAGCGCTCGTGCGCCTGCTCGACGATCCGGCGTGGGCGCGGCGTCTGGGCAATGCTGGCCGCCGGCGGATCGAGGCCGAATTCTCCATCGAGCGGATCGCCGACGACTATTTGAGGCTGTGGCAGAATCTCGCTTCCGATCCCGGCGGCCGTCAAATCACCGCGACGCACCGCGGCGAATCGGCTTCCCTCTCCACTCGACGGGACACGCGATGAAAGCAGTGATTCTGGCCGGCGGCATGGGCACACGCCTGGCCGAAGAGACGCAGGTGCGCCCGAAGCCGATGGTGAAGATCGGCCCGCAGCCGATCCTCTGGCACATCATGAAGATCTATGCCGCCCACGGCGTGCACGACTTCGTGATCTGCTGCGGCTACAAGGGCTACATGATCAAGGAGTACTTCGCCAACTACGCCCTCCATTCGAGCGACGTGACGTTCGATCTAGCGAGCGGCGAGATTGAAGTGCATCAGAACACCGCCGAGCCTTGGCGCGTGACAGTGGTCGACACCGGCCTCAAGACCGCCACCGGCGGTCGTCTGCGGCGCGTTCGCGAGTATCTCGACGACGAGCCGTTCTGCTTCACCTACGGCGACGGTGTGAGCGATGTCGACGTTGGTGCTCTGGTGGCCTTCCATCGTCGGGCGACAGAGGAGCACGGTGCGCTCGTCACAATGACCGCCGTTCAGCCGCCGTCGCGCTTCGGCGTCCTCGCCTTCGACGGCGACCGGATCGCCGACTTCGAAGAGAAACCACACGGCGAAGGCGGCTGGATCAACGGTGGGTTCTTCGTCATGGAGCCGCAGGCCATCGACTACGTCCCGGACGACACCACGCCGTGGGAGCACGCCCCGATGCGCCGCCTGGTCGACGAGGGGAAGGCCGTCGCGCACCTTCATCACGGCTTTTGGCAGTGCATGGATACGCTGCGTGACAAGAACACCCTGCAGGCGCTGTGGGATTCGGGCGCTCCGCCGTGGCGCGTCTGGTGATCGACGGCCGGCGCGCGGTTCTGCTCAGGCGTCGGCAGCCAGTCGCGGTGGTCTGATGTCGACCGCGTCGCGCGCCAGCACCGCCTTGGCGCCGGCGGGCACGTCGCGCGCCACGACCGCGTTGGTGCCGACGAAGGCGCCGTCGCCGATCGTGATGCCGCCGATCAATCGACAGCCGGCGGCGAGGAAGACGTCATCACCGACGGTCGGCATGGCCTGCAGCCGCCCGAGATCGGCGGCGCCGAGCGTCACCTGCTGCAGCAGCGTGCAGCCGCTGCCGATCCGCGACCATTGGCCGACGACGATGCCGTGGCCATGGCTGATCATCAGACCGGGGCCGATGTCGGCGCCTGGAGCGATCTCGACGCCGGTCAGAAACTGCGACAGGCGGCCGAACAGCGGACCGAAGAAAGGAATGCCGCGTCGTTTGAAGGCGTGGGCGATCCTGTGGAGCACCACCGCTTGAAATCCGTTCTCGAAGAGCAGCGATTCGATGACGAACCACGGAAACGGCTTAGATTTGATGGCGCGAAGACGTTCGACGTCGGCGCGCAGCGCCGCAAGATCGGCGCGCAGACCGCTCAGCACGGGGAAGACCTCCTCTGGCCGCGAGGCTAGCCGCGCGCGCGTCGCGAGGCAAGGTGCCTCGCCGCTCGAGCCCGTTGGCCGTGCGGGCGGAGAACCGCGATGAGCGTGCCGACCTCGCGTCTGCGCCGCCTGATGGGGAACCTCATGGCGCTTGCCGCGAGCGTCCTGGTGTCTCTGCTCCTGGCTGAAGGGGCCGTCCGATGGCTCGCTCCGCAGCCGTTGGTCGAGACGGAACCCGGTCTGTACGAAGCCGATCCGCCGCGTCGGTTCCGCCTGCAGCCTGGACACCGCGGCCGCATCTCGAATCTCGTCGAATTCGACACGATCGGGCGAATCGACGCGCGTGGGCTGCGCGTCGCCGACGATCCAGCGTCGCCGCCGCCGTCGCAGCGCGAGAGCGACGCCAGGCGCCTGCTGGTGGTCGGCGATTCGTTCGTCTTCGGCTGGGGGGTCGATGCGGAAGACGCCCTGCCGGCCCAGCTCGAAGCGATTCTGGCCGCCCGCGAGGACGCCGCCTCGGTCGAGAACGGCGGTGTGCCGGGCTACGGCCTGCCGGACGTCGCCGACTGGTTCGAGGTCTACGGACTCGATTTGGCGCCCGACGTGCTGATCGTCTGCGTGTTCCTCGGCAACGACCTGCTCGACGCGACCGAGGCCGCGCGCGCCGCGCCGTGGGTCGAAGGCGACTCGGGCGGCGTGCGCCGATCGCTGCATCGCGGCTCTCATTTCTTGCGGCTGGTCAAGCGCTCGGCGCCTCCGGGTCTGCAGCGACGATTGCGGGCGCTGGTCGGCCTCGACGAGGCTTGGGAGCTTGCCTATTTGCGCCAGGCCTTCGGCAGCTTTGCCAAGGACCCGCCGCCGGCAATCGAGGAAGGACGCGTCGCCTCGAGCCGCTCGCTCGCTCGCCTGGCTGAACGAGCGCGGCAAGCCGGCGTCGAGCCGATGCTGGTCCTGCTGCCGGCCGCGCTGCAGGTCGACTCCGAGCGCTGGCTGGCAACCACGCGGCTTCTCGAGGTCGACCCGATGCTCTACGATCCCGAGGTTCCGAATCGATTTTTCGCCCGCCAGGCCGCGGAGCTCGGCCTGCCGCTGGTCGATCTTCTGCCGTCGTTCCGCGCCGCCGAGGGCCCTCTCTACTTCACCTACGATCCGCATTGGACCGTCGCCGGCCATCGTCTGGCGGCGGAGCGGATCGCTCGCTCTCTTCTGCGGCCTGAGGCCCCGGCGCTTTCTGCGCCAGACGCCTGATCCGCTTCGCTCTCCGCGCATCGACGCTGGGAGCCACGAGGTTTCGAACCATGGGAATCACCCGCGGCAGTGCGCGTCTGCTTCTCGACGAAGCGGCACGGCGGCCATTCTCCGGCTCGCTTCTCGAGCTGGCCCGCATGTTTGTCTATCTTCGGCCCAAGGAGCTGGAGCGCTGGGCTCGACGACACGGCGTTGAGCTGTCGGACGTCGAGACGGTCGGTCGCTCGCACGATCCGCGGCTGCGGCGTTATGGCTGTCTCGACGACAAGACCTTCTTTCAACGGCTCGGGTTCGATCAGGTGACCAGCGTCGACGTGGTCGATTGGGAGGGCGTCGACGTCTTGCACGATCTCAACACGCCGCTGCCCGACTCTTTGCGGGAGCGGTTCGACGTGGTCTACGACGGTGGCACCTTGCAGCATGTCTTCGACCTGCCGCGAGCGCTTGAGAACGTTCACGCTGCGCTGAAGGTGGGAGGGCGCGTCGTCCACGGCATGGCGCCGTCGAACAACCACGTCGATCTCGGCTTCTACATGTTCTCGCCGACCCTCTTCGCCGACTTCTATGCCGCCAACGGCTGGCGTCTCGAGGGCATCCGGATCTTCGAGTACGTCTCGTTCTGGGTGCGGGGCGTCCTGCACACTGGGCCATGGAAGGTCTATCGGTACACTCCCGGCGTGCTAGATCACCTCAGCTATGGCCGCTTCGGGAATCGCCAGCTGGGCATCTTCGTCGTCGCCACCAAGACCGCCGAGTCGACCGGAGATGTGCGGCCACAGCAGAGCTTCTATCGAGATCTGTGGCGACGCTCCGACGACGGGGTGCCGACCGCGTCGACCACCTCGGGCCGCGACTTGCCGCTGCCGTTCGCTTTGCTCAAGCCCTGGAAGCGGGTGCGCGAAACGATCCGTCGCGTCGGCCCGAAGCGCATGCCGCCGGTCGATGCTGTGTACTGACGCCGAGCGCGGCGGTTCCCGCCTCGAGCGCGCATGTTGAGACCGAACGCCCCATCGCAGGGGCTCGACGCGATCGCCGGGCGACTCGTGCGCTCGGCGGGCGCCGCTTCGGTATCGCAGATCTGGCGGGTCGGCGTCACGTTCGCTACCCACATGGCGCTGCGGCGGATGATCCCGCCCGACGAGATGGGTGTCTGGACGTGGGCGGAGCCGCTCTTCCTGCTCCTCGCTCAGGTGCGGGATCTTGGTCTGCCCGGCCACGTGGTGCGCGACCGCGAGCGGCCGTTCGGAACCTTCTTTGCCGTCGAGCTGCGCTGGGGAGGAGCGCTCACCGCGCTGGTCCTCGTCGCGGCGCCCCTCCTCGCCCTGGCCTACCACGATACCGACGCCGGGGCCGTCTCGGTGATCCGGGCTCTCTGTCTCTTCCTCTTCGTGCAGGGTCTCGGCCAGGTTCCGATGGTCTTCTTCGAGTCGGAGATCGAGGTTCAACGCACGATCCCGGCCGAGCTGGCGCGCAACACGCTCTTCGCCATCTTGTCGCTCTCGTTGGCGATGGCCGGCTTCGGTGTCTGGAGCCTGATCTGGGCCCACATCGCGGCCGGCGCGCTCTACGCGGCGATGCTGTGGTGGGCCGTCCGTGGGCGCCTGCCTCTCGACCGACGGGCGCCGTC
>JBCBCF010000309.1:0-4578 GCA_038530905.1 Acidobacteriota bacterium
GTCGAGCAGCGGCTGCTTGAAGTTGGTGCGGCCGACCGCGAACCCGAGATAGCCGTCGAGCGGAGCTGCCACCCGCAACCAGCGATGCACGCTGTCGCGATCTGAACCGCGGCCAAGGAGGATGTTGCCCACCTTGTCTCGACCGGCGCCAGAGCGCGTCTGCTCGGCCACCGCCCGGGCGTCGTCCTCACGATCGAGGCCCTCGATCTTCCAGATGTCCGGCTCGACGCCGAAGTCCTGGATCTCGCGGATCGCCTCGAGCATGAGCGTCGGCCGCAGCTCGACGTCGTAGCGATCGCCGAGGGCGCGATCCTCGTCGGTCGACGCCGGCACCAACAGCTCGAACATGAAGTAGGCGTCGTCGTGAGCGTGAAGGTAGTCCGACGCAGCCTTCAGCCGAGCCAGCTGCTCTCGACGCCCGGCCTCGTCATGGCGCGGATGGTGGCGCACCAGAACCTTGACGATGTCGGGACGCACAAAGCGCAGGTGGTCCTGCCACGCCGAGCCGTACTCGAAGTCGAAAATCGGCTGCCCCGACTTCTCGATGCAGACCGCCATCGGAATGCCGGCCTGGCGCGCGGCCGCGAGGATGTGGCTGCCGAATTGGGTATCGCAGAGGATGCCGACTTCGGTGCGATCGACGCCCTGCGCGATGGCGTGCAGCAGACCGCGGTAGACGAGGGTTTTGGCGTCGGCGATCGGGCCGTGCTGGTCGTGCTCGACGGAGATCTCGGGCTGACCCGTCAGGCCGAAGAAGCCCTTGGTGAAGCTGCCGCGATGGTCGAAAGGCTGGACGAAAAGGGGCCGGTCGTAGCCGATGTCTTTCATGGCTCGAAATGCTCCTCGCGCAGGGCGGGACGTGGAGTGCCGAAATCGGGAGGTGGAGCGTCCGCGACGCTCGGAAAGTCCGTCGAAAGCTCCAGGAAGTTAACCACACCGCCGCGTGCCGGTCCACACGCGCCGGGCCAGCTCGGGAGCCCAGGTGTGAGAGGATTTGGCGGTCCGCGCAGCGCGGGCGTCCCGACATCGACTTCCTCGGCCGCCGATCGGTTCAACCGATCGGCGTCGATCCCAGTCTGCAAGGAGCTGCCATGAGCGACGAGCGCAAGACCCTCGTGCACTACGAAGCCCGCGACGGTGTGGCCTACCTGACTCTCGACGACCCGCCGGCCAATACCTACACGCACGAGATGATGCGCGACCTCGACGGGGCGATTCTGCAGGCGCGTTTCGACAACGACGTGCACGTGATCGTGCTCCGCGGCCAGGGTGAGAAGTTCTTCTGCGCCGGCGCCAACATCGCGATGCTCCAATCATCGGATCCGACCTTCAAGTATTACTTCTGCCTGCACGCCAACGAGACGCTCAACCGTCTGGAGCAGACGCCGAAGGTCGTGATCGCGGCACTCAACGGACACACCGTGGGCGGCGGCCTCGAGATCGCCATGGCGGCGGATCTGCGCCTGGCGCGCCGCGGCGGCGGCAAGTTGGGCCTGCCGGAGATCAACCTGGGCGTGCTCCCCGGCACCGGCGGCACACAGCGCCTGTCGCGCATGCTCGGCAAGAGCCGTTCGATCGAGCTGATGCTGACGGGCGAGCTGCTCAGCTTCGAGCGCGGCGAAGAGCTCGGCCTGGTCAACTCCGTGCTCGACGCCGACGACGTCGAGAGCTTCGACGCGCAGGTGCACGACTACGCCCGTCAGTTCTGCCCGCCGAACAAGGCTGCCAAGGCCGCCGGTCGCATCAAGCGCTCGGTGCAGAGCGGCTGGGAAGTGCCGTTCGAGTCGTCGCTGGCGATCGAGCGCGAGCTGCAGCAGCAGCTCTTCGAGTCGAGCGACGCGCGTGAGGGCCTGGCGGCCTACGTCGAGAAGCGCAAGCCTCAGTTCCAGGCGAAGTGACGACCCGTCGCGACGACGGCCTCCCCGCCATCGTTCTGGCGGCGCCGGTGCGCACGCCGATCGGCAAATTCGGCGGCGCGCTGGCGTCGCTGTCGGCAGCCGACCTTGGGACCGCGGCCGCTCGCGCCTGCCTGGCGCGGGCCCGTGGCGCGGGAGGTGAGGCGCTCGATCCGGCGGCCGTTGATCTGACGATCTTCGGCCACGCTCGCCAGGCCGGCGGCGGACCGAACACCGCCCGCCAGGTCGGCCATCGCGCCGGCGTGCCGGTCGAGCGTCCGGCGTTCACGGTCAATCAGGCCTGCGGCTCTGGCCTGCAGGCGGTGTTCTCGGCCGCACGGCACCTCTTGCTCGGCGAAGCCGAAGTGGCGCTGGTTGGCGGCACCGAGAGCATGTCGAATACGCCCTATCTCTTGACTGGTGCTCGCTGGGGGCAGCGGCTTGGCCACGATCGAGTCGTCGACGGCATGTCGCGTGACGGCTTCGACGATCCCCTCTCCGGCATGGCGATGGGAGAAACGGCCGAGGAGCTCGCCGACGACCGCGGCATCGACCGCGCGGCATCGGACGCCTGGGCGCTCGCCAGCCAGCATCGCTGCCAGGCGGCGAGGGAGCGCGGCCGCTTCGTCCGCGAGATCGTCCCCGTCGAGGTCGCCGGCCGCCGCGGCACCACCCGCGTCGAGCGCGACGAGCACCCGCGGGACGACGTCGGTCCCGAGCAGCTCGCGCGGCTGCGGCCGGTCTTTCGCGACGGCGGTCGAGTGACCGCCGGCAACGCGTCCGGCATCACCGACGGCGCGGCGGCCCTTCTCGTCGCCACCGAGGAAGCGGCCGTGCGCCACGGCCTCGAGATCGCCGCGCGCCTCGTCGACTGGCAGGTCGTCGGCGTCGAACCGCGGATCATGGGCATCGGACCGGTGCCGGCGACGCGCGCGCTCCTCGAACGCCAACAGCTCGACCTGGAGTCGATCGACCGCATGGAGCTGAACGAGGCGTTCGCGCCGCAGGTGCTCGCCTGCCTGGACGATCTGCCGATCGATCCAGAGCGCGTCAACTCGGACGGCGGCGCCATCGCGCTCGGCCACCCGATCGGCTGCACCGGCGCCCGCATTCTGGTGACGCTGCTTCACGGCCTCGCCGAGCGCGGTGAGCACCGCGGCGTCGCGACACTCTGCGTGTCGGGCGGCCTCGGGCTGGCGGCCCTGGTCGAGCGGCCCGACCCGGTTGCGTGAATCCAACGATGGCGCCGGGCTCTGGGCGCACGGATCACCTCCGATGAACGCTGCGTCCAACCCGCCAGATGCGACCGGCCCGAGCGGCGCCAACCTGCCTGACGCCGCTCCGAGCGTCCGAATAGAGATCGACGACCGCCGCGCGACGCTGTGGCTAGACCGACCGCCGGTCAACGTTCTCGATCTGGAGGCGCTGGCCGCGCTCCAGAAGGCATTTGAGGCTCTGCACGCGCGCAACGATCTTCAGGTGCTGACGATCCGCGGTGCCGGCGAGCGTGCATTCTCGGCCGGCGTCGCCGTGGAAGATCACGACCCGGCCTTCGTCGACGCCATGCTCGGCCGCTTCCATGGCGCTCTGCGTCTCCTGCTCGACCTTCCGGCGGTGACGATCGCGGCGATCGACGGCTACTGCCTCGGCGGCGGCCTGGAACTCGCCGCCTGCTGCAACCTGGTCATTGCCACCCGCCGCTCGCGACTCGGCCAGCCGGAAATTCGCCTCGGCTGTTTTCCGCCGGTCGCTGCTGCTCTCTTGCCGTCGATCATCGGCCCCGGCCCTGCCGCCGATCTCGTGCTGACCGGTCGCACGCTGACGGCCGAGGAGGCGGCGCAGCTCGGACTTGTCCATCGGCTGGTCGACGACGAGGACCTGGATAGTTCTCTCGACGTGCTGCTGGGCGAGCTGATGGGCCACAGCGCCGCGGTCACCCGGCTCGCGACCAGAGCGCTCGCTGCCGGCGACCCGCGGCGGCCGGCTTTCGAACGCGCTCTTGCCGAAGCCGAGCGTCTCTATCGCGACGAGCTGACCTCGACCGACGACCTGCGCGAGGGCGTCAGTGCCTTCCTCGAGCGTCGCTCTCCGCGCTGGACCCACGCCTGAGCCAGCGTCCATCTCGCTGTTCCGATGTTTCGTCCCCCGAACCAACCGGAGACTCCCGATGTCTGAATCCGCCGTTCTGTCCGAGCGCCATGGTCGCGTCGCCATCCTCACGATCAACCGTCCCGACAAGCTCAACGCCCTCAACCAGCAGGTGCGCGACGAGATGCTCGAGCATCTCGAGGCCATCGAGAAGGACGACGGGATCGGTGTCGTCGTCATCACCGGCGCCGGCGAGAAGTCCTTCGTCGCGGGTGCCGACATCCAGGAGTTCGAGGGGCGTTCGCCGTTCGATCAACGAGAGGCGATGCGCTTCCCACGCGTTTTCGACGTCATGGCGTCGTTCCCGAAGCCGGTGATGGCGATGATCAACGGTTTCTGCTTGGGCGGCGGCTGCGAGCTGGCCATGTCGTGCGACCTGCGCATTGCCTCGGAGAAAGCGCGCTTCGGGCAGCCAGAAATCAAGCTGGGCCTGATCCCCGGCGGCGGCGGCACGCAGCGCCTGCCGCGGCTGATCGGCCTCGGCCAGGCGATGCGCTTGACCTTGACTGGCGACATGATCGGCGCTGAGGAGGCA
>JBCBCF010000310.1:0-4571 GCA_038530905.1 Acidobacteriota bacterium
TGATGCAGATCGACCTCGACACGTTGCGCACGGCCCAGGATCTCGACCTCGGCGAGAGCGAATGGATCCCGGTGAGCCAGGAGCGCATCGAGGCGTTCGCCGACGCCACCGAAGATCATCAGTGGATCCACGTCGAGCCGGAGCGGGCCGCGCGGAGCCAGTTCGGCACCACGATCGCTCACGGCTATCTGTTGCTCTCGCTGGTGCCGAAGCTCTTCGGCCAGCTCTTCCAGATGCGTGATGTCGAGATGATCGTCAACTACGGTCTCGACAAGGTGCGCTTCATCATGCCGGTGCCGTCGGGAGACGAGGTGCGGCTGCAGGCGACGCTGCTCGAGGCGAAGCCCAAAGGCGATGGGTTTCTGGCCCGCATTCGCAACGACCTGATTCTGCGATCGACCGGCCGGCGAGCGATGATGGCCGAAGCGCTCTTCTTGGTGCTTCCGTCGAGAGCACCGGAGGTGGCTGGCAAGGCTCCCTGAGGCCCTGTCGGCGACCGCGTTGAATCGCCAAAAGGCGGCCCCCTGGGGCCGCCTTTTTCATTTCGGTCTGGATGTCCGACTCCGAGAATCTGGATCCGGGAGTCGTCGTCGCGGTCGCGATCCGCCGGCGTCCGGCGCGCCGCGTGAGCCTAGCGCTCGGCGTTCTCGAGCTCGGCCGCCCGGCGCTCTGCGGCGCGTCGCTGCAGCTCAGCCTTGGCTTCCAGGCGTCGGCGTTCGGACTCCATGTGGACGAGCGCTTCCTGTTGGCGACGTTCGGCCTCACGCTCGATCTGGCGCCGCTCGATCTGGATGCGCTGCTGTTCAGCGGCGATCCGCTGCTCGACCTGGCGAGCGCGCGCTTCGACGTTCTGCGTGCGCTGTCTGACTTCGCTCTCGATCTCGCGTTCGACTTCGCGCATCTTCTGCTCGAGCTTCTGCATCTCGACCTCGAGCTTTTCCATCTCGATTTCGTGGACCCGCTCGACCGCCTCCATCTCCTGCTTCCAGTCGATCTCGCGCAGAGCGCCGAGGGCCTGCTCAAGCGCCAGGCGCGTCGTCTCCTCGATCTCGAGAGAGTCGATGTCGAGGTCGATGTCGAGATCCTCGAGACCCTGGAGATCAATCAGGTGGCCCACGTCGAAGCCACAGCGCTCCGTGGCGCCGAGCTCCACCAGCCGGGTCTCCGAGCGCCCGTCGCGCCAGAACGTGACGGCGACCTCGTCGCCTCCCTCGTGGCCCGCGACCGCCGCCGACAGGTCCCAAGCGTCGGCGATCTCGAGATCGTCGATGCGGCTGACGATGTCGCCAACGGCCAAGCCGGCCTGACCGGCCGGTCCGTCTTCAACCAGCCGACCGATCATCACGCCGGCATCGCTCGGCACTCCGAAGTGCGTTCGCAGCTCCGGGGTCAGCTTCTGAACCTCCACGCCGAGAAAGCCGCGGCTGTCGCCCGCCATCTCGACACCGTTCACGATGATGCGCGGGCAGGGCGCCGCCGGCGCGTGAGGTGGCGTCGGAGGATTCGGAGGCTGTGGCGGTTGGGCGTGAATGATCTGGACCCGGCGCTCCACCCGCGGTGGTTCGTCGGCCCACGCGGTCGATGTTGGGACGAACGCGATGCTGCCGGCGAGGAGCACGCCGAGGAGGGCGGAGGTCAGCCAGCGGGCGGTCGATGGTTCGAAACGAGGAACGGATCGCTGCATGTCGGCTCCTGGTGAGTGAGCGTGAAACGGTGCTGGGATGAGATGTCGAACGCTTTCGAGGGGGCCAGAGCGTCGTCTCGGCTCGGATCGATGGCGATTCGGGTCAGATCACTGGCCGCGTCGGTCCGTCGCTTCTGGAATCGAAGGGCTCCGACGCTCCAGCGGTCGATGGCGCGGTCGGATCGGACGGTGGTTGTTCCTCGGCGGTCTGCTGCGCGAGCGCGGCGGCCAGCCGTTCGAGGTCGACGTAGAATTCGTGGCGCTCGTCGCCGCCGAGGTGGACCACCGGCCGGACGACCTCGGCGCGCCGGCTGAGCGCGTCGAGCTGTCGCCGAAGATCCTCGACCTCGGCCTCGAGTGCCGCGACGCGGGCGCTCGCCGTGCGGTCTCGATCGCCCCAGCGGTCGACGGTCAGCCAGCCAGCCAGCGCGAAGACGACCAACGCCGCGACGGCTGCCGCCCGGCGGGCCGTCCGTCGACGTGCCCGGGCGCGTCCGAACCGCTGCAGCGCGCGATCGGTGAAGTCGGGCGACACCTCGACCGGTTCAAGGGCCTGCAGGCGCTCGCGCAGCCACGCGTCGCCCGAAGGCGAAGGAACAACGTCAGACATCGGCGCCTCCTGACGGCGGACGGTGGAGCCGCGACGGCTCGCCGCGACCATCGCACCAATAGGGTTCGAGCAACTCTTTGAGGCGTGCCCGAGCGCGGTGAATGCGCGACTTGACCGTCCCGATCCGGCAGCCGAGCGCGTCCGCGATCTCGCGGTAGCTCAGACCCTCGATTTCGCGCAAGACGAGCGGCGCGCGCAACGGCAGATCAAGCGACGCGATGGCGTCGCGGACCTCGCGGTCGATCTCGCTCGACAGGGCGCGGTGCTGCGGATCGGGGTCGCGTGGATGGCGCTCGGTTTGAACGCCGTCCGGACTGGAGCCGCCGAGGCTCCACTGCGGCGCCAGACGTCGCCAGCGCCGCCGCCGTCGCTCGTCGCTCCGGACCAGGTTGGTCGCGATGCGATACAGGTAGGCGGCAGCCGTGCCGCGCTCCTCGTAGCGCTGCCGATGGCGGAAGAAGCGGACGAAGGCTTCTTGCGCTACATCTTCCGCGCGCGAGCGGTCACCGACGAGGCGGGTGACGTAGCGCACTACCGCGTCCTGATGCGTTCGCACCAGATCGGCAAAGGTCTCGTCGTCGCTGCGCAGGCAGCGCGAGGTGGTGTCGGTCGAGGAGGCGAGCCGCAAGGGGACGATCTCGCCGGCGGTTCCTGTCGTCATGTCGTGGCTCATAACGCCCGACCTGCGGAAAGGTTCCGCCGGCGATCCCAAACGGCCGCCGACTCCAGCCGCGACGGCGTCGAGACTCAGCCCTTCGGCGGTTTCATCTTCGCCATCTGCTGCGCGAGCTGCTCGCGCGGGATATCGGTATAAGCCGAGAACTCCTGTCCGTGCTTGAGCCACTCGCCGCCATCGAGCGTGATGACCTCGCCGTTCAGATAGCCACCCGCCGGCGACAGCATGAAGGCCGCAAGGCCGGCGAGCTCTTGCGGCTCACCGAAGCGCTGCAGCGGGTGCTTCAGGCGCGCTTGCTCGAGGAACCCCGGGGGCACCAGGCGCGAGAAGGCGCCCTCGGTCGGGAACGGACCCGGGGCGATGCCGTTGAGCCGGATGCCGTAGGTGGCCCACTCGATCGCCAGCGAGCGGGTCATCGCCATGACGCCGGCCTTGGCGCAGGCGCTCGGCAGCACGAAGGGCGAGCCGGTCCAGGCGTAGGTGGTCAGGATCGACAGCACCTGACCGCCGGATTTGCGCTCGATCCAGCGGGTGCCGAGGGCCTGGGTGGCGTTCCAGGATCCGTAGAGCACGATGCGCACGACGGCGTCGAACGCGTTGCGCGACAGCGTTTCTGACAGCGCGATGAAGTTGCCGGCCGCGTTGTTGACCAGCGCGGTGATCGGGCCGATCTCTTCTTCCAGTTGGTCGACGGCCTGCTCGACGGCGGCGGCCTCACGGATGTCGCAGGTGGTGGCGGCCGCCTGCACGCCGGCGGCGCGCACGGCATCGACCGTTTCCCGCAACGGCTCCTCGCGGCGGCCGAAAATCGCGACCTTGGCGCCGTGGGCGGCGCAGCGCTCGGCCATGGCGCGGCCGAGGCCGGTGCCGCCGCCGGTGATCAGGACGGTTTCACCGGCGAGAAGATCCTCACGGAAGTGCTGGGGGGGCGCGATGGCGGATGGATCGGTGCTCATGCGTGTCTCCGGAACTGTGGGAATGAGAATCGCGGATGGAAGGGGTCGCGGATCGAAGGGAATCGCGGATCGCCAGGGGAGCGGAGCGAAACGATGCAGAAGTCGGTCGGAAGGCCGCGGGGCGGTCGCGACGGGTGCTGAGGCTCAGGCGTCGAAAAGCGCCTCGTAGTCGGCGATCTGACGCAGCGTGGTCGAACGGACGTCGTCGCCCTGCCGCCAGGCCGCTGTCCAGTCGACGATCCAATCGATCGCCGTCCCGAGGTCGAGGCGCGGTCGCCAGGCCAGACCGTCTCGCGCCTTGGTGGCATCGAGGCGCAGCAGGTTCGCCTCGTGCGGACCGGCGTGCGGATCGCTGGTGACTTCGATGGTTTCGCCCGTGGCGATGCGCCACCTCGAACACATCCGTTCGACGATCCAGCCCACCTCGCGCGCGTCCTCGTCGTCGGGGCCGAAGTTCCAGCCGTCGGCGAACTGCGTCCCGTCAGGACCGGCGAGGCGCTCAGCCAGAAGCAAATAGCCGCTGAGCGCCTCGAGCACGTGCTGCCAGGGCCGTACGGCGCGCGGTGATCGCAGGTGCAGCGGCTCGCCGGAGGCGATCGCGCGCACGAGATCCGGCACCAGCCGGTCGCGCCCCCAATCTCCGCC
>JBCBCF010000311.1:0-4500 GCA_038530905.1 Acidobacteriota bacterium
CGCTGCCCTTGCGTTCAACGTCTTCGTCCTGCCGCGCATCGGCGGCAAAGCGCTCTGGCGAGCCGAGGAAACCGAGCGCGGTCGTTCGCTCGGCATCGTGCTCTATCCGGCCGCTGTGCTCGGGCTGCTGTTGCTCTTCTGGCACCGACTGGAGGTGGTGACCGGCGTCTGGGCGATCCTCGCCTTCGGCGACGGCATGGCCTCGATCTGCGGCATGACGCTGCGCGGCCCGCGGCTGGCGTGGAATCCGCGCAAGACCTGGGCGGGGACGCTCGGCTATTGGATCTTCGGCTCGGCTGGTTGTTTCGTGCTGGTGTGGTGGACCCTCCACCACCAAGGCGAGTCGATCGACCTCGGCGTGCTGGCGGTCGTCTCGGCGATCACCGCAGCATTCGCAGCGCTGATCGAATCGCAGCCGATCCAACTCGACGACAACGTCAGCGTGCCGCTGCTCGCAGCGCTCATGCTCCATGGCCTGCTGATGTCGGCCGAGACGTGGCCGGCGGCAGACGCCGAGAGCTGGCTGCGCGGGATCGGCCTCGGCGCTCTGATCAACCTGCTTCTCGCCGTGCCGGCTTATCTCGCGAAGTCGGTCGACCTGTCGGGAGCGATCGGCGGCGGGCTGCTCGGCACCTTGATCTGGGCATCGCTCGGGCCGGCCGGCTTCGCCTTCTTGGTCGCGTTCTTCATCATCGGCACCGGGGCGACCAAGCTCGGCTATCAGCGCAAGGCCAAAGCGAAGCTGGCGCAGGAGGCCGGCGGGCGGCGCAGTGCGCGCCACGCCTTCGCCAACACCGGCGTGCCGGCGATCGCCGCCTTTTTCGCGGCCACGACGCCGCACGCCGAGCTCTACCTGGTGGCCTTCGTCGCCGCCTTCGCCACCGCCACTTCCGACACGTTGGGGTCGGAAATCGGGCAGCTCTACGGTCGCCGGACCTTCCTCATCACGACCCTCCGTCCCGTGCCGCGCGGCACGGAGGGGGCCGTCTCGCTCGAGGGCACGCTCGCCGGTGTCCTCGGCTCGCTGGTGCTCGGCTTGATCGGCTGGGTGGTCGGCTTCTACGGCTGGATCGGCGTCGCCGTCGTCGTCGCCGCGGCCTTCGTCGGCACCACGCTCGAGAGTCTGATCGGCGCGACGATCGAGCGCTGGGGCCTGCTCGACAACGAGGCGGTGAACTTCCTCAACACCCTGATCGGAGCCCTCGCCGCAGCCGGCCTGATGGCGCTCGTGAGCTGACGCCCTGGCCCGGCGAGCTGGCCGGCAGCGCGTGATACGGTTCGCCCGCCCGCCGCGTGCCGCGCCGGCGCGGCCATCCTTCCTGCCCATGTTCTCGACGCCCGAAGCCGCGTCCCACGACGCGCCGGGTCCGGACGTCCGCGCCATGAAGAAGCTCCGGCTCTACGTTCAGCTCGCCCGCCCGTTCACCCTGCTGCCGCCCCTCTTCGGCATCCTCTCCGGCGCTGTCTGCGCCTTCGGATCGGTGCACAATCCCGATCCCGAGCGCCAGCTGACGCTTGCCGTCATCGCCACCGTGACCCTCGGCTCGCTGTGTGCCAGCCTGATGAACGCGGCCTCGAACGCGGTGAACCAGATCTACGACCTCGAGATCGACCGGCTGAACAAGCCGAACCGACCGCTCGTCACCGGCGAGCTGGGCGAGCGCGAGGTCTGGGCCTTCACCTGGGTGAGTTATGTCTTGGCGCTCGTCCCGACCTGGCTCGTCGTCGTGTATCCGTACACGACCTTCACCGAGAAGCTCTTCGCGCCGCTGGCCTACCACGAGACCTTCTTCATCTACCTCGCGGGGCTGATCTTCACCTTCGTCTATTCGGCGCCGTCGCTCGGTCGCACGAAGGCTCGCGGCATGCTGGCGAATTTCACCATCGCCATTCCGCGCGGCATGCTGCTGAAGGTCGCCGGCTGGGCGATGGTGGCCCACGTGTGGCATTGGGAGCCTTGGTACATCGGCGCCGTCATCGCCCTGTATTTGATCGGTGCGGCGACGACGAAGGACTTCGCCGACATCGAGGGCGATCGCCTCGGCGACTGCAAGACCCTGCCGATCCTCCACGGGCCGCGCAAGGCGGCCTGGATCATCAGCCCGTTCTTCATCTTCCCGTGGCTGCTCCTGCCACTCGGCGTGCGCATTCCCGACCCGCAGAATCCAGTGCATCCGATTCTCACCGGCAATGCGACCTTCCTGACCGCCCTCGGCCTCGGCCTGACGGCCTGGGGCGCCTATACGGTCTACCTGCTGTTGCGCGATCCCGACGAGCTGACTCGCTCGGAAAATCACCCGTCGTGGAAGCATATGTACCTCATCATGATGGTCGCGCAGGTCGGCCTGGCGGTCGCCTACGTGATCTGAGACCGGGAGACGTCCATGAAGCACTTGCTGAGCCTGGCCGTGACGACCCTTGCCGCCACTCTGCTGTTCGCGAGCGCCACCTCCGCACAGACGACCGAGGCATCGGCTGCGGAGGCCGCTCCGACGGCCGCGGCACCAGCGGAGGAGCGCGGCTTCCTCGGCCTCCGCTTCGACGTGAAAGTGGTCGCCGGCGAGCCGATCCGCGCGCTCGACGTCACGGCGCTCATGCCGCAAGGTCCTGCCGCCACGGCCGGCCTCGAGGTCGGAGATCGGATCGTGCAGCGCGGCGGCGTCGACTTCGCGTTCGAGGACGAACAGGCGGCCCACGGCGCTTTCGACGACACCCGGATCGGCGAAGAGATCGCTCTGACCGTCGTGCGCGGCGACGAGACCGTCGCGCTGACGATTCGCGCCGGCGCTCCGCCGCAGACCACCGCTCAACAAGGTCAGGCCGCCAGCCAACAGGCGGCGGTCCAGGCGTCGATGCGGCGGCTGGCGACGGCGATTCAGGGCGGCACACCGCTCGAGCTGCGGCGGACCGACGCCGGAGTCTTGGAGGCCTCGGTTGGTGGGAACATGCTCGATCTGCGAGCGATCGACCTGCTCCGCCCGTCGGAAGAGATTCGACAGGCGATGGATCAGCTGCCGGCGGGAGAGGTGCTGACGATCGCGATGCGCCCGGGCCCCGAAAACCGCAGCGTCGATCTCGAGATCGTCGAACCGCCCGAGTGACATCGGCCCCTCGTCTCGCGTCGCTTCGAGCGGTGCGAGATGATGGGAGGAGCCCAGCGACTTTCTGACCCGAGGTGCTGCCGATGTCTCGACTCTCCGTCCTCGCTTTCGTTCTCTTCCTGTCGATCCTGCCGGGCCTGGCCGTGCCAGCCCAGGACGGTGAACCGGCCCAACCGGCGGCCGACTTCTTCGAGGCGGTTGAGGTCGACGTCGTCAACATCGACGTGGTCGTCACCAGCCGCAGCGGTGAGCCGGTGACCGGCCTCACGGCCGACGACTTCGTGCTGCTCGAGGGCGGAGAGCCGGTCGACATCACGTATTTCACCGAGATTCGAGATGGTCGAGCCGGCGCCGACGTCGACGCGGCGAACGGATCCGCGGGCGCTGTCATCACCTCCGGCGCAGGTTCGGCGCCCGCCGCGCAGCCGGTCGAGCCGCGCTTCATGATCTTTCTCTTCGATCAGCGAGCGCTCCAAGGAGTGAATCGCCAGCGCTTCGCCGAGGCCGCCGAGGAGTTCCTGGAAGACGAGCTGCGACCCGGCGATCAGGCCCTCGTCGCCTATGCCGACCGCGGCCTGACGATTCTGCAGGGCTTCACCGATGATCGGGCGCGGGTGCGCGCGGCGTTTCGCTTCGTCACCGACCTCTCCGAGGGCGGGACCATGAAGATCTACGGGCGGCGCGCCTTGATCGGCGATATGGCGCGCGCCTCCTTCGGCATCGACGCGTCGGGGGCAATCGATCAAAGCCGCATCGACGCGCAGGCGCGGATGTTCGGCAACCAGATTCAGCAAAAGGCGCGCGAGCTGTATTTCCAGACGATCGACAGCCTCGGGGCGGTCGCGGTGATGGTTGACTCACTGGCCGGCATCCCGGGTCGCAAAGCTCTCGTCTACGTCGGCGAAGGGCTCCCGATGCGCCCGGGCGAAAGCCTTTTCCAGGCCCTGTCGAATAAGTACCGCAACGCCAGCAACGATCCGCTGGCGCAGAATCCCGATTTCGAGTCGCTCGCCTATGACTTGTCGGCCGAGTTCACCAAGGTCGTCGCGATGGCCCAAGACGCCGACGTGGCGATCTACCCGGTCGACGTCGCCGGCCGACGCGCGGACCTCCGCAACGACGTCTCGTACGGCGCACCGGACCAGCTGACCGCCGACGTCTCCGGTGGTCCGGTCTACGACAGCAAGCTCGATCTCCAGCGCGAGCAGAATCTGCGCGCCGGCATGGACGTGCTGGCACAGGGTAGCGGCGGCGCGGTGCTGATGAACAGCCGCAAATACTCCGACTTCCTAGACGGCGTCGAGCGCGACCTCGGCAACTACTACTCTCTCGGCTATTCGCCAGACCGCGAGCGTGATGGCCAGCTGCACCGCATCGAAGTCGAGCTGCGCGACGGCGC
>JBCBCF010000312.1:0-4497 GCA_038530905.1 Acidobacteriota bacterium
CGGCCAGGCGATGCGCTTGACCTTGACTGGCGACATGATCGGCGCTGAGGAGGCATTGCGCCTCGGCCTGGTCGACCAGGTGGTCGCGCCCGAGGCGCTGCGCGAGGAGACGCTCAAGCTCGCCGAGCGCATCGCCTCGATGAGCCCTCTGACCGTGCGCGTGGCCAAGGAGGCCCTGCGAGCCAGCGAGCAGATGCCGATCGAGGAAGGCATCCTCTACGAGCGCGACCTCTTCTGCCTTTGTTTCTCCACCGAGGACAAGAAGGAAGGCGTTGAAGCATTCTTGGCCAAGCGGGCTCCGGAGTGGACCGGGCGCTGAGCTGCCGGCGCCCCCGGGCAACCAACGGTCGGCGGTCGGACATTCGGCGGCAGGCAACGTGGGCGCCGGGCTGTCTCGTCGATTTCTTGACCAAAGGATGAGCCAAAACATCGGACTTCTGCGCGTTCTCTCTCCGATCGGCAGTCACCGTTCGGAGACGAGGAGTTCCAGATGTCCGATGTTTTGTTGTTCCGTCGCCCATCCGCCGCCGCCGTCGAACGTCACGCCATCATCGCCCGCCGCCTGGCCCACCAAGGCGAGGTGGCGCAAGCGACAGAGCGGTTCGCGGATCTCTTGCCGCACGCGGCCAAATTTCTCGAGCCGGAGCGCTTCTTGCGCTTTCTCGGCCTCTACCTGACAGCTTTGCGCAAAGGCCAGGTTCTGGAAATCGAACGGCTGCGGATGCTGATCGAGGAGAAGCTGGCGGTGTGGCGCCACCTGGTCGAGGTCGGAGCGGCGAATGACCCTCAGCTCCGCCGCCGTTTCGAAAGCAGCATCGAGACGTTGCGCCTCCTCACGCAAGCCGTGGGGCCGGAGTCGGCACCCGGGCGAGAGCTCGGTCGCATGGCCCGCGCCCTGCAGCAGGCGCTGGTCTAAGGCGCGATCGGCAGCGCGTCGCAACGTCGAGAGCAGCGCCGCGTAGACTCTCTGAAACCCTCGACCGGTGGAGTGCACCGGTCGGATCGATTCGGAGGTCGACGTGTCGCTGTTCTCTCTTCCCGCTTTGCTCTCCCTCGAGCCCGCCGCGTCTGGCGAGATCGCCGAGGGACATGGGTCCTCTCACGCACCGCAGGTCGCGTGGATCTGGCGGCTCGCGCTCCTCGCCAGCCTCGTCGCCTTCGCGACGAGCGCTCCCGCCGAGGTACCGGACGGCTACCGCACCCCGCCGGCCGAGTTGCTCGAGCTGGTCGACGCGCCGCCGACGCCTCTCGTGCGCCTGTCGCCCGACCAGTCGACGCTGGCCCTCTTCGAGTGGACCACGACCTCGCGGCTCGCCGAGCTGGCGCGCCCGGAGCTGCGTCTCGCCGGTCTGCGCTTCCAGCCGACGACCCGCGCGCCAAGCCGCACCCTGCCTCTTCGCGGCATGGCTCTGGTCGACCTGGAGACCGGCGAGCGCCGCGAAGTCGACGGTCTCCCGGCCGAGCCAGCGATGTTGCGCACGCGATGGGCACCTGGGGGAGCCCATCTTCTCTTCCATCAGCTCGCCGCTGATGGCGTCGAGCTGTGGGTGGCCGACGTCGCGGAGGCTCGAGCGCGACGGCTCACCGAGCCCGTTCTGAATCTGGTCGGCGTCAACGGCTGCCGATGGATCGACGCCGACTCGATTCTCTGCCCGACCGTCCCGACCGACCTCGGCCCCGAACCGGCCGCCGATCCAGTACCGCCCGCGCCCGTCGTTCAGGAATCCACCGGCGATGCGGCGCCGGTCCGCACGTTCCAGGATCTGCTCGAGAGTCCGCACGACGAGGCGGTCTTCGCCCACTACATGCGATCGCAGCCGGTGCGCATCGACCTCGACGGCAGGACGACGGCGATCGGGCCAAGCGATCTCCACGTCACCCTCGAGCCCTCCCCCGACGGCTCGCGGATCCTTGTCGAGACCGTCCAGCGCCCGTTCTCCTACCAGGTTCCGGCCCGTCGCTTCCCTCATCGCATCGCGCTGTGGAGCGCTGACGGCGGCGAGCGCCAGACTCTCTTCGATCGTCCGCTCCAGGACCGGATTCCGATCGCCTTCGGCAGCGTCGCGGTCGGGCCGCGCGAGCATGGCTGGCGGGCCGACGCCCCTGCGTCGCTCTATTGGGCAGAGGCGCTGGATGGCGGCGACGCCGGCCGCGAAGCGGACGAACGCGATCGCGTGATGCTGCTCTCACCGCCGTACGAGACGCCGCGTGAGCTGGTACGCCTCGATCTGCGCTTCGGCGACATCCAGTGGAGCGCCGACGATCTCGCCTTGGTCAGCGGCTGGTGGTGGCCCACTCGGCGCGCCAAGAGCTGGCGAGTGCGGCCCGCCGAGGCCGAACAGCCGCCCGAGCTGCTCTTCGACATCTCGTTTGAGGATCGCTACGCCGATCCGGGAGATTGGGCGACGCGCATCGACACACGGGGCCGTCGGGTCCTGCAGCGCTCCGCCGACGGCGAGGCTCTCTTCCTGCTCGGTGACGGCGCGTCGACCGAGGGTGATCGGCCGTTCGTCGACCGCTTCTCGCTCGCCGACCGCGAGACAACGCGCCTCTTCCGATCCCAGGCACCGCACTACGCCGAGCCCGTCGCCCTTCTCGCCGACGAGCAGCGACTCCTCATGAGACGCGAGGATGTCTCGACACCACCGAACCTCTTCGTTGCGCGCTTCGGCGAAGGCGAGGCAGCGACCGATCTGCGTCGACTCACCGACTTCCCGCACCCGACGCCGCAGCTTGCGAACATCCGCAAAGAGCTGATCCGCTACACGCGGGACGACGGCGTCGAGTTAAACGCGACGCTCTACCTGCCGCCGAGCTTCGAGCCGGGAGATCCACCCCTGCCGATGGTCTTCTGGGCGTATCCGCGCGAATTCAAGAGCGCCGACGCCGCCGGGCAGGTCGACTCGTCGCCTTACCGGTTCGATCGGCTTGCCTGGTACTCGCCGCTGGTTTGGCTGGCGCGCGGCTATGCCGTGCTCGACGATCCGAAGATGCCGATCGTCGGCGAGGCCGATGAAGAACCCAACGACACCTTCCGCCGACAGCTCGTCGCCAGCGCCCGCGCCGCGGCTGAGGAGGTGGTTCGCCGCGGGGTCGCCGACCCTGACCGGCTGGCGATTGGAGGGCATTCGTACGGCGCCTTCATGACGGCCAACCTCCTCGCGCACAGCGACGTCTTCGCCGCCGGCATCGCACAGAGCGGCGCCTACAACCGAACCCTCACGCCCTTCGGCTTCCAAGCCGAAGAACGGACCTTCTGGGAGGCGGCGGAGACCTACTTCGCTATGTCGCCGTTCATGCACGCCGACAAGATCGACGAGCCGATTCTCATCGTGCACGGCGCCGCGGACAACAACTCCGGCACCTACCCGCTGCAGAGCGAGCGTTTCTACGCTGCCCTCAAGGGCCTCGGCGGCACGGCGCGGCTCGTCATGCTGCCGCTCGAAAGCCACGGCTACCGAGCGCGGGAGTCGATCCTCCATCTGATGTGGGAGATCGATCGCTGGCTCGGCCTGCATCTGGCAGAACGTGCCGATGGCGCCGAAGGGGCAGAGAGCGCAGAGCTCGAGACGGCTGCCGATCGGAGCCCCGACGGCCCGTCATCAAGCGAGCCGGCCGGGCGCACGACGCCGTTGCCTTGACCCGAAACACCGCGCCGGTCAGCGGACGACAGCGCAAACGTCGACGATGGCGCCGAGCACGTCGGAACCGCGCCGGCGCAGCTCGATGCGTAGGTGATGCGCGCTCGGCGCTTGCGCGCGGAGCATCTCGAGATGTGAGGGGCCGAGGACCCGAAGGTTGAAGGAGGAGATGTCGAGCTCGGGCGCGACCTCACCCGTCGCCCGCGCTGGTCGCCAGTCCCGCAGCAACCGGTCGGGGCCAATCTCGAGCACACGATAGTCGACATCGCCGGTGAGGCCCCAGGTGTGCGCCTCGACCACCAGACCATCGTTGCCGGCCACGATCTCCAGGCGCTCGCAGTGCGGGCAGTGTGCACAGGCCAGGGTCGGCTCCTCAACGCTGCGCAGAATGATCGGCGGCTCGTCAGGCGCTCGCATCTCGAGGATGGCGAGCTTGGGATTGACGAGCCCACTGTCGTCTCCGACGCCGTTGTGAGTGGCCAGCGTCAGCAGACCGAGCGAGAGAGCGACGGTCGCCGCCAGCAGGAGAAGCGACCGGCGCCGCTGGCTGCGTCGCTCGGCCACGAGCTCGAGATAGCTGTCGGCAAGAGCGAGGTCCGCGGACAGGGCGTCGGCGACAATCCGGCGGCGCTCCGACGACAGCCTTCCATGATGGTAGGCAATGAGCTCGGAGATCGACGGTGTGTCGCGCGCAGACTCGCGCTCGGCGACCACGTGGGCGAGCGCCTCATCGAGGCTCTCAGTCGACCGACGCGCGTCGGTCATCGGTCGACCTCCAGGTCGAGGTCTGGAAAACGGCGGGCCAGCCGAACGCGCAGCTTTGTCTTGGCCAGCCGAAGATCGGTCTTCACGGTGC
>JBCBCF010000313.1:0-4482 GCA_038530905.1 Acidobacteriota bacterium
TGGATGGCAATCCACTCAATGGCTTCGAGGTGATCGGCTTCAGCAACCTGAGCGGCGACGGCAACGAGCTCGGCTTCAACGCCGCTCTTTCCTGGCGCACCGACTCCCAGGCCTTCGCGCTGACCTACCGCACCGGCTACGAGGTCGATATCGACGGCACGATCGAATACGACAATTTCGGCCCCCTCGCCGGCGCCTTCATCGACAGCCCGGGCACCACGCGTCTCGACCTGCCGGCGCAGGCGACCATCGCCTACGGCTTCACGATCGGCCGCTCGATGAAGATGGAATTCGACATCGCCTGGGCCGAGTGGTCGGCCTTTGAAGAGATCGACGTCGACATCCGCGACAACACGCCGTTCTCGCAGGACTTCGTGATCGAGGAGAACTGGGACGACACCTTCTCGTATCGCGTCGGCCTGACCTGGGAGCAGTCGGAGCAGAACGAGTTCCGTTTCGGCGCGGTCTACGACGAGAGCCCGGTGCCGGAGGAGTGGCTGCGGCCGTCGATTCCCGACGCCGACCGCTTCGGCGCAACCGTCGGCTGGGGCTACAACAACGGCGGCTCTTGGTCGCTCGACAGTTACTACATGGCGCTCTTCTTCGACGACATCACGGCGATTCCCGGCAACGAGGGCGTCGTCGGTGGCACCTACGAGAGCTTCGCGCATCTCGCGGGCGTGTCGGTGAACTTCTCGTTCTGATTCGCCGCCCACCTGCTTCCCGCTGTGACGCGCCGGCCTTCGGGTCGGCGCGTCGTGCGTTGGGCCCCAGCCACGCCAACCGATGACTTCTCCAAGTTCGACGCCTCCCGTCCTCGTCCTGACGCAGGGCGATCCCGCCGGCATCGGACCGGAGATCGTCGCGCGGGTCGCGCTCGACGCGGTGTCGACTCCAGCGCCGGCCTGGCGTCCACTGATGGTGGTCGAGCGCGCGGCGCTGCGCCCCCTCGAGGCTGCCCTGCCAGACCTGGCGTGGGATCGCCTGCGGCCGATCCGCTCGGGCTCGCATGCCGAGATCGCCCGCGAGCTCGCCGCCGTGCCGGCCGGCGAGGTGCCGGTGCTCGACCCCACCGACTCGCCGCGGCAGGTGACGCCGGGGCGGCCGCAGCCGCTCGACGCGACCGCTGCGCTCGCGGCGCTCGATCTCGGCGTCGCTCTCGTCCGTCCGAACGGCGGGCCGGCGGTCGGCGACGCCTTGGTCACCGCGCCGCTGTCGAAGATCGAGATCGCCCGCCACGTCGCGCCTGACTTCCGCGGCCATACCGACCACCTCGCGCAGCGCGCCGGGCTGGCGCGCTACGGTCGCGACTATTTGATGACGTTCCTGGCGCCAGACCTGCGCGTCGCTCTTCTTTCGACCCACCGACCGCTCGATGCAGCGATCGCGCACGTGCGTCGAGAGACCGTGCTCGAGGCGCTCCTCTGCCTCCACCGACATCTCGGAGCGGCCGCCGGACCGATCGCGGTCGCTGGGCTCGATCCGCACGCTGGCGAAGGCGGCCTGCTCGGCACCGCAGACGCCGAGCACGTGCGGCCGGCGGTGGAGGAAGCGCGACGTCGCGGGCTCGATGTCTGCGGCCCGGAAAGCGCGGACTCCCTCTTCGCGCGAGCGCGAGCGGGCGAGTTCCGCTGGGTGCTCGCGCTCTACCACGACCAAGGCCTGATCGCCGTCAAGACGGCCGCCTTCGGCCAGGCCACCAACTGGACGCTCGGCCTTCCGTATCTGCGCACCTCGGTCGACCACGGCACCGCATACGAGCTCGCGGGCCGCGGCCTAGCGCGGGTCGATTCCCTGCGTGCCGTCATCAGCGAGACCCTCCGCCTGGTCACCCTGCGCCCCGAGAAGGCCGGCGACCGGGTGCTATGATTCGGCCTCAGATCCGCCCCTCCCCGCGATCACGACCGCGCCTCGGCACCCGCCGAGCTCCGAGGAATTTCGATGCGTCAAGAAGGCTCCGCCAGCCGCCATGGGCTGGAGCTCCAAGGACTCGACCGCGCCGCCGCCGCCTATTGGAACCTTCCCGCTGCTCGACTTTATGAAGAGGCGGTTCGGCGCCACGAGGCGGTGATCGCCGCGCAGGGGCCGCTGGTCGCCGAAACCGGGATCCACACCGGCCGCTCACCGAAAGACAAATTCGTCGTCGACGAGCCATCGAGCCGCGACAACATCTGGTGGGGCGAGGTCAATGTGTCGATCGAGTCCGAGCGCTTCGAGCGCATGCTCGAGCGCGCGCAGGACTACGTGGCGGGCAAGGACCTCTTCGTGTTCGACGGCTGGGCCGGCGCCGACGCTCGGTATCGGCTCGGCGTGCGGGTGATCAACGAGAACGCCTGGCAGAACCTCTTCGCGCGCAACATGTTCCTGCGAGAGACCGACGCCGAGGTGTTGGCCAACTTCCAGCCAGAGTTCACAGTCGTCAACCTGCCAGGGCTCGAGGCCGATCCCGAGCGCGACGGCACGCGCTCGAGCACGTTCGTCTTGGTCGACTTCGGCCGTCGGCTGGTGCTGATCGGCGGGACGCAATACGCCGGTGAGATCAAGAAAAGCATTTTCACGGTGATGAATTACCGGCTGCCGATGCAGGGTGTTTTGAGCATGCACTGCAGCGCCAACTACAGCGGCAGCGCAGCAGATCCGCAGGTGGCGCTGTTCTTCGGTCTGTCGGGCACCGGCAAGACGACGCTGTCGGCCGACCCCACGCGGACGCTGATCGGTGACGACGAGCACGGCTGGGGCGACGACGGCATCTTCAATATCGAGGGCGGCTGCTACGCCAAAGTCATTCGCCTCGATCCCGAGACCGAGCCCGAGATCTACTCCACGACACGGCGCTTCGGCACGATCCTCGAGAACGTGACGATCGATCCCGTGACGCGCCGGCTGGATCTCGACGACGCCTCGAAGACCGAGAACACGCGCGCCAGCTATCCGCTGACGCACCTGGACAACATCGACCTCTCAGGCACCACCGGCCATCCGTCGCACGTCATCTTTCTGACTGCCGACGCCTTCGGGGTCCTGCCGCCGATCTCGAAGCTCGACGACGCGCAGGCGATGTATCACTTCCTCTCCGGCTATACGGCGAAGGTCGCCGGCACGGAGAAGGGCGTCACCGAGCCGCAAGCGACGTTCAGCGCCTGCTTCGGCGCGCCGTTCATGCCGTTGCATCCGGGGCGCTACGCCGAGCTGCTCGGCGAACGCATTCGCCGCCACCAGGCGCAGGTCTGGCTGATCAATACGGGCTGGACCGGCGGCCCGCACGGTGAGGGTTCGCGGATCAAGCTGCCCTACACGCGGCGCATGGTGCACGCGGCGCTCGACGGCGAGCTGGACGGCGTCGAAACGCACCGCCACCCGATCTTCGGGCTCGAGATGCCGGTGGCGGTCGACGGCGTGCCGAGCGAGTTGCTCGACCCGCGCTCGACGTGGAGCGACGGCGAACGCTACGACGCGCAGGCCCGAGAGCTGGCGCGGATGTTCGTCGACAATTTCCGCACCTTCGAGGACGGGGTTGACGACGCGGTGAAGAACGCGGCTCCGACTCCCTGATCGGCGACGGCGACGGGCGCCGACGAAGACCCCGGCCGATCGACACCGATCGAACAGAGCAGCTCGCGAAACGCTCCCTCGTTCTCGAGAGGCGCCAACCGATGGTCGAAACGCAGCCAGGGAAGCCACAGGCTGCGATCCTCGCTCGCGCGCAGAAGGCCGTCGAGGGCAGCCCGCCGCTCACCGAGACCGAGACGCACCGCCGCCAGGTGGTACTGCGCCACGTACTCACCGCTCGCAGCGCGCGCCTCGAGCTCCGCCAGCACGGCGCGCGCGTCGGCGATTCGACCGAGGCGCGCCGATGCGTAGGCAACGCCGGCGCGGGTCTCCGTTTCGGCGCCGAGAATCTTCTCCGCCACGCGATACCAACGCAGTGATTCGCGATAGCGCCCCTCGCTCTCCGCGAGACGGGCCAGCGGGAGCAGGGGCAGAGCCGAGTCGGGATGGCGGCGATGCGTCGCCTCGAGATGGGTGCGGGCTGCCGCATTCTCGCCGACGAGGTGCAGGAAGAGACCGAACGCGGCATTGGCGTTGACGTCGAGCGGCTCTGCATCGAGGGCGAGATCGATCTGACGTCGAGCGGCGGCCCGATGCCCGAGCGTGAGCAGGAACCAGGCATAGCGCTGGTGCGCCTGCGCACGCGGCGGCGATTGCTCGACCGCGCGCCGATAGTGCCGTTCCGCGCGTTCAAAGTCTCGCTCGGCGAGAAACGCGACGTGGCCGAGGGTCGCATGAGCTGACGCCAGCGAGGGATCGAGGGCGAGAGCGGCGCGGGACGCCTGACCGGCGAGATCGAATGCGCGCCGAGGATCGAGCGCGCCGAAGTGGAAGATCGCCTCTTGCAGGTACGCCTCGGCGAGACCCGCCTGGGCGAGAGCGAGCCGCGGTTCGCCGGCGAGCGCCCGCCGGTAGAGATCGATGGCGCGGGCG
>JBCBCF010000314.1:0-4354 GCA_038530905.1 Acidobacteriota bacterium
GCGAAGAGCGCGCTCAGTGCGAGGACGAGCTGCCGACGTGATCGCCGCCTCCGCGGCCGCCGGCGATCGAGCGGTTGCGGGCTCTTCATGACGTTCCTCCCGGCGCAGTGTCCGGCGTCCCCTGGCCGCGGGTCAACAGCTGGTAGCGACCGGTTTCTGGAATGGCGAACCGCTCGCCCGTGCCCCCTGGCCAGTGCACGACGAGGGCCGTCGGCTTGGCGCGTGCGCCGTCGAGACCGAAGACCACGCGTGGATCGTTCGAGGCCGCGTAGCTGCCGTCGACGGCGACCTGGCGCCAGAGCGACGGTGCACCGTCCCGGCGCAGCTCGACGCGCGCGCCGAGCGCGTCGCGTCCGTTGTCGAGCACGCGCAGGCCAATCCACGGTTTGCCGTCGCCGGCGCGGTTCTTGAGCAGCTGCGGGCGGCCGCCGGTGTTGTGCACCACCACGTCCGGGTCGCCGTCGTTGTCGAGGTCGCCGATCGCCACCGCCCGGGTGACCGTCGCCTGCTTGAGCGCCGGCACGGCGACCTCGACCAGCTTGCCGCTGCGCTGCAGATAGAGCTGATTCGGCTGGCCGAGCGGAAAGGGGTTGCCGGCGTCTGCCTGGGCCTCTTGCTCCTGCACCGCGCCGCTGCCCACGAAGAGATCGAGGTCGCCATCGAGATCGACATCGAGGAAGCCGGTGCCGAACGACGTCCACGGCAGCGAGGGCGCCGCCAGTCCCCAGGCGATCGTCCGATCGTCGTAGAGACCGCCGCCCTGCGAGAGATACAGGGTGTGGGTCTCTTTCTCGAGGTGGGTGACCAGGAGATCGAAGCCGCCGTCGCCGTCGACATCACCGATCGCGATGCCCATCCCGGCCTCCGCCTGGCCCTTGCCGTTGAGCGCGACGCCAGCGAAGAGACCCTCTTCGCGGTAGCGACCGTCCTCGCCCGCCAGCCAGAGCCGGTTCACCTGACCGTCGTTGGCGATGTAGAGATCGAGGCGACCGTCGCCGTCGGCGTCGAAGGCGACCACGCCGAGGCTGGCCAGCGGCTCGACGGCGAGTCCAGAGGCCTGCGTGACGTCGTCGAAGGTGCCGTCGCCCCGATTGCGCCACAGTCGGTTGATCTCGCCGGTGAAGGCGTCGGGACCGCAATAGTCGCGCCGACTGCCGTCGTCGAAGCAGGTCGGATTCTTTGCCGCGTCGTATTCGACGTAGCCGAGGCCGAGAAAGTCGAGATCGCCGTCGCCGTCCGCGTCGAAGAACGTTCCACCGACGCTCCAGCCGTCGTCGCCCAGGCCGGCAGCGCTCGTCGCGTCCTTGAACGTGCCGTCGCCCTGATTGCGCCACAGCGTGTCGGGGCCGTAGTTGGACACGAAGAGATCGAGATCGCCGTCGCCGTCGACGTCGGCCGCGTTCGTCGCCATCGCCGCGCCGGTGGCGCCTAGGCCGCTCGCCGCGGTGACGTCTTCAAAGCGCAGCTCACCGCCCGGCCGCTCCAGGCGGTTGCGAAACAAGCGGGCCCCCGGTCGCGCAGGAGGCCAGTCGAGCGACGCCTTGGCCTTCGGTCGCGGCGCCCCGGGCAGGGGCGCGCCCTGGCCGAGAACGATGTCGAGATCGCCGTCTCCGTCGGCATCGAAGAGTGCGACGCCGCTCGACATCATCTCTGGGAACTGCAGATCGCCGACGCGGGCGGTGTGGTGACGAAAGTCGAGCCCGGACGACTCGGCCACCTCGACGAAGATCGGTGGATCGGCGGCCGTCCCGGCGGTCGCGCCGAGGGCCGCAATCAGGAAGGCCGCGAGCGCGGCGGAGGGGGTTGGCGTCAGGGGGCGTTTCGGCATTGCGGAGACAGTCTAGCCGCTCCGCGCGTGCTACCATCGCGCCCGCTGGCGAGCCGTTTGGCGCGCACGTCAGAGCTTTCGCTTCCACTCTGCCCTCCGATTCGACGTCGCCCGCGTGACCCCGGCGGGTTTCGGTCGAGCGACGACTCGGTCCGCGACCGTTTTCCTCGACATGCGTCTCTACCTCGCCGCTCCGAACGATCTCGCCGCCGAGCGCCGTGCGGTGGAGCGGGTCGTTTCCGACGTCAACGTCCGCCGTCGCTCCAAGGGCGTCGCACCGATCGAGCTGCACGACTGGCACAGCACGTTGGCGCCGCACGCGCTCTTGCCCGAGAACGTCGCCTTCCAGAATCTCGACGTCCGCCAAGAGGACGTCTTCGTCGGCCTCGCCTGGCTCGCCTACGATGGGCCCGACGCCGAAGGAGAGGTCGCGACCGAGCGCGATGTCGAGACGGCGTATGCCTATTGGAAGACGCTGCGTCGGCCCCAGGCTCTCTTCTTCCGCTGCATGCGATCGCCTGACAGCCTCGACGCGATCGATCCGCGGGCGTTCGATCGCGTCGGTCTGTTCCATCGTCGATTCGACGCGCCGGAGAAGAATCGCTTCGCCTTCGGCAGCTTCCGGACGATCGAGGAGCTAGAGGCCGCCCTCGGCGAGGCGCTCGACGGACTCGACGGACGGGTCGAGCGACCGGCGGTCGAGGCGCTCGGTGCGCATCGCTCCGCCGGAGAGGCGGCCGAACGGCGCACGACGCAATTCGAAACCAAGATGCAGCCGGGCAAGGCCTACGAGGTCTCGTTCCTGGCCATCGAGATCGATCGCTGGCGCGAGCTGGCGGCCGACGACGGTCAGCGTGCCGAGCTGCAGACGCTGGCGGCCGCCTTCCAACAGCTGGTCGAGTCGACGGCGCGCACCTACGGCGGCGAGCTGTTCAGCTGGTCTCCGATTGGCGGCTTGGTCATCTTCTGGGCCCGTCGCAGCTTCGATCACGCGATCATGACCGGCCTCAAGGTGCTGCACAACCTACCGGTCTTCAACCTGGATCCGATGCAGAACCCGCTCGGCGAGGCGATGGACATCCGCGCCGCGGCGCATGATGCGGTGATCGTCTTTCAGCAGCCGATCGAGAACATCCGCTCTGCCGACGTGCAATTCGCCGTCGACCTCCTGCGTGGCAACACCGAGCCCGGCGAGCTGACGATTCCGCGCCGCCTGCTCGAGCGGATCGACGAGCGCCTGCGGCCGCATTTCGTGTTCAAGGATCGCTTCGAGCGCGAGCCGATCTACTCGTGCAAGCTGCCAACGCAGGCGAAAGAGTCCGAACAGGCCGATCTCGACGACTCCCTGACGCGCTTCCGGCGCCAGGCGCAGCGGGCCGCGACGCTCTTGCGCGGATCGGCCTCGAGCCTCGATCCGTCGGCCCTCGACGCCGTGTCGAACGCCGTCGATTCGGCTTACGCGGTGCTCAACGGCTTCTGTCAGTCGTATGCGTCGATCGACTACAACTGGTCGCGCGACTTTCTCGAGCGGCTCGCCGAGACCGCGGCTGGGCTGCGCGGTCAGGAAGACGAGCTTTGGGGTCATCTGCGCGAGAGCCTGACGCATCATCAGGGGGCTCTCGGTGTCGTCAAGCGGCTCGAGGCCGTCGTGCGCGCCGCCTCCCGCCGTCGTCCGCGGCCGGTGGTCATCCTCGAGAAGCTCGAAGAGCGCTGCCGCAGCCTGGCGCAGGGTGGCGGTGAGCCGGAGCGGGCAGCGACGACGGTGGGCGAGGAGGTGCTGTCGGCGATCGACGGATTCCTGTCGGCCGACGAACTCGACAACGAGACGCGTCTCACCGAGCTGCTGCTGCATCACAAGGCTGCGCTGCTCGACTATGTCGGCACCCGTCGCGACGACGAGCGCTACGGCACCTTGATGGACAAGCTGTGGCAGGCGGCGGATCTGGTGCTGCTCGACGACCTTTTCTCGATCCGCGGTCACCAGCGCGCCGACGAAGCGAAAGTCAGCGACGCGCTCATCGCCCAGGGGGTCGATCATCGGCGCTTTCGACTGGTGCGCCACCTTCTCGGCTCCAACGAGCGGCCGGACCAGGCGCGCCTGGCGAGCCTTTTCGAGCGCCTCGGCCTCGAGATGGAGGCGAACGACCTGCAGATCATCTGTCGCTGCCTGGTGATCGGCCACGGCGACGCCGAGATTCGCGAAGCGGCAGCGCTCGAGCTCACTCCGCAGGCGATGTGGGGCGTCGTCTCCCATCCGGCGATCCCGATCGCCGCGATCTGCGCCATCGCCGAGCGCATGAGCCGAAAAGAAGGTGAGGACGCGCGCAAGATCTTCTTCGACTGCACGCGCAGCCGCATCGAGCAGGCGGTGGAGACCTTCCGCACGCGCGACGAGTTCAACGCCGTCACGCGCCTGATCATGCTTTTGCTCGGCTTCAGCTTTTTGGTCGAGACGGGCTATTTCGAACGCTTCGACGACATTCTGCGCCGCTTTCTCGACCGCGCCCAAGAAAAAGGACTGCAGGT
>JBCBCF010000315.1:0-4332 GCA_038530905.1 Acidobacteriota bacterium
TTCGGTCTCTACGAGTACCGGGATCGCGAGAACGACGGCATCTCCGGCGGCCAGAAGACCACGTTCCAGCAGGACGACCCGTTCTACGGCGGCAAGCTCGACCTGAACGTGACGTCGAACCATCGTCTCGAGTTCACCTACTTCGAGGATTCGACCGACGTCATCGGCGACGCCTCCGACTTCGCGTCGGGCAGCTTCGTCGGCGAGTCGTTCGACGCCCGCGGTGGTGAGAACTACACCGGCCGTTACACCGGCATCTTCGGCGACAGCTTCGTGCTGGCGGCGCAGTACGGTGTCAACGAGTTCGCTCGCACCTCGCAGGGTTCGACCGACGCCAACCCGGCGATCATCGACTCGCGCCAGGGCGGCCTCGTCTTCCTCGGCAACTGGGCCAACTTCACGGTCACCGGTGCTGATGACCAGCGCGACATGTACCGCCTCGACGCGGACTACTTCCTGACCGAACACAGCCTGCGCGCTGGCGGTAGCCGCGATGAGAACTTCTCGTTCAACGAGCAGACCTACACTGGCGGCATCTACTGGCGTTACTTCATCGGTGACGGTGGCTTCGGCGAGGTTCCGGGCTCCGAGCTCGTGCGTGAGCGCGTGTTCGAGAACGGTGGCTCCTTCGACACCATCAACGAGGCGTACTACGTCCAGGACAACTGGGAGGTCAACGAGCGCCTGCAGATCAACGCCGGTCTGCGTCTCGAGTCCTACGACAACCAGAACGCCAACGGTGAAAGCTTCATCGAGGTCGAGAACCAGTACGGTCCGCGCGTCGGCGCGATCTACGACCCCTCCGGCGACGGTCGCTCGAAGATCTACGGCAACTACGGCCGCTACTTCCTGCCGATCGCGGCGAACACAAACATTCGCCTCGCCGGTGCCGAGTTCTTCACCGAGGACTGGTACCTGCTGAACGGTCTCAACGCCGACGACACGCCGATCATCGGCGATCTGCTCGAGTCGCGCGTGTTCTCGAACGGCACCATCCCGGACGTTCGTGAGACGACCTCGGAAGAGATCGATCCGTTCTTCCAGGACGAGTTCGTGATCGGCTATGAGCGCCTCGTCAGCGACAACTGGTCGGTCGGTGTCCGCGGTGTCTACCGTGACGTTGGCGACATCATCGAGGACATCACGATCAACCAGGCCGTCGCGACCCAGCTGGGCGTCACCACCGACGATCTGGCCGGGGTCGGCCTCGGCAACCACTACGTCCTGGTGAACCCGGGCGAGAGCATCGTGACCTTCTGGGACGTGACGGACGCCTCCGGCGCCCTTGGTCCGGACGGCACGCCCGACCGCTTCGAGCTGTCGGAGGCCGAGCTCGGCTACCCGGATCCGGAGCGTCAGTACTACGCCGCTGAGTTCACCTTCAACCGTCGCTTCGCCGGCAACTGGTCGCTGCAGGGTTCCTACACCTGGGCGCACAGCTACGGCAACTACGAGGGTTGGGTGCGCTCCGATAACGGCCAGGACGACGCCGGTATCACCACGCTGTACGACTTCCCGGGCCTGCTCGACGGTGCCAACGGCAACCTGCCGAACGATCGTCGCCACAACGTCAAGTTGTTCGGCGCCTATCGCTTCGACATGGGCCTCCTGGTCGGTCTGAACACCTCGTTCCGCAGCGGTCGTCCGCTCAACTCGTTCGGTGTCCACCCGACCGACGAAGGCGCGGCCAGCTACGGCGCTGAGTCGTTCTTCACCGACGGCGTGCTCACCCCGCGCGGCAGCGGCGGCGAGACCGACGACGTCTTCCGCATGGACCTGACCGCCCGCTACGACTTCGACATCGGCCCGACCGATCTCAGCCTGCGCTTCGACGTGTTCAACGTCTTCGACGACGACACGGCGATCGAGCTGGTCGAGACGGCCGAGGAAGAGAGCGGCGCGCCGGATCCGCTGTTCCTCACCCCGACTCAGTTCGTGCGTCCGCGCACGGTGCGTCTGGGCTTCGAGCTGACCTTCTGATCGGCTCGACTGCGCGACGCGGATCGTAAGATCCGCGTCAACATCCGCCGCAGGGCGGAAAGAAGGGGACTTCGGTCCCCTTCTTTTTTGTTTTCATGAAGCGAACAGACGGTTAATCTTTAGGCCCGACGCCGCCGCGATCCGGAGCCTCGCTTCCATTCACGCTGACCGGAGACCCACCATCATGCGCTTGAATCCCCGCGCCCTTGTCATTTTGATCTTCTTTGCCTGTTGCCTTGTCGCGCTACCGGCGCTGGCTCAGGACTATGCCGGCCGTGGCCGGATTCAAGGAAAGGTCACCGCCGTCGAGACCGGAGAGCCTCTCGAGGGCGTGCGAATCACCGGATCGGTCTCGGGTGCCCAAGAGAAGCCCGACGCCATCATGACCGACGCTGACGGCGACTGGGCTCTGGTCGGGATCCGCGGTGGCACCTGGGAAGTCATCGCCGAGAAAGACGGCTACGTGCCCTACCGCGACGTCTTGAACGTTCCCGCAACCGGTGAGCGGGTGCGCTCGACGATCCAGATGCGCGAGATTCCGAAAGAAGAGAAGGAAGCGAAGAAGCAGGCTCAGGCTGCGTCGATCGCCGCCGAGGGCAACGCCATGATCGAGTCGGGTGACCTCGCCGGCGCGCGCGGCAAATTCGAGGAGGCCCTCGAGCTCGCTCGCGAAGAAGACCGGTCGAGCCTGCTGGTCGGCATCGCCAAGACGCATTCGGTCGAGAAGAATCACGATGCCGCGATCGAGACTCTCGAGAAGGGCCTCGAGATCGCTCCAGGTGATCCGGAGATCCTGCGACTGCTGATCGCCGAGCTGGCTCTGATCGGTCGCGCCGAGGAAGCGCAGCGCTACACCGCGATGCTGCCCGCCGATCAGACGGTCGATCCCGGGACCTACTTCAACATGGCTGTGAACGCCTACAACGGCGGCGAGTCGGAGAAGGCGCTCGACCTCTTCAACCAGGCGCTCGAGGCAGATCCGGAGCTGACGCTCGGCTATTACTATCGCGGCCTGACGGCGCTCAACCTGGGCAATAACGCGCTGGCGCTGAGCGACTTCCAGATCTTCAAGCAGCGCGCGCCGACGGACCCGAACGTTGCCGAGGTGAATACGTTCATCGAGTACCTCGAAGGCGCGGTCGCCGGCGGCGAGGCGCAATAACCGTCCGGCCTTGTCTCGGCCGGCGCAGTCTGCGCCGACGCGACGACAGCGGCCCCTCGCACCACGCGAGGCGGCCGCTTTTTCATGCCTGCCGCCTCAGCCGGTATCGACGGTGCGCGTGACGAACGAGGAGACGCCGGTGATCGTCTCGTGCAGGCCGACGGCGATCTTCTGCCGGCCGCGGCGCAGAGTAAGCGTCACCTCGTAGGTGAAGTCGATGCCTTCGGCGGCCTGGAGATGCTCTTCCGGGAAGGCGATCATCCACTCGAGGCGCTGGACGGGGGCCGTGCCCTCCTCGTCGGCCGCGGCGACGTAGACCTCGAGCGGTGCCCGAACTTCCTGGGCGCGAGGCAGGAGCGTCAGGCTCGACGACGGCACTTTGACCCGGATGGTGCGCAGCACCTTGTCATCGTCTTCCGCCGGCCGCACGTCGCCGAGCTCGAGATACGTGGCGTGGGGGTTCTGCTCGAAACCGTGGAGCAGCGCCGCGTTGGTCTGCTCGCCCAGCTCGCTGGCGACGGTTTGGGAGCGGTAGCCCTGACGATGGCGCACCCGCAGGTCGTCGCGCCCGACGATCTCGATTTCGATCTCGTGGTATCGACCGTCGCGGCCGTGAGCGGGCTGGTAGCCAAGCGAGTAGTAGTTGTCAAGGACGCCGCTGAACCGGCGCATGCCTTCGCCGATGTTGTTGGTGCCGATGACGGCGAGGGCGCCGGTCTCCTCCGCCATGAACTCGAGCGACGTCTGCATGTTTCGGCGATGCGCGAAATTCGCCTGCACCAGGCTCTGCGCGCCGCCGGTTTGCGCGCTGCCGACCTCATAGCCGCGCAGGCCGGCGGCATCGACCGTGAACAGCATCACGTCCTGGGTGTTGGCCCGCGCCGTCAGCTTCTGGAACTGGCGCGAAAAGTCGAAGTCGAAGGCGCGCATTTGGTAGGTCGGGTCGTCGAGTGCGGTCGCCTGCGCCTGGAAGATGTCTTCGGAGCCGCGCATCGGCAGGCCGTCGCTGATGTAGAGGACGGCGCGCCGGCCGGGGAGTCCGGCCACCGAGTCGATCAGGTTGCGCAGACCCTCGAGCGAGAAGGCGAGGTTGTTTTGCTGCTCGCGCGCGTAGAAGCGGATGCGGTTCTCGACGTCGGGCGGCGGCGGCTGCTGCGCGATAGCGGTCAGAATCGTGCGGCGATCGTCTT
>JBCBCF010000316.1:0-4325 GCA_038530905.1 Acidobacteriota bacterium
AGGCCAGGCTGCTGTCGATCACGCGTTCCGAGATCGGCCGGCTGGAAACGCTGGCCTGCGACGTCGACTCTCCGGTTTCCCGCGCCTCTTCTTCGAGCATCTGCATGTTGAGGCTGAGGGAGTTGAGCGGGCTGCGGATCTCATGCGCCAGGCCCGAGGCGAGCGTCCCGACGTAGGCCATGCGCTCGGCTTCGCGCGCCTGGTCCTCGAGCCGGCGGGAGCGCTGAAGCAACACGACGAACGCGATCAGGGCCACCGCAAGGAGCACGAGCGTCAGGGCACCGATCACCGACGTCTGGCGGATGAGATCGCGGCGCAACAGGCCGATCCGCTCGCGCACGGCCGATTCATCGAGGCCGAGGGTCAGGGTGCCCAACTCGCCGATCGGGATCTCCACCGACTCCTGCACGAGAGGCTCCCGGGGAGAGAGCTCAGGGACGGCGTCGGCCGGACCAGTCTCGATGCGCGGAGGCTCGTTGCCGGCCAGCGCCGCGGTGGCTTCGCGCTCGCGCCGCTCGGCGTAGATCACGTTCCCGTCGGCATCTCGGATTTCCAGGGTCGAGACGAGCCGCCTGCCGTCGAGCCGCTGATCGATCCAGGTTTCGGTCTGCTCGTCGACCGTCACGATCTCGAGAAGCTCGTCGGCACCCACGTCCCGAGCGCGCTGCAGCAGCTCCGAAGCGATCGGTCGCGCCTCCGCTTCGGCCTCGAGCAGCACCTTCTCCAGCTCGCGCTGCGACAGCGAGTCGAAGATCAGGAACGCGAACAACCCGATGTCAAAGACGACGAAGAGAGCGAAGACGACCGCCGCAACCACCAGCCGTCGTCGCGTCCTGAGCGACGATCCCCGCACTTCGATCGATTCCGTCCCCGCCATGTCGGGAGGATATCCGGGGCCGACGAAAACGCCATCCGGGGAACATGCGAGCGCAGAAGCAGCTCCGCTGTGCGCCCTCGTCAGACGTGCTGGTCAACGAGGACCGGATTGCCGTCCGGATCCACGAGGACGAAGCTCGCCGGCCCGCTCGTGCTTTCGTCCGCCTCGTTCGCGAACGACATGCCTCGCTCGCGCAGTGTCTTCTGAAGCTCGCGCACGTCCGTGAAGGAATCGACCGGCTCCGCCTGCTGGTTCCAACCGGGATTAAACGTCAGGATGTTCTGCTCGAACATGCCTTGAAAAAGGCCGATGACGTGTTCGCCGTTGCGCAGAATCAAGTAGTGCTGCGACGGATCGCCGCCGGCGTCCTCAAATCCGAGCTTCTCGTAGAACGCACGGGACGCCTCGAGATCCTTGACGGCCAGGCTGATGGAAAAGGCACCAAGATTCATTGCTCGATCTCCCTGATCAGGACATGGACGGTGAAATCGGGGCATCTTAGCCCAGCCTCCGACCCGGGAATCCGACGCTCTTTCGGCGGGCGGCGATGCTCTCGCTGAGGTGCGGCGGAAGACCTCGCGGACCGCCTGGTAGGCTGCCGGTTGTCTTCTTCCCTCGACCCGCGAGCCGGCGCTCGACGCCGGTGGAGGTAGCGCGTCCGATGCCATTGGCCCGGCCCGACATCCCGTCCGCCCATCGATCGCTCTTCGGCATTCGGTCCGGAGACGCTGCCCACCGACTCCTCGTCTGGACGTTGGCCCTCTTCCTCGCCGTGCTCTTCGGCTGCCGGTCCGAGACCTCCGTCGACCCGGAGTCCGGCAACGCCCAGCCCGCCGATGCGGCCGAGCCCGTTCGCGGCGGCACGGTGACCGTGCCGGTGGCGGTCGAGATGTTGGGCGTCAACGAGCTGACGACCCAGCCCACGACCGCCCACACGGCGCTGCACTATTTCGCCCTCTTCCAGCCTCTGATCCTGCCGGATCCGAGCTTCCGCGACGGGCCGCCTCGCTATCAGGGCGTTCTCGCCGAGCGCTGGGAGATGTCAGAAGACCGGCGCGCGCTCACCTTCTCTCTGCGCCCGGAGGCAACCTGGAGCGACGGGACGCCGATCACAGCCGAGGATGTCGTCTTCACCTGGAGCGCCCAGACCTCTCCGGCCATCGGCTGGGCGTTCGCCGAGGCCAAGGCGCGCATTCAAGAGGTCGAAGCGCTCGATGCGAAGACGGTGCGGTTTCACTATTCCGAGGTCTACGCCACGCAGCTCTTCGACGCCGCGCTCGGGGTCGTCCTGCCGGCTCACGCCTGGTCCGAGCTGCCGTTCGAGCGCTGGGCGGAATCGAACGACTGGTTCTTGGAGCGCCTGGTGGTCTCCGGTCCCTTCACCGTCGAGGACTGGAGCAGCGGCGAGCGGGTGACGCTGGCGCGCAACGATCGATATTGGCGCGCGGAGCGCCCGTTTCTTGACCGTCTTGTTTTCGAGGTCGTCTCTGACAGGAGTCTGCATCTGCCGCTCCTCGAACGCGGCTCAGCCCATTTTCTCGAGTTCCTGGACGCCTCGAAAGCGAGCGACGTCGAGGCTGATCTCGAGCTGGCGCTGATGAGCTACCCACAGCGTGGCTTTTTCTTCGTCGTCTGGAACACCCTGCGCGAGCCATTCGACCAGGCCGAGGTCCGACGTGGCTTGACGCTGGCGATTGATCGACAGGAAATCGTGGACAGCCTCTATTTTGGCCGCGCGCGCGTCCCGGCCTCACCGTTTCCGAGCGATTCCTGGGTCCATCACGACGAGCTCGAGCCGCTACCCTACGACCCGGCCGAGGCGCGGCGGATATTCGAAGGGGCCGGCTTCGCCGACACCGACGGAGACGGCATCCTGGAGCGAGACGGGAAGCCGTTCCGCTTCGAGATGGTCACCAACGTCGACAACGATTTGCGGCGCGACGCTCTGACCCTGATTCAGGAGCAGCTGCGGCGCGTCGGCGTCGAGGTCGTGCCGCGCCTCGCCGAATTCAACGCTCTGCTCGAGCCGCTGTCCGCCCACGAGTTCGATTCGGCCATCCAGGCACTCGGCGTCGGCACAGACTTCGATCTGTCGTTCGCGCTCCACAGCCGATCGATCGACGGCGGCCTGAATTGGGGCGCCTTCAACTCGCCAGCGGTCGACGAGGCGCTCGACGCCATCCGTGCCGCCGCCACCTCCGACGACGCGCTCGGGCATTTCCACACTCTGCAGGAGCTGCTGCACGGCGAGCAGCCACTCACGCTGCTCTACGAGCCCCGACGGCTCTGCGCTCGCCGCAGCGATCTGGTGGGCACCGATCCGAACGGCCTTAGCTCGTTCTTCGGTCTTGAGAACTGGGCGCTCGCCCAGGCGAGCGACTGACGGATTGCTCGACTTCACGCTGCGCCGCCTGGCAGCGTCTCTTCTGCTGCTCTTCCTGGTTCTGACGGCGACGTTCTTCCTCATTCACCTGGCGCCTGGCGAGCCTTCGCGCCTCTTCGAAAATCCCCGCCTTTCCGCCGAAGGCCGCGATGAGCTACGGCGTCTCTACGGCCTCGATCGCCCGTTGGGAGAACAATATCTGCGGTTCCTGGCGGCGACGGCGCGTGGCGATTGGGGCATCTCGCTCAGCCAGCGTCGGCCGGCTCTCGAGGTCCTGATCGAGCGGCTGCCTGCAACGTTCCTACTCGTGGCGGCAGGGGTTGCCCTCGAACATCTCTTCGGCGTGCTGGGCGGTGTCGTCCTGGCGCTGCGCTCGGGCAGCGTCCTCGACCATGTCGGGCGCTGGCTGTCTCAAGCGGTCAACGCCGTGCCGGCGTTTCTGCTCGGCATTGCGCTGATCGACCTGCTGGCGCTGCGTCTCGGCTGGTTCCCGGTGGGTCAGATGCGCTCAGAGGCGGCGGCGCGCTGGGGGCCGTGGGCACGCCTCCTGGACGTGCTGCACCACCTTGCCCTACCGGCCCTGACCCTGGCCTTCGCCCGCGCCGGCGGCGTGCTGCGCTTCGTGCGCAACGAGCTGCTCTCCGTGCTGTCGCAGGACTACGTCCGCTCTGCCCGTGCCCGCGGCCTCGGCCGCACGCGCGTGCTCTGGGTGCATGCGCTGCCCAACGCTCTCGGTCCGCTGATTCAGCGCCTTGGTGTCAGCCTGCCGCTCCTGGCGAGCGGCACTCTGATCCTCGAGGTGGTGTTCTCTTGGCCGGGACTTGGGTTGACGACCTATCGAGCGATTCTCCAGCGCGACTATCCGGTGGTGCTGGCGGCCACAGCTCTGTCGGCGGGCCTGGTCGTCGTCGGCTCGCTGGCGGCCGATCTGGCCCACGCCTGGCTCGACCCTCGACTGCGGACGCGCCGTGTCGGCTGACGCACGCTCGTGGGCCGGCACGGGCCGGGGACGCATCGAGATGACGCTCGGCGCCCTGCTGCTCGGCCTATTGATCGCGATCGCCG
>JBCBCF010000317.1:0-4317 GCA_038530905.1 Acidobacteriota bacterium
CGCTCGGGCGAGCCGAGAAGTGCTGGGAGCTTGCCGCGTGCGAGATCCAGGATGTGGCGCACGACGATATTGCCTTCCGTCATCTCGCCGGGACCGTAGACCACGCCGGGATAGACGATGTCGACCGGCGCTCCCGCGTCGATGGCCTGGCGCGCCCGTCGATCGGCGAGGGTTTTGGTGCGCTCGTAGTCGTTGATGAAGTCGCGATCGTCGGGCAGCGCGGTTTCGTCGAGCTGACGGCCGGGCGCATGCTCGGTGGGGCCGAGCGCCATGAAGCTCGACACGTAGACGGTCTTCGGAACGCCGGCCGCCTCGGCGGCGGCGAGCACGTTCTCAAGGCCGGCGACGTTGATGCGATCGAATTGCTCGGCGGGCGCCAAGATCTTGACCAGCGCCGCGGCGTGCAGCACGGCGTCGTGGCCAGCGACCGCGCGCACGAGACTGTCTCGATCCGTGACGTCGCCTTCGGCGAAAGCGACGTCATCAGGAAAGCCGGTGCGCACCGAGGTCGGACGCACGAGGAGCGTCAACTCGTGATGGGGTGCCAGACGAGCGACGGTCCGCCGGCCCAAAAAGCCGGTGCCGCCGGTACAGAGAATCTTCATCGCGGGCCTCCGCGGGTGGTCGTCCAGAGGTCGTCGAGCGCGCGCTCGAGATCGTGACGTGGGGTCCAGCCGAGCGCCCGCAGGCGCGTCGCGTCGCCGCGCACGAGCGGCACGTCGACGGCGCGCACGCGCGCGGGATCGACCTCGATCGTGACGTCGACGCCCGAGATCGCGATCAGCCGATCGAGCGCCTCGGCGATCGAGTGATCGACGCCGCTGGCCAGATTGTAGAGGGTCGCGTCGGCACCACGTTCGAGCACCGTGGACCAGCCGCGCGCAGCGTCGTCGATGTGCACGAAGTCCCGGCGGGCGGCGAGGTTGCCGACGCGCAGGATCGGCTCGCGCTCGGCGGCGGCGATGGCGGCGAGCTGGGTGGCGAATGACGGCAGGGCGAAGCTTCGATCCTGGCCCGGGCCGACCACGTTGAACTGCCGCACCACCCGCGCGCCTGCGTCAAGCGCCAGACGCTCGGCGCAGGCTTTGGTCATTGCGTACGGCGATCCGGGGGCCAGCGGGCGGCTCTCGGCGATCGGCTGCGCCTCCTCCGGCACCGCGCCGTAGACTTCGGAGCTTGAGGCGAAGACGATCGGGCGGCCGGCCGCGGCCCGCAGAAGATGACGCGTCCCGTCGAAGTTGGTGCGCAGATAGTCGCCCGGTCGTCGCCACGAGGTGCCGACGTGAGACAGCGCGGCGAGGTGCAGGATCGCGTCGGGCGCGGCGCGCTCGACGGCGTTTCCGAGGGCCGTCGGGTCCCGCACGTCGACCGGGGAGATGTCGATTTGGGCGCCGCCAGCCGATTGGGTGTGAGCCCCCTCGCTGGCCAGGCCGGTGACCTCGTGGCCTTGGTGCAGCAGCTCGCGGGCGATCGCGCGGCCGAGAAAGCCGGTGATTCCCGTGATCAGGACGCGCATGCGGCTCAGCCGCGATCGGCGACGCGCCCGCGCCAATACTCGACGATGTCGCGCAGGGTCGTCTCGAGCTCGATCTGCGGCTCCCAGCCGGTGTCGGCGCGGAATTTGGACGCGTCGCCGATCAGGATCTCGACGTCCGACGGCCGCATCCGCTCCGGGTCCTCCCGCACCTCGACCTCGACCCCCGCCAGCGCGATCAGTCGATCCAGCAGCTCCTGGATCGTGATGCCGTGGCCGGTGGCGATGTTGTAGACCTCGCCCGGCTCCGCCTTCTCCACCGCCAGCACATAGGCGCGGACCATGTCGCGCACGTCCGTGAAGTCCCGGACGGCGGTGAGGTTGCCGACGTGGATCACCGGCTCTTTCAGACCGGCCTCGATCTCGACGAGCTGCTTGGCGAAGTTGGAAGCGACGAAGACCTCGCCACGGCGCGGTCCGGTGTGGTTGAAGCCGCGCGTGCGGATCACCTTCAGGCCGTAGCTCATGAAGTATTGATAGCCGAGGAAGTCCTGCCCGACCTTCGAGACCGCGTAGGGCGACAGGGGGCGCAGCGGGTTTTCCTCGGTGATCGGCGTTTCGTCGGGATGGACGAGTCCATACTCCTCGCTCGAGCAGGCGATCTGGATCGTCGGATCGAGACCCAGGGCACGCACCGCCTCAAAGATATGGGTCTGGCCGACGATGTTGGTGTCGAGCGTTTCGGACGGCGCCGACCAACTGGTCGGCACGAAGCTCTGTGCGGCGAGGTGGAAAATCCAGTCCGGGCGCACGTCGGCCAGGGTGCGGTGCACCGACACGTAGTCGCGCAGGTCTGTTTCGACCAGCGTCACGCCCTCGGCGCCACGCGGCAGATTGTTCATCGGACTGCGCCAGCGACGGGTTCCGAAGACCTCGACGTCAGGGCGGTGGGCGAGCAGATATTCGGCGAGATGCGAGCCGGCGAAGCCGGTCACGCCGGTGATCAAGGCTTTCATCGGGAAGAAGTCTCCATCGAAGGCGAAGCGAGGTCGTCGAAGTGGTCGCGCAGGCCGGCGCGCCAGGTCTCGACCGGGCGGCCGAGGAGGCGTTCGCAGCGCGACACGTCGAAGACCGAGTACGCCGGGCGCGCGGCCGGGCGTGGGAACTCTGACGTCGAGACGGGCAGCACCTCGACCGTCGGGTCGAGATGGCGCACGATCTCCTGGGTGAAGCCGTGCCAGGTGACGGCATCGCGGTTGCCGTAGTGGACGATGCCCGCGGCGCCGACGATCGCCAGGTCGGCGAGGGCGCGGGCGAGAAATCGGGTGTAGGTCGGTAGGCCGCGCTGATCGTCGACCACCCGCAGCGGCGTGCGGCCCTGGTGAACCAGGCGGGTCATGGTGGCGACGAAGCTCGGGCCGTCGGGGCCGAAGAGCCAGCTGGTCCGCACCACCAGCGATCGTGGGTCGGCCAGCGCCTCGTGCTCGCCGCGCAGCTTGCTGCGGCCGTAGGCCGAAGCCGGCGAGGTCAGTGCATCTTCCGGAATCGGGGCGCTCGCCGAACCATCGAAGACGTAGTCGGTCGACACGTGGACGAGACGCGCTTCGACCGCGCGTGCGGCGGAGAGGGCATGGGCGACCGCAGCACCGTTGATCTCGGTCGCCAGCTCTTCCTGCGTTTCGCAGTCGTCGACGCGGGTGAAGGCGGCGCAGTTGACGATGACCTCCGGCCGGAAGGCCTGCGCCCAGCGTTCGAGCGCCGCGGCGTCGCGCAGATCGGCCCGCGCGCGGTCAAGCGCCAGGACGGTGCCGCCGCGCCGGCGCCAGTGGCGCGTGACGTCGCGACCGAGCATGCCTGTGGCGCCGAAGATGAGGGCGCGCGGCGGCGTGGCGCGTGCGATCGAGGCAGCGTCACCATGGGGGCTCGAGGTCGTCATCGCGTCAGCCGACTCCGACCTCGGAGTTGTCGCCGAGCATGAAGCGGTAGGCCTTCGGCTTCACCTTGCCGCGGCCGATGCGCACGTTGCGGCCGATCAGAGACCCGTCGACGCGAATCGGAATGTCGCGGATCTCCGAGCCCTGAAGCACGATCGAATTCTCGATTTCGCAGTCGGCGAGCACGCAGTCGGCGCCAATGGACGAGTACGGGCCGACGAAGGCGTTCTCGATGAGCGCGCCGTCGCCGATGACGGCCGGCCCGCGCACCAGCGAGTTGACCAGCTGGACGCCCTCGCCAAGCTGCACGCGCCCTTCGAGCTGGCTGTTGTCGCCGTGCGCGCCCTGAGACCGCTTGAGATCGAGAGATTCGAGGACGATGCGGTTGGCTTCGAGCATGTCTTCGAGCTTGCCGGTGTCCTTCCACCAACCCCGGACGCGATGGGGATGCACCTCGAGGCCGCGATCGATCAGGTTCTGGATCGCGTCGGTGATCTCGAGCTCGCCACGAGCTGACGGCTCGATGGCGTTCACCGAGTCCAGAATGTTGCGGTCGAACATGTAGACGCCGACGAGCGCCAGGTTCGAGCGCGGCTCTTTCGGCTTCTCGACCAGCCGGCGGATCGTTTCGCCGTCCTCCGACAGCTCGGCGACGCCAAACTGCTGCGGATTCGGCACCTCGGCGAGGAGAATCTGCGCGTTGCAGTCGCGCTCTCGAAACTCTTCCACCAGGCTCTGGATGCCGCCGGCGATCAGGTTGTCGCCGAGATACATGACGAACGAGTCGTCGCCCAGGAAGTCGGCAGCGATCTTGACCGCATGCGCCAGTCCCAGCGGTGCGTCCTGCTCGATATAGGTCACCCGCGCGCCGAACTGAGAGCCGTCGCCGACCGCGGCGCGAATCTCGTC
>JBCBCF010000318.1:0-4314 GCA_038530905.1 Acidobacteriota bacterium
TCCAGCGTGCGCGCCACAGCTCGAGGCCTCGAAGACGTCCAGGCCGAACGGTCTCTGTCTGGCGCTGGCCTGGGGGCGCTTCTTCATCGCCTACGGCTTGGTCGCCTCTCTGCCTCTGCTCGACACGATCCGCAATCCCGAGAAGTGGCTCGGGCCGGCGACTCTCTTCGCCATCCTGGCGACCGCCGTCGCGGTCGATCTCGTCGGCGCCTGGGTCCGCCGCTCGCCGCGAATCTGGCTGCGACCGACGCTGGCGATGTGCTTCCTCTGCGTGCTCGCGGCGATCGTTCTTTCCAGTGGTCTGCGACCTGACGCGATCGACCTCGCCGCCGAGCAACACCGGGCGGCTTGGCGCGGAACGGAACGCGCGATCGGCTCGACGGCGGCGACCTTCGGCGCCCTCGCCCTGGGCGCCCTCGGCCTCGCGCGACTGCCGGCCCGTCGCCGTGCCGGCGCCGCGGCGGCGCTGCTGACGATCGTCGGCTCGGCGCAGCTCCTCGACGCCGCGCGTCCCTATGTCGAGACGACCGAGCCGCGTCGCCTCGACGACCCCTCGCCGCTGGTGCAAGCGCTTGACAACCTGCAGCCGGCCGGGCGCCTGAAGCTGCTACCGGCGCGCGATCCACTCCTGAACACCTGGCGCCTCACCGACCTGGCCAGCCGCGCCGCGCCGCTCTTCGACCCGGTGTCCGTGCGCGCGCTGCCGGAAGGTGAGCGACGGATGTTCGAAGCCTTCGCGGCCCGACCGCTCGATCTCTGGCGGCTCGGCGGCGTCCGCTGGTTTCTCGCGACGCCACCCGCTGCCGCCGAGCTCACGGCGCTGGCGCCGGAGGCGACGCTCGTCGAAACGCGCGCCACCGACGCCTGGGATCCGCGCCTGGCGGCCAGAGAAGAGGCGGCAACCGCGGCCTTCCGGCGACCGATTCACCTGCTCGAGCTGCCAACGGCGCAGCCTTTGATTCGCCGGCTCGACACGTGGGAAGTCGTCGACGATTCGGCAGCGGGCGACGCCGAGGTTCTCGCGCGCTTCGCCGATCCTGCATTCGCAGCCGTCGACGCGGCCTTCATTCATCGTCCGGTCGGCGTCGAGCTCCCTTCGCCCACGGCGCCCGCCGCGGCCTCGAAGGCCTCAAAGCTCGAGGTGATCGACGCCACGCCGACCCGTCTCGAAGTGATCGCCCACGGGCCGGGCATGCTGCTGCGGGCTAGCCGCCACGATCCGCGCTGGCGAGTCACGATCGACGGCGAGACAACGCCCCTGCTGCGCGCCAACACCCTCTTCCAGGCGGCCGCGCTCAAGGCAGGGCGACAGCAGGTCGTCTTCGAGTTCGCGCCGTCGCAGACGCTCCTCGGCACGGCGATTCTCGCGCGTGTGGCCTTGGTCCTTCTTTTCGTCGGCGTCTGGCGACACGATCGCCGTCAACACATCGACAAAGATCCGCTCGCCCCCTCGGTGGACCTGGCCTGATGCGCGTGGTTCTGAGCGCCCCGGCCGAATCGCCGCCGCCCGCCCTGTCGGTGGTTCTGATGCTGCGCAACGAGGCGCCGACCTTGCCTGTCTCTCTCGACAGTCTGCGCCGCCAGCGGACGACGTTCAACTTCGAGGTCGTGTGGGTCGATGGCGCCTCGACCGACGCGTCGGTCGACGTCATCCGACGCCATCCGCTGACGTCGACCGTCCCGACGACAATCGCGGTCCAGGACGCCGACGATGCGGGGATGGCCGTGGCGCAGAAGATCGGTGTGGAGCTCGCGAGCGGCGAGCTGATCCTCTTCATGCAGGCCGACGTGCGGATTCTCGACCCGGGCGCGCTGCAGACGGTGCACGACGCCTTTGCGCGGCCGGAAGTGGTGGGCACCAGTTTCGTCGGCCTGGGCCCCGATCGCGTGTTCAGCCAGTACGACTTCTGGGGCCAGGTCTTCATGTCGCGCTTTCTCGGCGATCGGGTCGAGGATGACTTCGATCTCAAATTCAACGGCGTGCGGCGCACCGCCTACGACGACATCGGCGGCTTCGACGTGGAGCGGCTGCCCTTCGGCGGCAACGACTTCGACTTCTCGATGCGCTTGCGGGACGCCGGAGAGATCGCTGCTCTCGACATCGAGGCGGAGCATCTGCACGGACTTGGCAAGCGCCACCGTCCACGCGGCCTCCTGCGCAAATACAGCCGCAACTCAGAGGTGGCGGGAGCGACCGCGGCGTATTACTTCCGCTACCGCGACCGTGTGCCGGGCTATCGCGCGATGCTCGCGCAACAGCTGGGGGTGGTCGCGGCCTGCGTGCTCGGCGCGATCCCGCTCTTCTGGCCCGCCTCGCTCCTGCTCGTCGCGACCCTCGCCGTCTGGTGGCATCGAGCGGCATGGCGCTCGGTGCGCAGCTGGCGCCTGCCGCTCGTGCTGCCGCTCGGCATCGCCGGCCTTTACGCTTTCGCCTGGCACTTCGTCTCCGGGCTGCTCACCGGCCGCACCCGTTTCGATACCGACAACACCATGCGATGAGCCCGCCGAAGCCCGCCGAGCCTGCCGCCGCGCCGGACGGAGCCGCCCGCTTCGCCGCCGACGGCGCCCTCTTGGTGGTCGCCAACGGGCTCGCAGGCCTCTTGTTCTTGGGCGTTCACGTCGTTCTCGGTCGACGCCTGACCGGCGTCGACTACGCGATGGTCGTGTCGCTTCTCGGTCTGCTCAACGTTCTGAGCGTCGGTGCCAGCGCGATTCAGCTCACCGCTGCGCGCCATGTCGCGGCCTCGACCGACCCTCGCGTCGACCCCACCGCTCTCGCCCGCTGGGGCCTGAGCCGCTTGATGTTGGTTGGCGTGCCGGCGCTCGCCGGCTGGTGCTTGCTCGCCGTGCCGCTGCGCGGCTGGCTCGGCGAGCCGCCCTGGGGAGCCCTGGCTCTCCTCGGACCGGTAGCGGCGCTGCGGCTGGCCATCCCGCTCGCCCACGGCGTCCTGCAGGGCTTGCGTCGCTTCGCCTGGATCGCCGGTGCGGCCGTCGGCGGAGCGGTCGCACGCCTGATCGCCGCCTGGGCGCTCACGGAAACCAGTCCGGGAGTCACGAGCGCGCTCCTTGCGTTCGTCGCGAGCGCCATCGTGATGCTCGGAGTCTGCCTGTGGCCGATTCGCCGCCGCCTGCGGCACCCGGGCCGGACTCCGCAGCCGCGCGAAGCGACATCGCTCGATCCTGCGCGCCAGCGCGCCATCCGTCGCGATCTCCTGCGCATCGGCGGCGGCCAACTCGTTCTTTTCACCCTGGCCAACGCCGACCTGATCTTGGCGCCGCGCCTGCTCACCGGCGAGGCACTCGCCGACTACGGCAAAGCGGCGCTCCTGGCCCGGACGGCGATTTTCTTGCCGCTACCGGTTGTCGGAGCGATGTTTCCGCGCGCCGTGCGCTCGGATCGTCGAGGCGTCGTCGCCGCGCCGCTTCTCTTCGTCGGTGCGGCAGCGGCGGCGATCGCCCTTGGAATCGGCCTCGCCGCCGACGAGCTGCTCGCCGCGGTCTACGGCCAGCAAAGTGCGCAAGCCGCCGCCTGGTTTCGCCTCTACGCGCTCGCCGTGGTCCCGCTCGCCCTGCTCGAGGTCGTGCTGCCGTGGCTGTGGGCGCGCGATCGGGCCGGACTCGCCCTGTCGCTCGCTCTGCCGGTGGCCTGCTACGGCGCTTTGCTGCTCAACCTCACCGGCCGACCGGGAGCGATGATCGCCTCTCTGGCCGCGGCGGCGACGGTTGGGCTGCTGTGGACGGCGATCGGTGCACGACGCTGAGCCACGCCGCTGGCTGCGATACGCTGCCGCCCCCATGCCGCCTCTCCTGCCGCACGCACCGAATCTCTCGCTGCTCGCCGCGGCGCATCGCCCAACGCGCTTGAGCGGCGGCCCGAGACGATGAACGACACCGGCCGGCGGCCACAGGTGGTGATCGTCTGCGGCGGCCGCGGCACCCGCCTGGCGCCGTCGATCGGCGATCTCCCGAAGATCCTCACGCCGCTCGACGACCGCTCGCTGCTGGCGCACCTTCTCGATGATCTGGCGACCCTCGGCGACGCCGAGGTGCTGCTGCTCGCCGGCCACGGTGGCGAGCAGGTGGCGGCGGAAGCCGATCGGCTGGCGCCGCCGGGCCTCGAGGTGACGACCCACGTCGAGACCCGCCCACGAGGCACGGCCGGGGCGCTTCTGGAGGTGGAGGATCGTCTCCACGAGCGCTTCCTCTTCGCGTGTGGCGACGTGGTGACCTCCCTCGACTGGCGGCGCCTGTGGCAGGCCGCTGACCGGCGCGGCGGGTTAGCGACCCTTCTCGTCCATCGTTCCAGCCATCCGG
>JBCBCF010000319.1:0-4296 GCA_038530905.1 Acidobacteriota bacterium
CGCGGGCGTCGACTGCTCGAGGGCTATCGCGGCCACCCTGCCGGAGACCTGGAGGCCCTGGAAGATGCGCTGCTGCGCCTCTCGCGCCTCGCCGAAACGGTGCCCGAGATCGCCTCCCTCGATTTGAACCCTCTCTTCGCCCTGCCTCCCGGCGACGGCGTCCGGGTGGTCGACGTTCGGATCGCCGTGGCGGCGCGCCGAGCGGCCGACTGACCTCGCGCCCGTTCGCTCACGTCCGCCCGACGCACCGCCCGCAGGAGATTGCGCCCGATGACCACGCGTCCCTCGACTCCGCCGTTCGCCGATCGCTTGACGCTGCCCGTGGTGGCGGCGCCGATGTTCTTGATCAGCGGCCCTCAGCTCGTGATCGAGGCCTGCCGCAGCGGCGTGGTCGGCACCTTCCCGGCGCTCAATCAGCGCTCGACCGAGGGATTCGCCGCCTGGCTCGAGGAGATCGAGGAGGCGCTCGGCAGCACTCCCGACGACGGCCGGCAGCCGGCGCCCTACGGCGTCAATCTGATCGTCCACCGCACCAACCCACGCGTTGAGGCCGATCTCGAGGTCGTCGTCCGCCATCGCGTGCCGATCGTCATCACCTCCCTGGGCGCGGTGTCGGAGATCGTCGACGCCGTCCACTCCTACGGCGGGCTCGTGTACCACGACGTCATCAACCGCCGGCACGCCGAGAAGGCGGTGGCGGCGGGTGTCGACGGCTTGATCTGCGTGTCGGCCGGCGCCGGCGGCCACGCCGGCCTGCTCAATCCGATGCCCTTCGTGGCTGACCTGCGCACCTTTTTCGACGGCACGATCCTGCTGGCCGGCTGTCTCTCGACCGGTCGCGACGTGGCGACGGCGATGCAGCTCGGCGCCGACCTCGCCTATTTGGGCACGCGCTTCATCAACACGGACGAGAGCCGCGCCGATACCGCCTATCGACAGATGATCGTCGATTCCGGCCTCTCTGACGTCGTCTACACCGCCGCCGTCTCCGGCGTCGCCGCCAACTTCTTGCGGCCGAGCCTCGAGCAGGCGGGACTGACGCCCGACATGTGGGAGCGCAAGGCGAAGATCGACTTCGGCAAAGAGCTCGATGCGGCGCAGGCGGAGGCCAAGGCGTGGAAAACGGTTTGGTCGGCCGGCCAGGGAGTGGCGACGATCGATGACGTGCTGCCGGTCGCCGATCTTGTCGATCGACTGCGCCGCGAGATGCGCGAGGCGGTCGAGGTGCAGGCGACGCTTCTCGACCGCTACTGACCGGCGGGCGACGGCATCGCGCTCTCGGACTCGACCTCGCGCCGGCGCAACGAAGCCGACGACTCAGCAGGTCCGGACGCCCGCGCGCTCGAGCGGGAAACACTCGCCGCCGCGGCGCAGCTGTCGTGGCTCGATCGAGTTCTGCTGCTCGTGATCGGCTGGGTGCTGATCGTCCTCGGTCTCGCCGGCCTGATTCTGCCGATCCTCCAGGGCATCCTCTTCTTGGTCCTGGGCAGCGCTATGCTCTCACTGGTCGACGATCGAGCCTTCGCTCTGACCCGGCGCCTGTTTGCACGCTGGCCGGGTGGCTGGCTGAACCTGCTCCGCGTGCGTCGACGCATGCTCGTGCTGATCGACAACGCGTCGACCGGCTGGAAGATCACGCTCGCGCTCGGCCTGCTGTCGGCACTCGGCGGCCTCGTTTGGCTGACGGTCCTCGCCGTGGCGGGCTAGCGGAGGTCAGAGACCGTCGCTGGCGGCCGGTCGCGTGCCGGCGTGCAGATCGATCACCGACTCGAGCGCGTCGGCGCAGACGCTGCTGAACGGCACGTCGTTGCGGCTGAACATGATGCAGTCGATCTCCGAGCGGTAGAACGCCCGCGCGTCGTAGTTGGCGCCGCGGAAGGCGCCGACGGCACCCGCGTGCTCCGCTGTGCTCAGGAGCTCGCTCTCGCGTTGGCGCTGCTCGGTGAAGAGGGTCGACAGCTCCTCTTCCGGCCGATCGGCGGCGCGCAGCTCGGCGCGACGCTCTTGAAACGAGCGCGCCAGGCGGTCGAAGGCCTCCTGCGGCCAAGGCGTCGGCACCGGCGTCGAGGTCAGGATCTTCTCGCTCCATGGCGGCGAGCCGTCGAGCAGCGCCGTGACGTTCGGCTCCCACGGCTCGATCACTTGATCGGGTTGCGCGTACGCCACCGGCGCGACGTAGTACTCGTCCGCCAGACCCGCAATGTGGTGGCCGAGCTCGTGAAGCAGGACGTAGTCCGCCCATGGCGTGCCGACCGCGACGGCCGCATGCCCGCCGTAGAGCCCGCCGCCGCCGTAACTGTCGGCGTTGGCAAGAACCACTAGGATCTCGTAGGGCGCCGACGCCGCAACGCGACGCAGCGCATGCTCTTCGAGAGCGAGCAGATAGCGACCAAAGCCGAACACACCGTAGCGGCTGCCAACGGGCGAGACGCGCCAGCGACCGTCGGACGGGCGCGTGATCCCCGAGCGGCGAGCCGGCGGACAGAGGCCGCGCACCGAAAGATCGGAGCGGCGCGAGCCGAACGGCTCCTTGGCAAAGAGCGCGCGCAGCATCCGCCGGGCGTCGCTCTCGAAGCGCTCCGTGCATTCCTCGGCGGTATAGCCGTCGCCGACAAAGAGCAGGTCGAGCTGCGCGTGCGGCGGGCCATTGACCTCCAGCTCGATCGGCTCGAGGCCCGGTCCGTCGAAGCGGCGCGGTGGCAGCGCACCGGCCGGATCGACGATGCCCGCGTCCGGATCCAGCTCGAGGCGAAGGATCGGATCGAACTGCCCGTCTGCGGCGCGGCGGCGAAGTATCAGCGTCGACGGCGCGGACGGTCGCGGGAATCGCAGCGAGTCTTCGAACACACGGTGGCGATGGCGAGCGGCCTCGGTCGTCGTCCACTCGGTCCACAGCGGCGAGCTGCCGCGGGTGAACCAGGGCCTCCCTTCGGCGTCCCGCAGCTCGAGGCGGACGACGCCGCTCTCCGGCACCGGCACCGCGCCGTCGAGCCACGCCGACGGTGGGCCGGGCCAAGGCAGCGGCTCTTCGATCAGCTCTTTGGCCGCCACGATCTCGGTATCAGGCCCGACGGTGACGAGCAGGTCGAGGCGCCATGCGGCGGTGTCGGCGGCTGCCGTCGCGAAGGGCACCGACGGACTCTCCTCGGCAAACGCCGCGGCGCCGATGCCGGCGATCGCGACGAGGGTGCACAGGGTGAACCAACGCCCGGTCGGCGTCATTTGAGAATCAGCCATAGGCCAGACAGACAGAGAGCGACACCGACCAAGACCCCCGACGTGACGGCCTCGCGATAGACGACGAGGCCGACGGCCAACAGCACCAGCGCGACGGCAACGTTGACCAGGAGGGACGCGGTCGAGACCGGCCAGCCGGCGCGATAGGCGAGCAGAAAGCCGAACTCGATGCCGGCCGCCGCCACGCCGATGGCGGCGCAGATCGGCCACGCTCGGCCGATCGAGGCAAAGGCCTCGGGGATCGTCGCCCCCTCGAGGAGAAACGGTGCCGCCACGAGGCAGGTCGCGAGGCCGGCCAGGTAGGCGACGGCGATGACCGCCACCGGCGCCGCATCGGCCGGAACCGACTTCTGCGCCAGGTGGTACGCGACGAGAGCCGTCGCAGCGAGAAGCAGCGGCGAAGCGGTGGTCATCTCGTCTCCTCTCCGGTCAACGGCCGACCGTCTGGCCAGCGCGCCGGCAACGGTATGCTGCGCTCCATGCGAACCCTCCAGACGGTGGCACTGATTGCGATGATGTTCGGCCTGACGGTCTTTGGTGCGGTAGCCGGCGGCGCGCTCACGGTCTGGATGGTGCCACGGCCCGACAGCGGCTGGGACGCGATCGGGCAGCTGCTCGGTGGCCTCATGCTGGGAGGCCTCGGCGGCCTCGCGGCTGGGGTCGGCTGCGCGGTGTTGGCCGCGCCGTGGCGGCGCTGGCGGATCGCCGTCGGCGCCCTGCTCGGCGCCGTGACGCTCGTCGCCGCCGTGGCGATGACCGCCGAGCGGCGCCCGTCGACTTCGGCTTCACCCTCGCCCTCGGCGAGCGAGCACAGCCAGCCGCAAGAGGGACCGGGCGCCGGCAGATCGCCGGCCGACATCGAGGTTCGCGAGACGACCGAGCCCCTCAGCCCTCCAGCAGATCCGCGTTGACCACCTGCTCCGCCCGCGAGTCTCATGATCTGCCGCTTTCATCATCGGCCGCGGCGAACGCGAGCACCAAGTCCATCACGTTGGTGCCGGTCGGGCCGATGATGAGCAAATCGTCCAGTGCTTTGAAGAAGGGATAGGCGTCGTTGCG
>JBCBCF010000320.1:0-4292 GCA_038530905.1 Acidobacteriota bacterium
GTCGAGATGCGACGGATCGACCGCAGTGACAAACACATAGCTGCCGAGCGCCATCACGACGGCGGCAGTGAGACTCACCGCCAGGCCGGCGCCGAGCAGACGAGCGAAACTCGCGGCCTCGTCGCGCGCGTGGCGCGACATCACCCAGATCAACACGATGGCGTGCAGGAAGAGAGCGGCCATCAACAGCCGGCCACCGACTGGTGTCCGGAGGAGGCCGACGGCATGGAGAACGATGATCAGCGCCGACGACGCGGCGCCGAGGACAACCCCTCCGAGCACGTTGAGGGTCATGCCGCGCATCGAGGACTCGAGTCGGCCGTCAGCGACGCAGCAAACTCACGCCGTCGAGCTCGGTCGTCGCGTCGACGCCGTAGAGCTCGAGCAGCGTCGGCATGATGTCGGCCATATAGGGATCGCGGTCCGGCCGCAGGCGCTGGTTACTGAACAGAATGCCTTCGACCAGCGGTGGGTAGAGCGAGCAGTGATCGCCGCTCCAGCGCTTGGTGTTTGGCTCGACGACCGCCGATGCGATGCCGCCCAACGTGTCCTGCCAGCCAGCGCGGTAATAGTCCGTGTTGGTGGCGATCATGTCGGGGATCAGCTGCGGATCGAAGCTGTCGTAGGCCTCGTCGCGCCGGAAGATATGCGCCACCGGATTGAGGCCGGTTTCTTCGTGCACGAAGTTCAGCAGGCCGCCGCGGATCTCTTCGATGAGCTCGTCGTAGTCCTCGCGCTTGACGATGCCTTCGGCCTCACGACCCTCGAGATTGAGGAAGATGTTGCCAAACCCGAGTGCATAGGCGCGGGTCTGCGACCAGTCGACGTTGACGAAGAAGTCGCCTTGATCGAAAAGATCCTGCAGATTCAGACGATCTGGCGCCTCGCCCTTCAGCACCATGTAGCCGTTCTTGGCTAGCCAGGTGTTGTAGTTCATGCTCCACCGCCACGACGAGAAGCCATGGTCGGAGACCACGTAGAGCTGACCGTCTTCTGGGAGCGCGTCCATGACCCGACCGACGATGGAATCCATGCGCCGATAGGAGTCGAGAATCGCGCCCCCATACTCGGCAGCCAGCACCGGGTCGTAGACCGGATGTTCCTCGTCGAAGAGCCGGAACATGACGTGCTGAACCTTGTCGGTGAACTCGAAGTAGTGAATCAGCACGTCCCAATCGTCCATCGCCGCCAGCTCGCCCTCGAGCATCTGCTCGTAGCGGGAGACGGTCATCTCGACGTCTTCGAGGAAGAGCGCCTCGGGGATCGTGCCCTCATTCATCGACCAGGTGTCGATCGCCCAGCCGATCGTCTTGTAGTAGCCGTCTTCCGCCATCAGATCCTTGGCGAAGCTCGGCGGCGTCGACAGCTCGAAGCTCGGCGGCAGCTTCGCGGGATCGAATTGGATCGGGGACAGATAGAGCTTGACTTCGGGCTCGAGCGACAGAAGGTGAAAGCGCCCGATGCCGTACATGGAGATCAGAGGGTTGAACGGGAACTCGAAGTTGACCCACTCGCTCCACTGACCAGGCGCAAGCTCGAGCTGCTGGCCGGACACGTCGATCGACAGCCGGTCCCGGGCCTCGGAGACCTCGAGCTGCATCGGGATCTCGATGTAGTTCAGGCGCCCCGGCTCGCTGAACAGCCGATCCGGCGGCCCCTTGATTTGCGTTGGAATGGAGCCTCGGTTGTCGATCAGCTCGACGACCTCGAGAGAGAAGCCTCCATCCTCGGCCTCGAAGAAGAGCTCTGACGTGAAGTAGAACGGCTTGCCGACGCGCAGCGACAAGTCCGGCGTGCCGAGACCGGTCAGAAGATTGCCGTGATGGAACGGCTTCGGCGGAAAGGTCTGCGGCATGCGGAGCACGCGCACGCGGTGCCCGGCAGCGCCGAGCAGCTCCCACATCGTGTCGCCTTGCTGAGGGTTCTCGACCGTCGGCAGCTTCTCAGGCACCCAAAGGGAAACCACCCGAGCCACCGCCACGCCGGCGCCAGCGGCCATCAGCACCACCAGCACGAGTGCCAGCCGGCGCGGGCCGCTGTTGCGGACGACAAGGCGCGAGACGAGCCACAGCAGCAGGAGCAGGCCGAGGCCCGTGCCGACGCCGAGAACGATGGAGTTGTTGGCGCCCCACAGCAGCTCACGCTCTCCTTCGTCGACCAATGCCAGCTGCGGCCGGTAGTTCGCCGGATCGCGCTTGAGGAAGTCGGTGATCGTATGACGTCCCGGATCGAGGCCGGTGGCGAAGGTCGACCACGACACCGGGGTCTGCGAGGGAATGGTCGGCCGCAGAGGGGCGAAGGTTCCCTCGTCGCGCAAGCGCGCCAGATTGGGCAGCTTGCCCTCGTCCATCCACTGCTTCGTCAGGTCCCCGTCGGCGCCGTCGAAGCCAAGGACCACCGTCTTCGGCAGCGTCTCGGCGCTGGCCACCGAAGCCGTCGAGAGCAAAGCGATCCCGCAGAAAAGCAGGGCGAGAGTCAAAGCGAGGAGCGAAGAACCGCGGCGCGGCAGGTGAATCAGGAGTTGCATGACATCCATCCTCCGTACCCTCCGGGTGGAGAGCCGGGGAACTGCACGATCCATCGAAGTCTGCTCATTGGCGAAGGAGGCCGGTCCAACCGGCAGCTTCAACATAGCAAAAACCGGCACGGTGCGCAGGCGCCGCCGCTCGGCGGACGCTGCTAGGGTCGAGTCGCCCATGCCGCCGCCTACCGCCGACTCTCCGCCGCCGATCCTCTTCTCGACACCCAGCTACCGCGAGCTCGCTCGCGAGATCTTGGCGCGCGGCGGCGTCGAGGAAGGCGATCTCGAGAGCCGCGTCTTTCCCGACGGTGAGCACTATCGCCGCCTGCGCACCCGCATCGCCGGTCGGCGGGTGGTGCTGCTCGCCGGCACGATCGACGACATCGACACGCTGGCGCTCTACGATCTGGCCTGCACGGCTGCCAAGGGAGGTGCCCTCGCGCTGTCGCTGGTAATCCCGTATTTCGGGTATTCGACGCAGGAGCGCGCCACCTGCCAGGGTGAGGTGGTGACGGCGAAATCCCGCGCCCGCCTGCTGTCGAGCATTCCGCTCGCCCACCACGGCAACGAGGTGCTGCTGCTCGAGCTGCATACCGGCGGGCTGCCGCATTATTTCGAGGGACCGATCACCGCCGTTCATCTCTCGGCTCAGGAAATCGTCGTCAACGTCGCTCGTCGGCTGGCCGGCGATCACGAGATGGTGGTGGGCAGCGTCGACACCGGCCGCGCCAAGCAGGTGGAGGCGCTCGCGGGGCGCCTTGGGGCACAGGTGGCGTTTGTCTTCAAGCGCCGGCTCGACGGCGAGACGACGCGAGTCGCGGCGGTGGCCGGCGACGTCCGCGGCAAGACGGTGGTGATCTACGACGACATGATCCGCACCGGCGGCTCGCTGCTGGGCGCCGGACGCGCCTACCTCGATGCCGGCGCCAAGCGACTGGTCGCGGTCGCGGTGCACGGCGTGCTTCCGGGCGCCGCGCTTGAGCGGCTCGAAGCGAGCGGCCTGTTCGAGCGGATCGTCGTCACCGACTCGCATCCTCGGGCGCGCCAGCTCGCCGCCTCACCGTCGTCCTGCTTCGAGGTCGAAAGCGTCGCGCCGCTGCTGCATCGAGCGCTCGTCAATCGCTCGACATCGGCCATCTAGAAACGTCGATCGTCTAAAGAGCCGCCTGCGCGCTGAAGAGCGGCGTTCTACGTCCCGACGACGGACTGGGTCATAGGGGCTGATCGGCGGCGAGGACGGCGTCGATCAGACCGGGAAAGCGCGCGTCCAGCTCCTCTCGGCGCAGGCTGTTGAGCTTCTGCGTCCCCTCGTAGCATTGGCGCAGCAGCCCGGCTTCGCGCAGCACCCGCCAATGGTGCGACAGCGTGCTCTTCGGGATGCATCCGATGAACGCGTTGCACGGAAGAGCGTCGCGGTTCGCCGCCTGGCGCACGATTTCGAGCCGAACGGGATCGCTGAGCGCCTGCAGAACCGCCGACAGCGTCACGTCGGCGAGGTCGGGGTGTGAGATCGATCGAGCCATGGACGTCCTCGGCCCGAGGTTATCGGAAGTCCCCTCGCCCTGTGGAACGGCGCGAGCCGCCATTCCGCGCCGCCGAAGATCAACGCCTGAAGGAGCGTCGACCCGGCCTGCTCGCTCAGCGACCGAAGCGCTCGGCCAGTACGTCAGCCGCGGCCGGATGCCCGCTCTCGACGGCGCGCCGCAGCCACCCCTCGGCGACGGCAGGATCGAGCGGCCCACCCTCACCCAGCAGCCACATGAGACCGAGG
>JBCBCF010000321.1:0-4260 GCA_038530905.1 Acidobacteriota bacterium
GTGCAGCGAGTCGGCCAGCCATTCGAGATCGTCGACCGGCCCCCGGCGACGGACGATCTGCCGCAGATCCGTCGCTCGCAGCTCGAAGAGCTGCCGCTCCGCCAGATGGTCGAGCGCGCCGACGATGCGCTCTCGCGGCTGATCCAGCTCGGACGCCACCGTCTCGAGATCGAGATCGAACCAGGTGCGTGCCTTGCGCGCCCGCCGAAAGATCCCGCGCAGCAGCTCGCGGCGCGCGCCGTCGAAGCGCGCGAGGATCTCGGCAGAGCTGGCGAGCGGTCGAAAGCGGTAGGTCGCGTAGCGCGGCGTGCCGATCTCGAGGACGCCGTCAAGCTCGAGATAGGTCAGCAGCGTGCGCAGAACGAGCGGTCGGATGTCGACGCGCCGAGACAGCGAGACGAGCGCGAGGGCCTGCTCCGCGTTGCGGCTCAGCACTTCGTCGAGGAGCGACCGCACCGCCTCGCGCGACGGCGTGTCACCGTAGGCGAAGTTCGACAGCGTCACCAGGTCATCGATCGAGCCGAAGACCCGGCAGATCGCCGGCTCACCGTCCCGACCCGCGCGGCCGATCTCCTGCGACCAATTCTCCAGGCTCTTCGGCAGATCGTAATGATCGACCGAGCGAATGTTCGGTTTGTCGATGCCCATGCCAAAGGCGATCGTGGCGACGACGAGCGCCCGATCGGAGGCGAGGAACTCGTCTTGGATGCGCGATCGCGTCTCGGCGTCGAGACCGGCGTGGTAAGCCATCGCTTCATGGCGGGCAGCGCGCAGGAGATCGGCCACCCTCTCGGCGGTCTTCTGCAGCGTCACATACACGATGCCGGCACCCGGTGGGCGCTGAGCGACGTGCTCCAGGAGGGCGGCGTCCCGCGCACCGCGCGCGACGGGCGTCGTCCGCAGCGAGAGATTCGGCCGGTAGACGCCGGTCCGGACCGCATCGCCGGGAGCGATCTCGAAGCTGCGGCAGATGTCCTCAAGCACGTCGGGAGTGGCGGTCGCGGTCAGCGCCAGCACGCGCTCGGCGCCGAGCGCGCGGGCGGTGCGCGGGAGCTTCAGATAGTCCGGCCGAAAGTTGTGGCCCCACTCGGAGATGCAATGCGCCTCGTCAACCGCGAAGAGCGCCACCGACAGGTGCTCGAGCAGCGAGCGAAAGCGCTCGTTGGCGAAGCGCTCGGGCGACACGTAGAGCAAGCGGAGGGAGCCAGCACGCAGACGCTCGCGCACCGCTCGCACCTCGTCGGCCGTCAGGCTCGAGTCCAATCGAGCGGCCGGCAGACCGCGCGCGACGAGGGCGTCGACCTGATCCTTCATCAAAGCGAGGAGCGGCGACACCACGACCGTGAGGCCATCCAAGAGCAGCGCGGGCAGCTGATAGCAGAGCGACTTGCCGCCGCCGGTGGGAAAGACCGCGGCAGCCGAGCGGCCGGCGAGGAGTGCCTCGATCACCGGCCGCTGGCCCCGGCGAAAGCTCTCGAAGCCAAAATGGCGCCGCAGCTCGGCCTCGAGCCTCCGATCGTGCAGCTCGGACTCGGCCGCCGATCCAGTCGGCAACGGCGACAGCTCGGGCATCGATGCAATCTACCGCAGCCCGCTCGCCGCGGATCGGCGGGATAGAACATGTAACCGACAGCGGACGGACGCATAAACTGAAAGCGAAAGCCTGAGAATCCGATCCCTGGAAGATCCAATCGTTCGACGATCTGACGCGGCGCCGACTCCAACGGCGGCCGAGGAGCCGACATGAGCGACCACGCGTTCTCCGACGAGCCCGGACGTCCGCCCACCCGCCGCCCGAAAGGCGACGGCACACAGATCTGGCATCGCGCCGCCAGCCTCCACGAGCTGCCCGAGGGCCGGGTGAAGTCGGTCACTTGCGGCCTGAAAACGGTGTGCTTGGTCCACCATCAGGGGCAATGGGCGGCTCTCGACAACAAATGCCCGCATCAGGGCGGACCACTCGGCGAAGGATCGATCGAGAACGGCTATCTGCGCTGCCCGTGGCACGGTTGGGATTTCGATCCGCTCGACGGGAAGCCGCCCGGCGGTTATGACGACGGCGTCGAGACCTATCCGGTCGAAGTCCGCGACGACGGCGTCTATGTCGCGATCGAAGAGGAGGCGCCGCACGTCCGCACGATCTCGGACGTGATGGCGGAGACCTTCTCGGCGTGGGGCGTGCGGCACGTCTTCGGCATGGTCGGCCATTCCAACCTCGGCCTGGCCGACGGCCTGCGTCGACTCGAGGTCGCCGGCGAGTTGTCCTATGTCGGCATCCGCCACGAGGGCGCCGCGTCGTTCGCCTGCTCGGCCTACGGCAAGCTGACCGGACGGGCCGCCGCCTGCCTGGCGATCGCCGGGCCGGGTGCCACGAATCTGCTGACCGGCCTGTGGGACGCACACGTGGATCGCGCGCCGGTGCTGGCGCTGACCGGGCAGGTGGACACGCAGGTCTTAGGCCCGGGAGCCTTCCAAGAGATCGATCTCGCCTCGGCATTCTCGGCCGTGGCGCGCTGGAGCCAGACCGTGCTGCACGACTCTCGGCACGCCGAGCTGGCCAACCTCGCGTGCAAACACGCCCTGCTCGAGCGCCACGTGGCACACCTCATCTTTCCGGACGAGGTCCAGGTGTTGCCGGCGGAAGGCGTCGCGGCCGGCAAGCCCGACGGCCGCCTGCCACAGCGCACGATCTCGCCGCCGGCGGAGAGCCTGCAGGCAGCGATCGAGCGTCTGGACGCCGCCGAGCGGCCGGTGATCGTCGTCGGCCACGGCGCCCGCTTCGCCATGGAGTCGATCGTCGCGCTGGCCGAAGCACTCGGCGCGCCGGTTCTCACGACGTTCAAGGGCAAAGGCCTGATCTCGGACGCGCATCCGCTGGCGGCCGGCGTTCTGGGTCGCAGCGGCACGCCGATCGCGAGCTGGTTCATGAACGAGTGCGACTTGATGCTGGTGTTCGGCGCCAGCTTCTCCAACCACACCGGCATCACGCCGAAGAAGCCCCTCATCCAGGTCGACTTCGATCCGCTGGCGCTCGGCAAATTCCATGCGGTCGACGTGCCGGTCTGGGGCGAGATCGGCATCACCGCCGAGCTCCTGCGGCAGCGCTTCGAGGGCAGAAACGCTTCCTCCGTCCAAAGGGAGGAGCTGGCCGAGCGCTGGCGACTGTGGCGCGAGGAAAAGGCCAGCCGGCGTGAAGATGAGCGCGGCGAAGGCCTGGCGTCTGCTGCGATCTTCGAGATCCTCTCGCACGCAGTGCCCGCCGACGCCATCCTGGCGGTCGATGTCGGCAACAACACCTACTCGTTCGGTCGCTACTTCGAATGCCGCGAGCAGGCGGTCCTGATGTCCGGCTATCTCGGCTCGATCGGCTTCGCCCTGCCCGCGGCGCTGGGCGCTTGGGCGGCGACGCAAGAGGACGGCACGCCGTGGTTCGGCCGCAAGGTCGTCTCGATCTCGGGCGACGGCGGCTTCGGGCAGTACATGGGCGAGATGACGACGGCGGTCAAATACGGCATGAACATCACCCACGTGCTGCTCGACAACTCGCAGCTCGGCAAGATCAGCAAGGAACAGCGCGCGGGCGAGTGGGACGTCTGGCAGACCTCGCTCCACAATCCAGACTTCGCGGCATTCGCCAAGAACTGCGGCGCCCTCGGACTCCGCGTCGACACGCTCGACGAGCTCGAGCCCGCCCTCGAGAGGGCACTGGCCCACGACGGACCCTCGCTGGTCGCGATCCACGCCGATGCAGAGCTGATCTAAAGGCGTCTCAGGACGCCGCAGGGAGGCGGGAATTAAGCGGTAGTCACTTGCGTTCAGCTACAGGAAGGCAATCTGCCTTCTCCCGCCGTCATGTCGCAGATCCCGCCGCCCCCAGCCGCCTTGCGCGCACCGAATGTCGGTGCGCAGCCGTCACCCGCTGGCCTCTCGGCTGCGCTGCGATCGGCAACGACGCTGAGCGACAAGCTGGCCGTTCTCGCCGATGCGGCGAAATACGATGCTTCGTGTGCCTCAAGCGGCGCGACGCGTCGCGGCAAGAAAGGCGCCTTGGGCTCGAGCGACGGCGTCGGCATCTGCCACAGCTATGCCCCTGACGGCCGCTGCGTCTCGCTGCTCAAGCTGCTGCTCACCAACTACTGCATCTACGACTGCCAGTTCTGCGTCAACCGTGTCTCGAGCGAAACGAGGCGTGCTCGCTTCACGCCTCGTGAGGTCGTGCGACTGACGATCGACTTCTATCGGCGCAACTACATCGAGGGG
>JBCBCF010000322.1:0-4245 GCA_038530905.1 Acidobacteriota bacterium
AGGCACCAGCCGAGCAGAACCGCGAGCGGCAGGAGCGTCCACAGCAGCTCGCGGCTCAGCGTACGGCCGACGTGAGCGGTGGCCTCGAAGACCTGCGCAATGGCCACCGCCGCGGCCAGTCCCAAGCCGTGCGCCGCCGCCGCGAGGGTGAGTAGGCGCCGGCTCCGCGCCGCGCCCGATCCGCGCGCCAGAGCCGCCGTGCCCCACAGCGCCAGGATCGCCAAAGCGATGAGACCGAAGCCGCGCTGGAATGCCGTGTAGCGGAAGAAGCGCATGGGCGGCAGAAGGTCGTAAAGCCAGCCGCGGATCGGCGTTGCCGACCCGAGCGCGGCGGCGATGAAGAGAAGACCGATCGCCAGCACGGCGAAGCGGAACGGCGGGCCGCGCCGGGACACCAGGCCGAGGAAGGCCAGACACGTCACGACCAGGCCGACATGGACGCTGACCATGGCGGGGTGGGGCGTCTCCGGCCACAGCCGCAGCCGTTCTTTCTTTTTGATCGCGGTGACGGTCGGCGACGCGAAGCTCCGCAGGCCGCCGAGCGGCAGCGCGTTCTGAGCGATCGCGGTGTCGCGATGGAGCGCCTCGGCGCGGCCGCTGAAATCGCGCACCTCGACCATGAACGCGAGGTAGGCCGGCGCTAGAACGACGGTCGCGACGACCACCGCGAGGCACAACACGATCGCCGCGTCGCGGGCGCCGAGCCGGCGTCCTGCGTCGTCGCCGAGCAGCCAGCGGCCGATGATCCACAGACCGATCCACAGCGCCGTGCAAATGGTGACGCCGGGATAGCCGCCGAGGCCGGCGAGGCCCCAAAGCGCCCCGGCTTGACAGGCGGCCAGCCGATCGCGGTTGACGAGAGCGACGTCGAGCCGCCAGGTGATCCAGGGCACCGCCGCCATGGCGTGCACGAAGGTGAAGTGCTCGATGTGGGAGACGAAGAAGCCGCAGGAGAGAACCGCCAGACCGGCCGCCGCCGAGCCCCAGTCGGGCGCTCTCAGATGCCGGCCGAGCAGGAACATGCCGACCGCGACGAGCCACCAGGCGACCACCAGACTGACGGCGTAGCCGGCGAAGCCGCCGCCGGTGATCAGCGCCATCGCCAGCACGAATGGCGAATAGACGCCAACCTGCGGATCGGCGGCGTCTGGCCGGCCGCCGCCGACCCATGGATTCCACAGCAGCAGCTCGCCACCGCGCAGATGGTCGGCCAGCATCGAGAAGGCCGGCCCGTAGAAGTCGAGACCGTCGCGCAGCGGCAGCTCGGCGAGAGTCAGCAGCGGCCACGCGGCCCAGGTGGCGAGCAAGGCGCACAGCGCGCAGAAGGCGAGAAAGGTCGCGAGCTCGCGCGATCGGGACGGGGTCGAGGCCGACTCAGGGGCTCGGGAAAGGAAACGAGTGGGGATCATCGGGGCGCCGAGGACGCGCGGGATCGCCGCCGGGCGGTCGCGCTCCTGAGAACCATTTCGGGCCCAGGAGCCTAGTCGAAGCCCCCGCACAGGTCGAGGGAAGTCACCCTGCGGCTGGCAGCACGGCGGCGACGCCAGACGCTGCCGACGAGCACCGCGGCCAGCGTCGACCAGCTCAAAATCCACAGCCAGGGATGGCCGAACGGGGTGTAGCGCATGGTGACCTCGTGGACGCCGGACGGGATCGGCAGCGCGCGAAAGAGAAAGCTGCCGCGTTCGACGTCGACCTCGACCTCGTCGACCCACGCGCGCCAGCCGGCCGCGTACCGATCGGTCACCCACAGCCATCCGTCGCTCGGCGCGTCGACGCGGACGCGCAGGGTCCGTTGGTCGTAGGCCAGGAGCTCGGCGTCGACGCGCCGCAGGCGGCTGTCGCCGCCGAACCTTGAGGCAGGAACGGTCGACGCGGCTGTCTGGCCGTCCTCGAACTCATGCAGCCACAGCAACGGGCTGCCGGCGTCTGCGGTGCGTCGCTCAAAGTCGTGAAAGCTCTCGAGCGAGTCGTCCTGCACCTCGGCGGACGGAGCGAACCACAGCCGATCCTCGCCAAGCACCCAGGCCGAGAGCCGCGGTGATTCCCGCCAGGCGGTCAGCACCGGCCATGTGAGCGTCTCGTAGGACGGAAACGCCGGCGTGCCGGTCAGATAGTCGAGGTTGGTGCGTTCGAGCTGCGGCAGGCGTCGATCGCCTGGCAGCAGGGGCTCGAGCGCGAGGCTCTGCCTGCGATCCAACGTCAGGGATGGCGCCGTCGGTCGGCCGCGGTCGACATCATGGAGCGCATGTTGGGAGATCGGCAGCGGCACGGAAATGAGGTCCTCGGTCAACCTCAGCGTGCGACCCGTTTCGAGAAGGGCGAGAAGGACCGTTGCCGACGCCAGCGCGCGCCGCGGCAGCCGGCCTTCGGCGACGCCGTGAGCCACCGCCGCCAGACCGCCGAGCACGGCGGCGATCCACAGAAGCTCGAGCCCGAGGGAGCGTGGAGTGGCCGGCACCGCCGCGAAGAGCGTCGCCGACGACAGGGCGGCAAGCGCGCCGACCCCGACCGCGACCACTGCCAGACGTCGGGCGGCGCTCCGGCCGGCACCGCGCCGCCCGGCGCCGAGCTGCCCGCCGCCGAGCTGGCCGCCGCCGAGCTGCCCGCCGCCGAGGCCCATCGCCAGCGCCCGAGTGCCCCACAGCGCCAGGATCGCGAGGGCGAGAAGAGCGAAGCTGCGCTGAATGGCCGCATAGCGGAAGAAGCGCATGGGTGGCAGCAGGTCGACCAGCCAGCCGCGGATCGGCGTCGCTGATCCGAAGGCCGAGAGCAGCAGCAGGCCGCCCGCGGCGACGACCGCCCAGCGAAACCGCGGTGTCGTGGGACCGAGAAGGCCGAGAATGGCGAGGCAGGTGGCGGCCAATCCGAGGTGCATCGCGACCATGGCGTGATGCGTCTCGGGCCAGAGCGCGTCCTCGTTCTCGAGCTTCAGAATCGTCGCCACCGGCGAGGCCGCCGTGCGCATCGCGTCGACCGGCAGGGCGTTGTGCTCGAGCGCCGTGTGTCGATCGACTCCCTGGGCCCGCGCGCTGAAGTCGCGGCCCTCGACCAGAAAGGCCAGGTACGACGGCGCCAGGACCGCCGACGCGACGGCGAGGGTCAAGCCAAGAGCCGCGGCCGCGCGTGTCAGGGCGACCCGTTGTCCGTCGTCGTCGCCGAGCAGCGCGCGCCCGATCGTCCAAATGCCAAGCCACAGCGCCAGGCAGATCATCAGGCCGGGGTAGCCGGTCAGGCCGAAGAGTCCGTAGAGCGCGCCGGCTTGTGCTGCCGGCAGCAGTCGTCGTGCGCAGAGCGCGACGTCGAGCCGCCAGGTGACCCAGGCGAGCGAGGCGGCGCCGTGGATCTGCGGAAAGTGCTCGACGTGCGAGATGAGGAAGCCGCTCGTGAGGTACGACAGCGCGACGGCGGCCGATCCCCAACCCGGCGCGCCGAGATGCCGGCCGAGCACGAAGATGCCGAGCCCGGCCGCCCACCAGGAGAGCGCGAGCGCCAGCGCGTAGCCGCGGAATCCGCCACCGGTGGCTGCCGCCATCGCCAGCGTGACCGGCGAGAAGGCGCCGACCTGCGGGTCCGCCGCCTCGGGGCGACCGGCGCCGATCCAGGGATTCCACAACAAAAGCTCGCCCGCGCGCGCGTGGTCGGCAACGGCAGAGAACGCCGGAACGAAGAAGGTCAGCCCGTCGATCCGCGGCACTTCGTCGAGCGTCAGGAGAGGCGTGAGCGCAGCGAGGAGCAGGAGCGCGCTGAGCCCGGCGTAGACGACGAGCCAGCCTCCGGGAGCGAGGATCTCATCGCTCGCCGAGGGATTCGGTGCGGTCTGGGTGGTGGCGTCGGATGTCGGCATCATGCGGCCGGTCGAGCGTACCGAACCGCCGCCCGAACGCTCTCGAGTTGACAGCCGGCGGACCTGGCCGTAACTTGATCCGATGCCACGTTCGATCTCCGTCCTTCTTCTCGCGTTGACTGCTTTTCTGATGGTGCAGACGGCTTGCTCAGACGATGGCTCCGAGGCCCCGCGGTCGGTTGGGGAGACCTCGGCGAGCGAGGTGGCGCCTGCGCCCGCGATGGCGTTGGACGATCCTTGGCGTCCACTCGAAGACGCTCGCGTCATTGATCTGACGCACGCCTACGGGGACGACACGATCTATTGGCCGACAGAGACCCGCGGCTTTCAGCTGGAGGTTCTTTTCGACGGGATGACCGACGGCGGCTATCACTACGCCGCCAACGCCTTCTGCACCG
>JBCBCF010000323.1:0-4244 GCA_038530905.1 Acidobacteriota bacterium
TCCCAGGCGCAGCGCCTCGGCGAGATCGAACGATCCCGCGCCGCGCGTGCTGATGAAGCGCATCTCGATCTCCGCGACGCGCTCAGTTGATCTGCGGATCCTCGGGCGCGGTCGGCGCCTCGACGATGTCGCCGAAGCTGGCCTCGTAGCGCCGCAGATCGTCGGCGAGGGCGCGCAGCAGGCGCTTGACGTGGCCGGGACTCATGACGACGCGCGAGGTCACGGCGCCCTGCGGAGGAACGTAGTTGATGAAATCGAGGATGAACTCTTCGCGCGTATGCTGCACGCGCACCAGATTGGCGTAGCGGCCCTTGATCTCTTCTTCGCCGATCTTGATGTCGAGGCGCGGCTTGTCGCGCCCGGTGCTGCGTTCGTCGGCCATGGCCGGCCCTCCAGAAGCCTCAGTCCGACGCCCAGTCGACGCCGCCCTCAAAGCTCCAACGGTGTTGCGGAAAGTAGACGCCGATGCCGCGCTCCGCGGCGGTGGCCGACAGCGCCACGAGCTTGCGGCGGTAGTCGTACGGCGTGCCGTCGGGTGCATGCACCGCGATGTCGATCAGGTACTCGCCCGCGGCGAGGCGAAGCTCGGGACACACGAGGCGCACGACACAGCGCCCGGCGTGCAGGCGCTCAGGCTTGAAGCCCGCGAGATCGGTGTTGGTGCCCCAGACCTCGTGCCCGCGGGGGGTCGCCACGGCGACGCCAAAGGCGAAGTCGTCGAGCGTCTCGTGCACCTCGACCTCGATCTCGAAGGCGACCTCCTCGCCGGTTCTCAGATGGTAGCGCTCCTCGCCCTCGACGAGGACCCGCACGCGGACGATCTCGGCCTGGCGCGAGCCCCAGCGCAGCACTTCGGCCTCGTCTTCGTCTTCCTCCTCCTCGCGGCTCTCGAGCTCGCGGCGATGCGCTTCGCCTTCGGACTCCGCGATCGCCTCGCGATAGGCGTCAATCACGCGACGCGGATGGCCGTCGTGGCGGAGAACGCCTTTCTCTAGCCAGAGGGCGCGGTCGCAGATCTCCTCGACCAGCTCGAGCGAGTGCGAGACCAGAAGGAGCGTCTTGCCGCGTCCCAGCATCTCCTCGATGCGGCGCAAACAGCGATGGGCGAACGCCTCGTCGCCGACCGACAGCACCTCGTCGACCATCAGAACGTCCGGATCGGTATGGATCGCGACCGCGAAGCCCAGGCGAACGTACATTCCCGACGAGTAGGTCTTGACCGGCTCGTCGATGAACGAGGCGAGGCCGGAGAACTCGACGATGTCGTCGAAGCGCTCCTCGATCTGACGGCGGCCCAGGCCGAGGACGGCACCGTTGATGAAGATGTTCTCGCGCCCCGAGATCTCCGGATGGAAGCCGGCGCCGAGCTCGATGAGTGCGGCAACTCGCCCGTCGACCTGGATCGTGCCGGAGGTCGGGCGCAGGATGCCGGCGGCAAGCTTGAGGAGCGTCGACTTTCCCGAACCATTGGAGCCGATCAGGCCCACCGCCTGCCCCGCCGGCACCTCGAAGCTGATGTCGTCGATCGCAGGGATCGCCTCGTCCGGCCGCAGGCCGCGCACCAGGGTGCGCTCGACCAGCGCGCTCTTGAGCGTCCGCAGCTGATGGCCGCTCGACTCGCGACGGAAATGCTTGACCAGGCGATCGACGCGGATCGCGCTCGGCGACCCGCCGCTCACACCGCCTCCACCAGCGTCTCCGACAGACGCTCGAAGAGCCAGGTGCCGAGAATCCACAGCACCAGCGACACGGCCACCATCAACAGCCAAAGCTCAGGAGACGGCCAGCGGCCGTAGAAGACGATCTCCTGATACACCGTGACAAAGGGCGTCAGTGGGTTCCACGCCACCGCGGCATGAACCCAGGGAAACGGCTCGAGCGTGCGCAGGGTGTAGAGAATCGGCGTCAGAAAAAAGAGGAGCGTCAAGGCGTTGGCCAGGAGATCGCGGACGTCCTTGAAGTGCACGTTGAGCGCCGACAGGCCGATCGCCACGCCGGCGACGCCTGGCAGCTGGACCACGATGGCGAGCGGCAGCAGTGACGCCGTGGCCCACGAGAAGCTGGTCTGGACGCCGAACAACGCCATGGCGGCAAAGGCGAGGATCAAGATCGGCAGTGCCAGGAGCAGGTGCACGAGGTTCGACAGCACCGAGACCACCGGCAGCAGCTCGGCTGGAAACGCAGCCTTGCGAATCAATCCGGCGTTGGCAAGCAGCGACGCTGATCCCTCGACCCAAGAGACCTGCAGCCAGATCCACGGGATGACCCCGGTGGCCAAGAACAAGCCATAGGGGCCGAAATCGACAACCAGCCGATCGCGCGGCGTGAAGATGGTGCTGAAAACGAAGGTGTAGACGAGGATCAACGCCAGCGGGTTGACCAGCGACCACACGAAACCGAGGACCGAGCCGCGGTAGCGGGCCTTCAGCTCGCGCTGGACGAGCGTCGCGAGCAGGCCGCGATGGCGGAGAAGGCGGCGGAGAACGCGCGACATCCAAAAGACGCCGCGAGGCGGAGGGCCTCGCGGCGTCGACGATCGGGGTTTGACGGCGGGCGGCCGAGGCCGACCTGCGTCAGCTCCCGAGCTGCTCGAGGCGGCGGCGCAGCTCTTCCTGCTTCCGACGGATCTCTTCGCGCTTGCGCTGGGCCATCTCGTCGTAGTCGACGAGGGCCAGATCCTCGGTGATGATGTAGACGCGCGGGAACTTCCGGACGTCGCCCTTGTCGTCAAATTGAATGCTGCCGGTGACGCCAGGGAACTCGTTGATGTCGTCGCGCAGACCGTCCTTGACCTCGGCCGGCAGCGTCGCACGGCCGTTGACCGCCTCAGCCAGCACCATCAGAGCGTCGTAGCCATGTGCGGCATAGATGTCGGGCAGCTCGCCGAACTTCTCTTGGTAAGAGTTGACGAATTTCTGCACGTGCGCGAAGTCGCTGTCGGTCTGGAAGACCGTCTGAGTCAGGTAGACGCCAGCCGCCGCCTCTCCCACGCGGGCAATGGCCGAGGAGGTGGCGAAGGCGCTCGTGGTGAGGATCTTGCCCGTGTAGCCGGCGGAGCGCAGCGCGAGGATCATCGAGCCGATGCCGTCGGCGTAGGCCGCCAGGTAGATGGCGTCCGGATTGAGCGAGACGCCGCGCTCGACAAGGGCATCCAGATCGGTGGTGTTGGGCGGAAACTCGATCACCTCCAGCACCTCGCCGTCGAGATTCTCGAAGGCAGGTGCCAACACGCCCTGCATGCCCTTCGCGTAGGGTTGCTCCTCCGCGATGATGACCATGGTCTTGACGCCCAGGCCCGTGGCGGCCGCCTGCGCCATCTTGCCCGCCGCGGTGAAGTCCGACGGCCAGATCCGATAGAAGTTGCGCGACGCGCCGGTCAGCTCCGGGCTCGAGGCGCTGGGCGACAGCAGAACCTTGTTGCCGCCATCGACCACAGGCAGCATCTCGCGTGCTTCGCCGGAGGTGATGCCTCCGATCACCGCAATGGCGCCGTCGCCATAGGCCTCTCGCAGCTTCTCGGCGGCGGTGGTCGCATCACTGCCCGTGTCGTAGAACCGTGCGACGATGGGCGTTTCATAGGCGGCGTCGGCGTTGAGCTGCTCAATGGCCAGCTCCACGCCGTTCTGGACAGCTTGACCGTAGATCTCGGCGTCACCGCTCGCCGGCACCACGACACCGACCTTGAATTCTTTCGACGGGCAGCCGGTCAGCACGGCGGCGAGCAGGCCGAGGACGGCGAGGGACAGCCAATTCGAGCGCTTCATACTGCGTCCTTTCCTTCGACGAGCGGCAGGGGCCGGGAGTGCGCAACGTGGGACGCCGGTCGCGCACCCGAGAGTCGATTCGAGACTTGGAGTTTACCAGCTCCTCGAGACGCTCGGCGTCCAAGGCCGATGGACCCGTGCACATGGACCCGTGCATGAAGAGACAAGTTCCCACCAGCAGCGCGTCGTATGATCGAAAGATGACGCACGATGCCCCCGACAATTACAAGCTGGGCACCTGGACAGTCTGCTGCCCGGACTGCGGCACGGCACTCGACGTGGATGCGACGACCGGCCAGGTCGTCGGCCGGAAGGCGGCCAAGAAACCGCCCGCTGAGGGGCAGAGTTTCGACGCACTGCTCGCCGACATCGATGCCTCGAAAGAGCGCGCCGGTCAGGTCTTCGATCAAGAGATGCGAGGCATGAAGGATCGCGATCGCGTGCTCGAAGAAAAGTTCCGCCGCGCTCTCGAACGCGCCG
>JBCBCF010000324.1:0-4243 GCA_038530905.1 Acidobacteriota bacterium
GTCGGAGCTGCGCGGCCTCGAGCAGCGGCGCAAGATCCTCGCCGAGCTCAGCCAGCAGCACGCCCACACGCGGCGCGCGCTCGAGCAGGCGCTGGGTGATCTCGGCCTCGAGGCGCCGCGCTTTCTCGCCGACACGTTGCGCGCTCGCCCGCAGTGGGCGGAGGCGATCGATCATTTCCTCGGCGCGCTCGCCGACGCCGTCCTACTCGACTCCGACGCCGACGCCCTCGGCCACGCGCGCTCTCTCGCCGCTCGCGAGACCGCCGGTATCTTCCTGCGACCGCTGGCCGACGGCGCTGCGGGTGACGAGATCGTCGATCCGGCGATCGTCGGCTCGCTGGCCGGCGCGCTCGACCTGACGCCGGAGCTGGCACGGGCGCTGCCGCCGGCCTACCTGGTGGACGGCGCCGACGACGCTGCGCGTCTTTCCGCCCAGCACCCGGGCGTCGCCTTCCTGACGCGTCAGCGGCTGTGGATGCGCGGCGGCGAGGTGCGGGTTGAGAGCGAGGCCGCGGCTCCCGGCATCTTGGCGCGCTCGAGCGAGCTGGAGGCCCTCGGCGACCAGATCCCGCAGCTCGAGGACCGGATCGAGGCCGCGCGGGCCGAGATCGCGTCTCTCGTCGAAGAGCGCACAGGCCTGGCCGGCGATAAGCGGCGGGCGACCGACGAGGTCGCCGACCAGCAGCGACGGATCGCGGTGGCGCAGGCGCGGCGCCAGGACGTTGAAACGCGGCGCGGGAAATTGACCGCCGAGCGCGGTGGCATCGCCCAAGAGCGGGACAACATCGCTCGCGAGACCGAGACGAAGAGCGGCGAACGCACCTCGCTTGCCGCCGACCTGGAACGCGGCGAGCGCGCTCACAGCGAGCGCGACGCGGCGATGCAGGAGGCCGCCGACGCCGTCGAAAGCGCCCGCGCCGAGCGCGAGACGGCACGCGCCGACGGAGCCGACCGTCGCGGGCGACTGGCGCTCCTCGAGCAGCGACTCGAAGAGCAGAACCGTGAGGCCCTGCGCGTGCGTCGTCAAATCACCTTCAGCGCCGAGCAGCTCGAGATCTGGGCGCGCGAGGACGCCTCGCTCGAAGAGCGCAAGGGCGAGCTCGACGAGGCGATGCAGACCGCCGAGTGGGAGCTGCAGCAGGCGCTCGAAACGCGCAGCGAAGCGCAGGAGGCGGTGCTCGAAGCACAGCAGCAGCTCGACGGCGAGCGCGAGGCGCAGCGCCAGCTCGAGGAGCGCGTGGTCGAGCGGCGGGACGAGCGCGATGGGGTCCGACAGACACTCGAGGCGCTGCGCATCGATCAGGCCGGCCTGCGCCAGGAAGCCGAGCACGTCGCGGCGCAATACCGCGAGGCGTTCGTCATGCTGATCCCGGGCACCGCTGCGCCGGCCGAGCCGCCGCCGAGCCCGGCGGAGCTCGACGCCGACCGACCGACCGACGACGCACCGATCGAGGACAGAACGCTCCCGGCCGACAGCCTGGCGACCGACCGACAGCCCGCCGATCCGAGCGCTCAGCTTGCCTCGGATGCAGACATCGACGCCGCAGAAGCCGACGACACGGCGACCGGCGAGGCGCCGGTTCAGGCCGAGCTGCCCAGCCCGCCGCCCGCCTGGCAGGTCGACGATGTCGAGGTGCCGCTGCTCGACGCCGCCGAGCTGAGCCGGCTCGAAGCTGATCTGGCGCGTGCACGGGCGGCTCTCGACCGCATCGGCCCGGTCAATTTGCTGGCCGACGAGGAGTACGACCAGCAGGTCGAGCGCCTGGACCACCTTGAGGTCCAGCGAGGCGACGTGGCCTCGTCGGTGCGCCAGCTGCGCGCCACGATCCAAGAAATCAACGCCACCTCGAGCGAGCGGTTTCGCGCCACGTTCGACGAGGTCAACCGCACCTTCGGACGAACGTTCGCACAGCTCTTCCGCGGCGGCGAAGCCTCGATGAGCCTTTACGACGAGACCGACGTTCTCGAGACCGGCATCGAGATCGTCGCGCGACCGCCCGGCAAGCGCCTGCAGAACATCCAGCTCCTCTCAGGCGGTGAAAAGGCGCTGACTGCGGTCGCCCTCCTCTTCGCGCTCTTCGAGACCAAGCCGTCGCCCTTCTGCATCCTCGACGAGGTCGACGCGCCGCTCGACGACGCCAACGTGCTCCGTTTCGTCGACGTCCTCGGCGAGATGGCGCAAGAGACGCAGTTCTTGGTCGTGACGCACAACAAGCTCACGATGGAGACTGCCTCGCGTCTCTACGGCGTCACGATGGAGGAAAAGGGCGTCTCGAAGCTGGTGCAGGCCGAGATGGATCGTCTACATCCGGCCGCCGCATCCGCCCGGTCCGAACCACCCCTGGTGCCGGCATGACGAGGCGATGCCGGGCCGGCGCGATGGGCCGGACCGCGCGTTGGCTCGTCTGGCCCGCCGGCGCCTTGATCATCTTGGCCGTCGCGGCCGAGGTCGCCGGCGCGGAGTTCCCGCAGCATCCTCAGCTGGCTCGACAGCCGCCGTCGTCGTGGGTCGACATCGCGCCGATCGACGGCGCCGAGACCCCACCGTCGGGCCAAGGTTCGACGTGGCTCTTCTTCGACACCCAGATCCGGCTGGGCGCCCGCGGCGAGCCGGCCGAGACTTTCGAGCGCATGACCTGGCGCATCGACTCGCGCAGCGCCCTCGAAGCGATGTCGAGCTGGTCGAACACCTTCTTGCCCGATCGCGAACGGCTGGTGGTGCATTCCGCGCGCGTGCGGCGCGACGGCGCCTGGAGCGAGCGGCTGGACTCGAGTCGCGCGGCGCTGGTCGACAGCGGCGAGGACCTCGACGAGTGGATGATCGACGGCTCGAAGCGGCTGACCCTCATCCTCGACGATGTCCGAGTCGGCGACGTCGTCGATGTCCAATGGTCGCGGGTGGACCTGGCGCCGGAATTCGGCGGCCGTTTTGCCACGTCCGAGCCGCTGGCCTACGGCATCGCGGCGGCTCGTCTGCGGCTGCGGCTCGTGCATCCGGCAGAGCGGGCGGTGCAGGTCCGCGTGGACCCTGGCCTCGAGACGGCAGCGGCCGATCTGGCGCCGGTCGAGACACGGCAGAACGGCCTGGTCGAGCGGGAGTGGGATCGGCGCGATCTGGCCGACGTCGAGATTCTCACCGACGCGCCGAGTTGGTTCGTCGCTCTCCCGCAGGTCGAGATGGCCGACTTCGCCAGCTGGGCGGAGGTCGTCGCGTGGGGTCGACCGCTCTACCGCACTGAGTCCTTCCCCGAGCTCGACGATCTCGTCGCCCGCATCGAAGCCGATGCCGGGAACGACCGCGAGGCCGCCTTGCGGGAAGCGCGCCGCTTCGCCCAGGACGAGATCCGCTATTTCTCCGACACCGTACGCGGGCATTCGTTCGCGCCGCACCCGCTGCCCGAGACGCTGCGCAAGCGCTACGGTGATTGCAAAGACAAAACGCTCCTGCTGACGACGCTCCTGCAGCGGCTCGGCTTCGATGCCGTGCCGGCTTTCGTGCACACCGAGCTGCGTGAGCACGTCGCCGATCGCCTGCCCTCCCCCGCCGCGTTCGATCACGCGATCGTGCACGTCCTGGCGTTCGACGAAGAGCTGTGGATCGATCCGACGATCTCGCTCCAGGGCGGCGGCTCTCGCCCGTCGATCCCCGACTACGGCCGGGCGCTGCCGTTGCGGCCTGGCACCGTCGAGCTGGCCACCGTCGGCCGCCAGGGCACGGCGTCGTCGATCGTCGAGTACATCGTCGACACCGAGACCGGGGCCCGTCGCATCGAGGTGCATTCGACCTACGCCGGCGCGTCCGGCGACGAGATCCGCGACATGCTCGCCGGCACTTCGCCGGAGGAACTCCAGGACCAATACGAGACCTACTACGAAGACTCGTCTGGCCTCGAGCTCGAGTCGGCGCCGCTCAAGATCGACGACCGGCGATCCGACGGCACGGTCACGATCGTCGAGGCCTACACCCACGACGACGTCGACTGGATCGAGCTGCTGCCCCTGCTGGCGGACACCGCCCTACCGCGACCGGACGCTGCTGAGCGCACCATGCCGCTGGCGATCGCCCATCCCGAGAGCTATTTCGAGACGATCCGCCTGCGTCGGACCGATCCGTTCGACAGTCTCAGCGAGCTGGCGGGGCGGGCCGACACGATCGACACGCCCTGGTTCCGGGCGGTCTCGGAACCGATCGGCGACCGCGCGCAGAGAATTGCGTATCGCCTGGAAACACGGCGCGATCACG
>JBCBCF010000325.1:0-4241 GCA_038530905.1 Acidobacteriota bacterium
GAGAGCGCGGTGCACGGGACGACCGTCCTGTCGGCGCTGCTCACCGATCTGCCGCAGGGCTCGGCCAACGCGCTCCCGGGCCAGCCGCAGCGCGTGGCGGTGGCCGGCTGGAACGCTCGTCAGGCCTGGACCCTTGGCGAGGTGGTGCCGACCGGTCTCGCAACGACGCCGGCCACGATGCCGGCACTCGCCGAGATCGAGCTGGTGATCGCCGGCGCCGGGCCGCGCGAAGGCGCCGCCGTGTCGGTATTCAATCGGACGCGCGGGCGCATGGAGCGCACGGCGGTCGGTGCTGACGGCAGCTGGCAGGTGACGATCGACGCCCAGCGGGGCGACACGGTCGAGGTGCTGCGCGAGGAGGCGACCGTGACCTACGCGGCGACCTTCGGTGTCGGCGTGGCGGCGACGGATCTGTTCAAGAACCTCGACGTCGCCTCACCGTCGACCGACATCAAGCTGTCGCTGACAAACCGCTTCCCGGCGTTCGACGGCAACCTCCTCGATCCTGGCTGCAACCCGCAGGTGGCGGGCAACTCGCAGGACGCGTGGGACGTCGCGGTGCTGCCGCCGGCCGCTGAGGGAGGGGATCCTGTCCTGGTGACGCTGATGAGGACGTACGGCGTTGGCCTTTGGCAGGTGTCGCGCAACCAGCCGCGACATCCGACCGCGATCCGGGCCCTGTGCGGCCGCGCCGGCGGCGAGGCTCCGCGGATGACCGGGCTCGCGGTCGTCGCCGACTATCCGATGGCGCGACCCGACGGCACGGTGGAGGAGCGGGACTTCGTCTTGGCGACCCACGCCGGCGGGCATCTGGTGATCTGGGACGTCACCGATCCCTACGCGCCGCAGGGCGTGGCCGACATCCAGCTGGCTCCGCAGGTGACGACGGCCGATCTGGTGGTCGATCGCACGCACCGGCGGATCGTGGTGTCGGCGCTCGGCGCTGGGGTTTACTTCGTCGACTTCGATCGCCTGCCGTCGGTGTTCAGCCTCGACGAAGACGGCGACGGAGTCGACGATCGCGTGCTCGACGTTGTCCAGCTGCCCGGCCGCAACCCGTGGCGGATCGAGGTCGATCCGCTGACCGGGGTGGTGGCGACGACGTCGCAGCATCACGTCTCGACCGTGTCGACGACGCTGCCGAGCTTCGAGCTGGTGGCGGCGCAGGGCGCGTCGGCGGGCGAGCCGGTGACCCAGCTGGCGCCGTTCGGCGTGGCGGTAGCCGAGACGCAGCCCGGGGACGCCACCACGCCGACGGCGGTGGTGCGAGCCCGCGGCGCGATGCCGAATCTCTCAACCACCGCGACGCTGTCGCCGCCGACGCTGCGCCTCGAGATGGTGGCGGAGGCGTCGGGCGGCGGGGAGATCTCGGGTCTCGGCGACCTAGCGGACGCGCCGCGCACGCGCCTGTCGCTCGATCTCGAGCGACAGGCGGATCGCCCGTGGGAGGACGGCTACCGCCTCTATCGCTCGGAGCCGGTGGTGTTGGTGGCCGATCCGCGCGCCTCGATCGCCTTTACGCGCGAGGCGGAGGAGCTGGAGGGCGATCTCTGCGTGGCGCGCTGCGATCAGGTCGGCGACGACGGGGCGTACCTCGTCGAGCCGACGCCGGCCGCTCGCTACTCGGAGCTGCTGTCGGGCGATCGGGTCGCGCTCTACCTCGGCGCGGCGGAGCAGGCGCAGGTGGCCGAGGCGTTCCCGCTCCTCAACGCGGCGCTGGCGCTCAAGCGGGTCGAGAGCGTGCGCTGGGACGTCGGCCCGAGCTGGTTCCAGGAGCCGGATCTCAATCCTTCGTTCGGCGCGGGCGACGTGGCGCCGGGCACGCTCCTGCACTCGGGCGAGTTCACGCACGCGACGACCGACGTCGCCCTCCCCGATCTCGGCACGCCGCTGGCGATGACGCGCACCTACCGCAGCGGCGCGGTCGGCTGGGGTCCGCTGGGCCCGGGCTGGGACTTCGGCTATCGCATGCGGCTGCGCCCGCACCTCGACGGCACGGTGGATTTCTACGACGGGACGGGGCGGCGCGTGCGCTTCTCGGGCCCGAAGGTCGAGGCGACGGGTGTGCAGGAGGGCCCGCCGGGCCTGCTGGCGAATCTCAAGAAGTTCGACGGCGCGTGGGTGCTGGCTTGGGCGGACGGCACGGAAGCGCTCTTCGACGCGTCGGGCCGCCTGACGAGTCTGCGCGATGTCTTCAAGCGCACGCCCACGACGGGCAACGAGACGTTCCTGCGCTACGACGCGCACGGACGGTTGTCGCGGGTCGACGGGGTGACGGGGTCGCTCGACTTCGGCTACGACGACAGCGCGCAACGTCTGACCTCGGTCGAGGATTCGACGGGTCGTCGCTGGACCTACGGGTACGACTCGGCGGGTCGCCTGGAGAGCGTGACCTCGCCCGAGGTGCAGCGGACGGTCGACGGCCCGACGCAGTCGCTCACGACGCGCTACGGCTACGCCTCGGCGCCGACGGGCTCGCTGGCCGAGCGCCTGCACGGGCTCGACGAGCTGGAGCGCCTCGACGACGCGACGGGTGCGACCTGGCTGACGCTCGGCTGGGGCGGGACGCCGGCGCGGCGTCAGGTGACGGCGCAGACGTGGGGAGGCACCACCCTGTCGATCGCCTACAGCGGCGCGACGACGACGGTGACCGACCGGCGCGGCGGCGCGCGCGCCTACGAGCACACGGCGTCAGGGCATCTGCGCGTGTTCGAGGACGCGGAGATCGCTGGCGATCGCGCGGCGACGACGTGGACGTACGACGCGTACGCCGGCGGCCGGGAGCACGGCCTGGTGAAGCGCGTCGCGCCCCCGAACGGCACGACGATCGAGCACGACTACCTGCCGTCGAACGAGTCGAGCCAGGTGGCGCTCGCGCTCGCCAACGTCACGGAAACGACGATCGAACCGCACGCGGGCGCGTCGGCGCTGGGCGTCGGCGCGGGCTTCTGCAGCCTCGACGCGGCGGGCGGCGCGCCGTCGGAGCTGGTGTGGACGTTCGAGGCGCATCAGGCCCGGACGCAGATTCCACGGCTCACGACGCTGCCGACGGGCACTGAGGTCGACCATCGCTTCGACGACCAGACGGGCGTGCCGGAGGCGACGATCTTCGCTGCGGACTCGCCGACGCCGATCTCGAGCGAGGTGACGCGCGACGATCGCGGCCGGCCGACGCAGCGGACGCTGTCGGGGCCGGGCGGCCCGGTGTCGCGCCAGGGGATGGACTACGGTCCGCCGGCGGAGGGTCCACCGCGGGTGCTGCCGCGCGCGATCCAATTCGGCGAGGGCGACGCGAGCGCCGAGTCGACGGTCGAGACGAGCGCTCTGCATCTGCCGATCGCCCTCGGCGGCGACGCGACGCCGGCGCAGCGCATGGCGCACAACGCGTTGGGCTGGCCGCTCGAGACCTGCACCGGCGCACAGCAGGCGATCACCTGCACCCGCGTCGAGTACGACGGGGCCGGCCGCGTCACCCGCACCGAGGTGCGCGACGGCGCCGGCACGGTCGAGGCTGCCACCGAGACCGAGTACGACGTGCTCGGCATGCCGACGCGCATCCGGACCTGGGTCGAGGGCGAGACCTGGCTCGAGGAGACCCGCACCTACGACGCCAACCGCAACCTGATCGCGGTCGATGCGCCGAATCGCGCGCCCGTGACAATGACCTACGACGGGCGCAATCGCCTGACCTCGACCACCACGGCAGACGGCACCGAGACCTACGCCTACACGCCGTCAGGAAAGCTGAAGTCACGCACCGACCGCAACGGCGAGACGTGGACGACCGAGTTCGACGCCTACGAGCGGCCGGCGATCCTTAGAGATCCCGACGGCCACTTCGGGCTCACGGAGCGCGACGCGCTCGGGCGCGTGGTCCGCACGGCCGCCTGCCAGTCCGACGGGACACTGCTGGCGCAAACGTTCTACGAGTACGATGCGCTGAATCGCGTCATCGCCGAGCGGCAGTGGCTCGCGCCGGCGGACGACCCGGAGAACGGGACCAGCCTCGAGACGCGAGCCGAGTACGACGCGGCCGGCCGAGTGACGAAGGTCGTGACGCCGGAGGGCGACGAGACGACGCATCTCTACGACCTCCTCGGCCGCCCGTGGTCGACCGAGCACGCGAAGAACGGTACGACCTCGCTCGCCATCAGCCGCCTCTTCGATCCGCGCGGCAATGTCCTCGAAGAAACGCACACGGGCACCGACGGCAGCTTCACGACCGGCTACGCCTACGACGC
>JBCBCF010000326.1:0-4239 GCA_038530905.1 Acidobacteriota bacterium
ACCGTACGGCGCAGGCTCCAGGCGTAGAAGCCCACCGACAGCAGAGCGAGAGCGGATTCCACCGCGTGGCCCTCCCACCAGGCCGGCGGCGCGACGCCGGCGGCCAGCAGCGTCTCGCGGACCATCAGCTGAGCGAAGGCGGCAAAGCCGAGCGCATAGAGCACGGCCGCGACAATCGAAGCGAACCAGACGACCCAACCGACGCCGAACGCCGCCTCGACCGACAGCACTTTCTTGGCGAAGGTGTAGGTGCCCCCGGACTCGGGGAAGGCGGTCGCCATCTCGGCGAAAGTCAGGGCGGTCGCCAGTGCGATCAGGCCGTTGGCGGTGAAGGCGAGAACGGCACTGGGCCCGGTCGCCGCAAAGGCGACGCCCGCCAGCGCGAGAATGCCGCCGCCGACGATCGCGCCAACGCCGAGCCGTGTCGCCTCGAACAGGCCGAGGGTGCGCCCGTCGAGAGTGTCGGCGGGTGACGATGGCCCGGCGGCCGAGGTCGGAAGCGGCGCGGAGCTCTCGGTCACAAGCTGTTCTCGGCAATCATCGCCGGATCTTAGCCCCGCCACCGGCAGCGAAGGTGGGCCAAGAGACTGTCGGGCCTCGACCGATGCTAAAATCTCAGCCCCCCTGCAGGAACGTCATCTGATGTCGCAGCTTCCGCACCTTTCCGATCCACCCGCGTCCGACACGCGGCCGGACTACGATGTCGTCGTGGTCGGCGGCGGCTTCGCCGGCGGCTCGGTCTCGACGTTGCTCCGCCGCTGGCTGCCCGATGCCCGCATCCTGGTCGTCGAGCGCACGGAGACCTTCCACCGCAAGGTCGGCGAAGCCACGGTCGAGATCTCGGGCTTCTTCGTCCAGCGCGTGCTGGGCCTGAGCGATCATCTCGCCCGCCGCCACTTGCCCAAGCACGGCCTGCGCTATTGGTTTTCCGATCGCGACGATCGGCGGCTCGAGGAGATGACCGAGGTCGGCCCGCTCGACCTCCCCGATCTGCCGAGCTTCATGCTCGAGCGACCGGTTCTCGATGCCCACCTGCTCGATCTCGCCCGGCAGGAGGGGGCCGAGGTGGTGCGGCCGGCGAAAGCGATCGACATCGACCTCGGCTGGCCGCGCAGCACCGTCCGCTTCGAAGCCGCCGACGGACCGCGCACCGTGTCCACCCGTTGGGTGGTCGACGCCTCAGGACGGCGCTCATTCATCGCGCGGCAGCTCGACCTGCATCGCAAAGTCGACAAGCATCCGACGTCGGCCATCTGGGCCCGCTGGTCGGGCGTGGCCGACCTGGACGGATGCGACGTCCAGGGCGGCGATCCCCGCCGACCGAAGATGCCCTCGATCACGGCCGCCCGGCGTCTGGCCACCAACCACTTCTGCGGCTACGGCTGGTGGTGCTGGATGATCCCGCTGGCCGGCGGCCAGACGAGCATCGGCCTGGTCTGGGACAAGACTCTCTACGACCCACCGGGCGCGACGCTGCGCGAGCGCTACGAGAACTTCGTGCGCTCGACCCCCGGCCTGCGCGAGCTGGTGGTCGACGGTGACATCGTGGGCGACGACTTCATGGCCCTCGCACACCTGCCGTTCACCACCGAGCGGTATGCGGATCGCGGATGGGCGCTGATCGCCGACGCCGCGGCCTTCCTCGACCCGTTCTACAGCCCGGGTCTCGACCATGCCGCGATCTCGATCTACGCCACCAGCAAACTGATCGAAAGCGACCTCCGCGGTGAGCTCTCCGCCACCGGCCTCGACGCGGCTCTCGCCGAGCACAACGAGCGCTTCGAGCGGTCCTACGACCGCTGGTTGGAGGCTCTTTACGTCGGAAAGTACGAGCTGTTCGGCGACGCCGAGCTAACCCGCTGCGCCTTTCTCTTCGACACGGCCATGTACTACCTGGGGGTGGTGACGCCGGTCTACCGAAACATGGACGAACTGGCCAATCCGGTCTTCGGCGTCCCGGTCTGGCAGGCCACTGCGGCGTTCCGCTTCATGCAGTTCTTCAATCGCCGGATGCGGAAACTGGCGCGCTTCCGGCGACGCGTCGGCACCTACGGCCAACGTAACGCCGGCCAGAAGCACTACAGCTCCGCCTTCGGTCTCGGCCGAGGCTCGATCCCGCCGCTGCGCACGGCGCTCGGCATCTGGCTGCGGATCGAGTGGGAGCACTGGCGGCATCGGCGCCGGCATGGCCGACTGGATCTCTCGGAGCCAGTGCGTCAGCCCGCCTCGGCCTAGCGACCGGCGCAGTACCCTCGGCGCAAAGCCCAGCGAAATTGTTCAGGCCGTAAGGCGGAACGCAAGATTCCGGCGCCATAATCGGCCTGCCGAGGTGCGTGCGCCTGCCTCCGCGTCGTTTCTCCGAGGCTCGTCCACGACGATCCCTCAGGAAGCGCTCAACGATCGCGTATCGTCGAGCGACTATGCTAAAGTCAACGTATGAACACCGGACAGCCCTACGACCGGATGCGCCAGGCGCTCCGACGCGAGCTGCAAAATCATCGTGGGCATATCCACGAGATTGAGCGTCAGCTGTCGCGCAGTGAGGGCTATCTCAGCAAAGTCTGCCGAGGCGATATCTCGATTCCGCTCGAGATGCTGTTCAAGTCGCTCGAGCATCTTGGAACCGAGCCGGCCAACTTCTTCGGCCGAGCCTTCGGAACTCCGAACGATCCGGTCGACGCACTCTCCGACTTCGCCACGAAGTCTCCCGACCGTTCGCTCGTCCGCCTGCTGCGCTCTCTCGATCAGCTCACCGCCAAGGTCGGCGCGCTCGAGATCGACGAACCGATCGACGATCCATTGTGGCTGGCGCCGGACCACGAGCCTTTTCCTGCACTCGACGACGCGACGACTGCGACCGTCTCCGAGCAGCTCGCGGCGTTCTGGGACTGTCCGCTCGCCGAGCAGAAGCGGCGTCTTCGAGCCACGAAACGCCTGAGAACCACAGCTTTCGCGCGCGGCCTGATCCGGGAGCTCGAGGCGCGCCGACAGCAGGCTCCGAGGGACGTCCTCAAGCTGACCGTCTCGATCGGCATCGACTTTTTGCCGCTTCTCGAAGAGCCGACTCCTCGCCAGCGTCTGCAGCTCATGCTCGACACGATCCTGGCGCACGGGGCGAGCCGGCGTTCGCTCGGCCAGCATCGATCCGCCGCGTTCGCGCTCGCGAAGGGTCTGAGCGCAACGCGCGAGCTTCGTCTCCTGTTCGCTGAAGCGGAATTTCTCAAACGTGCGGGCGTCGTCCTGTTGAGCGCGGCGGAATACGAAGCGGCGCTCCGCATTCAAGAGCGAGCCCTCGTCGCGTTTCAGGAACTCGGGCAGAGTCGCTCGGTCGGCAAGACTCTGATCGACCGCGCGATCGCGCAGCACTCGCTGAATCGCGACGACGAGATGCGCCGATCCATCAAAGCCGCGTTGGATCTGCTGCCGGTAGACGATCCGACGACATCATCCTTCCGATCGACCGCCTTCCAACTTCTCGCGCGGTCCTTCCATCAGCGCGGAGAAATGCACCGCGCAATCTCTTGCATGGAGCAGGTGATCGGTCAGCAGAGTGAGCGGCGAGGCGTGAACTTCGCCGTCTACCTGACCCAACTGGGCGACCTTTATGCCGACGTCGACCGCCTAGACGATGCAGAAGCAGCGCTCGGCCAAGCGAGGGATCAGCTCCTCGAGTTCGGGAGCGTTCAGGCGGCGCTGACGTCGCTGTCGCTAATTCGGGTGCTGCTCGCCAAGGGTCGACTGGCGGATGCCGTCGAGATCGCCCGCGAAATGACCCTCTTCATGGCACATTTCGAGACCGACCGCGCGACGCAGGCCGCGCTCGTCGAATTGATCCGCATCAGCCTCCGTGGCGAGTTGACGCTGCAGGCAGTCGAGGCGCTTCAGCATCAGCTCGAGCGGCGATCGGACGATCGCCGCTCGTGAGAACATCTCTGTGACCGTCCGTCAACCCTCAGGAATGACGACCGGATTCAGTTCGTCGTCCGCCTGCTGATTGGCGACGTAAGCATCGGCGCCCTGGAACAGATTCTCGATGAACTCGACAACTTCATCGACGAAGTCAGCAGCGCGCATGGTGTCGGCCGCGAAGGTAGCCGGCGCGGAAAGCAGAGCGAGCAGGGCAACGATGGCGAAGAACGAACGGCGAGTCTCGAGCATGATCCACTCCTTAGGTGCGACGGCCGGATGACCAGTCGGCGTGTTCGCGCGCCAGGCCCGACGGGATCGGTGCGCCCGAAC
>JBCBCF010000327.1:0-4215 GCA_038530905.1 Acidobacteriota bacterium
CGAGCGCGATCCAGCCGCTCCAGGCGAAGGTTTCGGCCGCGGCCAGGCGCAGCGCGAGCGCCAGCCAAACGGTGGCGAGAAAGGTCGCCGTCGCGGCGATGAGGAGCTGACCCTCGAAGAAGATCGGCGGTGCGGCCAGCGCGTAGACGAGGCCGGCGAAGAAGCCGGCGGCCGGTCGCTCGAAGAGCAGAAGGGCGCACCAGGCGACGAGGCCAGCGGTGGCAGCGCCCAGAAGGTGCTGAAGCGCGATGACGATCGCCGGCCCGCCGCCCAAGACGTAGACGACGGCGATCAACGCGGGATAGAGCAGGGGCCGGAAGCCGGGGTTCAGCGCTGCGAGCTGCGCAAGGTCGCCGTGGGCGAGGGCCCTGGCCGCCTCGTCGTAGAAGATCTCGTCGAGAACGGGCACGGCGAGAAACGGCGAGGCAGCGTTCTCGGCGAACGCGAGCAGGCGAACGACGGCGGCGATCGCCACGCTCCAGCCGATCGCGCGTCGACGGGCCGCGCGGTCGCCGCCTGAGCCGAGGAGGAGCCGAGCCCAGCGAGGCCTGTGGGTGGGCGGCGCAGGGCCTGAAGTGGGCGGGGACGGTCGCATAGACTGCGGGCGATGGCGCGGCGGAGCTCGAGGCGACGAGGACATCGGAACGACGAGGGCGTCGAAGCGAGGACCATCTCGAACCGGATCGAGATCGGCCGTTTCGAGACCGCGTCGCCGTGCCTGGCGCGCCGAGGCATCGCTCGCTACGTGCTGGTCTGGCTGGCGGTCGTCGCGGGGTCTCTGTCAGCGGAAGCGGGTGCAGCAGACGGGATGGGCGATCGTGTCAATCGCCCGCTCGAGCGGCTGCAAGCATATCTTCAGGTCGATACGGTCGACCGCACCGAACCGGCTGCCGGGGAGCGCATTGCCCGTGCTCGCGAAGGTTCGCTCGCCGGCGAGCGGGCCGCTGCCGAGATGCTCGCCGGCTGGCTGGCCGAGGGCGGCATCGCGAGCCGGCGCCTCGAGTCCCCAACGGGCAACAGTCTGCTGTGGGCAGAGCTTCCCGCGACCGTGTCGCCGCCCTCCGGCATCGCGCCTCCCGGGGCGGTTCTGATGCTGCACCACCTGGATGTCGTGCCTGCCGACGCCGACGCCTGGAGTGTCACTCCCTTCTCAGGTCGCGCCGTCGGCGGCGAGCTCTGGGGCCGCGGTGCGCTCGACATCAAGAGTCTCGGCATCGCCCATCTCGAAGCGATGCTGGCGCTTGCCGACGATCCCGCGCCGCGTGCGCGTCCGCTCGTGTTTCTGGCTGCCGGCGGCGAAGAAACCGGCGGCCAGGGGGGAGTCGGCTGGGCGGTCGAGGCCCATCCCGAGCTGTTCGATGACGTGGCTGTGGTCCTCAACGAGGGCGGCAGCAATCGTGTCGTGCGCGATCGGCTGGTGTGGTGGGGCATCGAGGTGGTGCAGAAGAGGCCGCTCTGGCTTCGCCTCCGCGCGCGCGGTCCGTCCGGTCATGGGTCGCTCTATCGACCGAATAGCGCCGGTCATCGGCTGATCCGTGCGCTGACGCGGGCGCTCGAGCTGCCGCTCGTGCCGCGGGTCACCGCGGCGGCGCGAACGAGCGTGGCGGCGGCAGCCGAGGCGGAAGGGATCGACGTGGCGCGGCGCCTGCGCGAGCTGGAGGCCGCCGCACGGGGCGAGCCGTCCGGTCTACCGGTCGGCTTCGTCGCCATGCTGCGCGACACGCTGCAGATCGGCAGGGTGCAGCTCGCCGATCGCGTGAATGTGATCGCTGGCCGACCGTTCGCCGACCTCGACCTGCGGCTGCTGCCGGATACCGACGCCGAGGCGGTGCGCGAGACGCTTGCCCGGCTGGTCGGTCCAGACATCGAGATCGAGACCCTCCTCGCGGCGCCTACCGCGGCGCCATCGCCGATCGATCATCCGGCCTATGCGGGCCTCCGAGAGGTGCTGGAAACGCGCGCGCCGGTCGTCCCGATGTTCTTGCTCGGAACCACCGACTCGCGCTGGTTCCGAGAGCGCGGGATCCCGGCCTACGGCTTCACGCCGTTCACCGTGGAGTCCGACACCCTCGTTGGCATTCACGGCATCGACGAGCGACTCGAGATCGACGAGCTGCGGCGCGGCATCGAGGTCATGCGCCGGGTCGTGCGACGGCTGGTCGTCGCGTCCGACGGCGGCTGGTCGGGCGGCTACCGGCCCGCCGACAGCAGCGGCCAATAGCCAGCGTCGGCGAAGCAGCGATCGAGCATCGCGGCGATCCGCTGGTCTCCAAGCGGCGTGGCATGGATGCCGTCGCGCTGAAACGAGCGATCTCGCTCCTCGACCGGCAGCGCGTCGAAGCGAGCGAGGAGATCGCACAGCGGGACGTCTTCCTCGGCGGCGACCTGGCGCGCCGCATCGGCATAGGACCGATGCAGCGGAATGACCTCGTCGAGATCGCGGACGAACCGTCCTTCGAGGCTCTCGCGCACGTGTCCTGGGCGATGAGAGGTCGGTGCGGTCAGGATCATCGGCCGGACGCCGAGCTCCTCGAGACGCCGCGTCATCTGCCGGAGATTGTCGGCGAAGTCGTCGAGCGGCACTCGGCGTGGCCAGCCGGCGGCACGGGCGAGGGCGACCACCCGCACTTTGAGGGCGAGCTGCACCAGCCGCAGGCGACCCCAGGCGCTCTGCCCGAAGCGTTCCAGGCGGGCGATCTGCGCGTCCTCGATCCCGAACCCGACCCAGTGGTCGTTCCAGCCGAAGTAGATCGTCGCGACGCGGGCGCCGAGATCGGCGACGTCGCGCTCGACCTGGCGCCGGCCCTGAAAGCTCGACCATCCGGCAACGGCGAGATTGCCGATGGCGAGATCGACGCCGCGCGCCGCAGCGCGCTCAACCAGGCGATCGTCATAGGTCCCAAGATGGGTGCAGGAGTCGCCGAGGACCAGCAGGTCGGGCGACTCTTGGCGCAGCGTGGCGAGGACATCTCCGTATTGGCGATGCACCCAGAGCAGGTCGGGGTCCGGCTCGAAGACGCGTTTCATGACCACCGGATTCGGCTGCCCGAACTCGATGTCTTCCGGGCGCAGGAGAAAGCGGAAGCCGGCCAGCCACAGGGTGGCCTCGGCGACCAGCAGAAACGCGAGGGTCGCCGCCACGGCGACCAGTGCGTTCGTGACGCGCGGGCGGCGCTCGATGAACGTCGCGGCGTCGGTCGGACGCTCGGTGGCGGGGCGCGAGGCGGGCACGGGCGGATGCTAGCAGCGGCCTTGAGTACGTCCGGTCGCGGCCGAGCCACGAACAGAGCGACGAGAGAAAATCATCGCACCACGGCCCAGCGAGCGAGAAAGGAACGCAGATGTCGTCTCATCCGGAGATCGAGGAGTCTGTCGCCGCCTTCATGGAGAAGGTCGAGCAGCGCAATCCAGGCGAAACCGAGTTTCATCAGGCGGTTCGAGAAGTCGTCGAGTCGGTGATGCCGCACGTCCTCGACGCCGAGGACTATCGTCGCGAGAAGATCCTCGAGCGCCTCGTCGAGCCTGATCGCGTGGTCATCTTCCGCGTCGTTTGGGAGGCTGACGATGGAGAGCTGCAGGTCAACCGAGCCTGGCGGGTGCAGTTCAACAACTCGATCGGGCCCTACAAGGGTGGCCTGCGGTTTCACCCGACGGTCTCGCTGTCGGTGCTCAAATTTCTCGCGTTCGAGCAGGTGCTCAAGAACAGCCTCACGGGCTTGCCGATGGGCGGCGGCAAGGGCGGATCGAATTTCAATCCGAAAGGCAAGAGCGATCGAGAGATCATGCGCTTTTGCCAGTCGCTGATGGTCGAGCTGCATCGGCATATCGGCGAGGACACCGACGTCCCGGCAGGTGACATCGGCGTCGGGCGGCGTGAGATCAGCTACCTCTTCGGGCAGTACAAGCGTCTCGAGAATCGCTTTGCCGGCATCCTGACCGGCAAGGGTCTGAGCTTCGGCGGCAGCCTCGTGCGCACCGAAGCGACCGGCTACGGCAGCGTCTACTTCATGCAGAACATGCTCGAACACCACGGCGATGAGCTGGCCGGCAAGCGCTGCGCCGTCTCGGGATCGGGCAACGTGGCGATCTACACGATCCAGAAGCTGATGCAGCTAGGCGCCACGGTCATCACGGCCTCCGATTCCGGCGGCTACGTGCTGGCGCCCGACGGCTTCGACGCCGCGAAGTTCGAGTTTCTGCGGGAACTGAAGGAAG
>JBCBCF010000328.1:0-4204 GCA_038530905.1 Acidobacteriota bacterium
CTACGCTTCCGTCCCTTCTCTTCGCTCGCGCCTGTCGCGTCCATTCTTCTCCTCGCTCTCTTCACCGGCTGCAAGGCGCCGGCACCGACCAGCGAATCGACCACCGCCGAGCGCGCGGCGTCGATTGAGATCGAGCGCTACTCGATCGAGCAATTTCTCGACACCGTGCGCCACGTCGGCGGCGACCTGTCGCCCGATGGATCAAAGGTGCTCGTGTCGCACGACGCGTCCGGCAGCTTCGACCTTTACGCCTTCCCCACGGCCGGCGGCGATCCGGAGCTGCTGGTCAGCTCTGAGGAGTCGGTCTGGCCGATCAGCTATTTCCCGAACGACGAGCGGGTGCTCTATTCCTCCGACCAAGGGGGCAACGAGCTGAACCACATCTACCTGCGGCAGCCGGACGGCACCGTCAGCGACCTGACGCCGGGCGAAGAGCTGAAGGCCCAGTGGGCCGGCTTCACGGCCGATGGTGAGAACTTCCTGATCGAGACCAACGAGCGCGATCCGAAGAGTTTCGATCTCTACCTCTACGACACCGACGATCTCTCGCGCACTCTGATCTTCGAGAACCCGGGCGGCTACTTCATTGGCGACTTGGCGCCGGATCGCGACCGGCTGCTGCTGATGAAGCTCAACGGCAACGCCGACAGCGACTTCTACCTGCACACGCTGTCGACCGGTGAGACCCGGCACCTGACGCCGCACCAAGGCGACGTGATCTTCTCGCCCGTCGGATTCGGTCCGGAAGGTCGCTGGATCTACTACCAGACCAATCTCGACTCCGAGTTTTCCTATCTAGCGCGCATGGACCCCGCGACCGGCGAGACGGAAGAGATCGTGCGCACGGATTGGGACGTCTCGAGCGCCTCGTTCTCGGACCTGCGCAACATCCTCATCGTGCGCATCAACGAGGACGCGCGGACCCGGGTGCGCATGATGCGCCTGCCGAGTCTGGAGCCGATGCCTCTCCCCGACTTGAGCGACGCCGACATCACCGGCCTGTCGATCGCGCGCGACGAGGAGACGATCGTCTTCCGGGCCTCCACGCCGCGCACGCCGGGTGATTTCTTCATCTATCGCCTGGGGACGCGCATGACGCCGTTCCGCCTCACCACGTCGCTGCCGGACGCCATCGACGAGCAGCATCTGGTGGCGCCCGAAGTGGTGCGCTTCAACTCCTTCGATGGCGTCGAGATCCCGGGCATCCTCTACGTGCCCGCCGGCGCCGAGAAAGACGCCTCGCACCCGGCGGTGGTGTGGGTGCACGGCGGGCCGGGGGGGCAAAGCCGCCTGGGCTGGAACGCCCTGGTCCAATACCTGGTGAACCACGGGTACGTCGTTTACCAGATCAACAACCGCGGCAGCTCCGGCTACGGCAAGACCTTCTTCCACATGGACGACCGCGATCACGGCGGCGGGGATCTGCAGGATTGCGTCGCGTCGAAGCAGATGTTGATCGACACCGGCTACGTCGATCCCGACAAGATCGCCATCGCTGGCGGTAGTTACGGCGGCTATATGGTGCTCGCGGCCCTGGCCTTCGAGCCCGAAGAGTTCACCGCAGGCGTCAATATCTTCGGCGTGTCGAATTGGGTGCGCACGCTCGCCAGCATCCCGCCCTGGTGGGAGGCGCAGCGGGTCTACTTCGAGAAGGAATTCGGACCACTCGACGATGAAGAGCATCTGCGCGCCATTTCGCCGCTCTTCCATGCCGAGAACATCGTGCGGCCGCTGATCGTGCTGCAAGGCGCCAACGATCCGCGCGTTTTGCAGGTCGAATCTGACGAAATCGTCGAGGCGGTGAAGGCCAACGGGGTGCCGGTCGAGTATCTCGTCTTTGAAGACGAGGGCCACGGTTTTCTCAAGAAGGACAACCAGATCGAAGGCTATTCGGCGGTCTTGGACTTCCTCGAGCAACACGTGAAGAACGCCGGCGCGGTGAGCTGAGCCGGCCGTCGCAGCGAAACGAAGAACGCCGAGAGCGGATCGCTCTCGGCGTTCTTCGTTCAGCAGATCCACTCGAGGTGGATCACGGCCCGCACGAGCAGCAGGCGTTGCTGCCCAGGCGCTGGGCGACAGCCCGCAGATCGGATTTCGAGCTCACCAGGTAGTGATCGAAGGGCTTCCCACCCACTTCGACACGGATGTCGACTCCCTTCTTGGTGGCGGAGGTCAGCCACCGGGCCCCGGGCGTGCGGTAATCCATCGGGAAGGCCGGCATTGTCTTGCCAGCGATGAAGAGATTCGCAGCGTCTCGAAGGACGCAGGCGTTCGCGCAGTCGAACTCACCGATCACCCAATGCCCCGGCGGGCCGTCGAGGTCGAGATCGACTTCGCGTTTCAGCACCGGCCCTTTGCAGGCGTTGACCTTCAGGCGCCCGGTCACGGGACCGGCAGCGGCCTCGGCGCCTTCTGTGGTCGAAAAGCGGGCGTCGCCGTCGCTCGCCCTGGTCGCATCTTCGAAGACGGCCTGGATCGTCAGCCCGCGCTTGCTGCTCACGCGGTGCGTCGCCGACGTGCTCGAGAAGTTGCCGTTGATCAGCCAGTGGGCGAAGCGATGGCCGGACGCTGGACGGGCCGTCAGGCTCAGCGGAATGCCTGGCTTCACCCAGGCGTCGGTCGTGCCGTTGGCGGTGTCGAAGGAATTGGCCCGGAAGCTGCCGAGCCCCTGGACCTCGAAGTAGATCCGCACGGAGATGATCCCGCCCGCGCGCTCGCCTTCCTCGGTTGCGATCAGGCCGGCCGCCTCGGCGGGCTCGAGTTCGATGACGTCACCGCACGGCGGGCCGAGGTCTGCCGGCTCGGCACCGTCTTTCGGCTTCTTCTTTGGCAGGCAGTCACAGGTGAACTGGTCGACCTTGGTGCATTTCTGCCAGTCGTGCTTGCAATCGGAGCCGAGGCATCGGCCGCTGGAGGACATCGTGCAGGCCTCGCCGGGCGTCGGGGCGGCGAGGCCAACGAGACAGAGTGTGGCGAGCGCCAGGGCGAAGGCAATGACATTGAAGTGTCGGATCGAGGGCATCGGGTTCCTCCGAGAATGTTCGAGCGCGGCGTCGTGCCGCGTCGCCCACTGAGTGGTTCCCGCCCGGCGGACCTTTCACTCCTCGTCGAAGTTTCCGAAGGTTTTTTCGTCGACGCCGGAACTCAGCGGCGAGAATCAGCGGTTCAGCACTGTCGAGACTGGAAGACAAGGCATTCGGTAGAGTGCTTCTGTGTCGTTCAGGCAGTGCTCGGCGAAGAGGTTCGGTCGCTCGATCTTGGGCGCGCTGCGGCGAAAGTGCGCAGCGGCGACGCTGTGTGTGCTTGGCTGGGTTCTGCTGGCTGGCGCATCGCCGAGCTCCGACTTCTTGCAGCTGGGGTCCGAGGTCCGTGTGGTGCTCGAGCCGGGAGTCTCCGTGCGGCTGCTGGTGCGGGCGGAAGCGGATCGCGAGCTGAGACTCGTCGCGTCGCAGGAAACCGTCGACGTCTCGCTCGAGGTAGAGCTGTCGGACGGTTCGGCGAGCGCGCGTCGGTTCGATCATCCCGGTGGCCGCTACGGCCGCGAGCTGGTGCTGCTGCCGGCCACCACATCGCTGCGAGCGGTCGTCGTGCGGGCGACGCAGCGCGGCGCCACGACGCTTTCGCTCGAGGCCCTCACGGAAGAGCCCGCCGCTGCTGAAGCTGACTGGACGCTGGGCGCCGAACTCTGGGCGCGCGTTCTGCGAGGCGGGGCCGAGGCCGGGCTGCGCCGCCGGACCTCCGACGCGTTTGTGCGTGCAGCTGCTGCGGCGGGCGAACGCGGCGACCGATCGCTCGAGGCCGTTGCGCGCCTCGCTGCCGGGACCGCGGCGATGGCGGTTGCTGCCGTCGACGCTCGGACCCAGCTCGAGGCGGCCGAGGGGCTGTTCGCTTCCCTTGGCGATGCGCGCGGCCGCGCGGCGGCGAACGCCGAGCTCGGCGTGCTCGCCTGGCGTACCGGCCGGCTCGACGACGCGGACGCGCACCATCGGCGGGCGCTCGACGCGCGCCGCCGCGCGGGCGATGCCCTGGGAGAGGCGGAGAGTCGCAACAACCTGGCGCTGGTTGCCCAGATGCGCGGTCGCCACGCGTCGGCGAAGGACGGCTACGGCAGGGCCTTGGAGCTGGCCCGGCAGGCGGACGCGCGCGAGCTCGCGGCGGCGGTGGTGCAGAACCTCGGCTCGCTGCACCACGAGCGCGGTCGGCT
>JBCBCF010000329.1:0-4192 GCA_038530905.1 Acidobacteriota bacterium
CGCGGGCGACGGGACATCGGGCTGACCGGCGGAGAAATCGACGATCTCGCGACCTTCAGCGCGCAGCGCAGCGGCCAGGCGGCTGACGCGCATCGTCGCGGATTCCGCGAGACGCTCAGCTCGACGGGAGCGTTTCATGGGCGGATGGTAGCATCGGCGGTCGTCCACGCCGCCGGACTCGCCAGTCTTCGATCGCCTCGACGATGCGGTCTCCGATCGACGTTTTTCCGGATCGATACAGGTGCGCCTTCCCTTTTTGCGGCGGCCCCCGCCATCATCGTCGACGTCATGCTGAGCTCCTCGACCGCCTCCAGCTCACCGTTCGCCCGGATGTCACGGGCTGCGCAACGATCACCGTCTGAGCGCAGATCGCCGTCTGGGCGGAAGTCATCGCCAGCAAGCCCTTGGCGACTCGTTCTCGCGCTCGCGATCTCCCTCGTCGCCGCCGGGGGCGCTGTGGCCGAGACCGCTCCGGAGTCTCCCCCTGCGGCCGCGCTGACGTGGCATGAAACCCTGGATTCGGCGGTCGAAACGGCGCGGGATCGCGGCGGCCCGATCCTGGTCGACCTCTACGCCGCCTGGTGCGGCTGGTGCAAGACGCTTGAGGACGAGGTCTTTTCAACCGCCGCCTTCGCCGAGCTGGTCGAGCGCGAGAACGCCACCCTGCTGCGCGTCGACACCGAAGACGGCGCTGAGGGCACGCGGATGCAGGCTCGCTACGGCGCAACCAGCCTGCCGACCACGCTGTGGATCGACGCTGATCTGGTGCGCATCGGTCGGGTCAAGGGCTACTCCCCGACCGCGGCCTTCTTGACCCACCTCGAGAACGAGCTCTTCGCTTGGGATCGCCTGGTCTCCGCCTACCCGCAGGTGCTCGCCGAGGCCGAGCCCGACTTTCAGCGGCGGATCGCCGAAGACTTCCACTCTCGCGGCGACGCCCCCCGCGCCGCAGCACTCTACGCACGCGTTCTCGAACGGGTCGAACCCACCAGCCGTCAGGCCGCCTGGCTGCACACGATGGTGGCCGACGTTCGCCGCATCGGCCGAGACTTCGACCAAGCCACGGACTCGCTCGCAACCGCGGCCCAAGGCGCCTCGACTCTTGAGGACGCCGAGCTCGCAGAACGGATCGATCTGCTGCGCTTTCAGATCGCCCACGATCGCGGAGACTGCCCGCAGGCGGTCGCCTCGCTCGAGTCGTTCCTCGTCGAGCACCCGAAAAGCGTGCTGCGGCGACAGCTTCGCCGGACGCTCGATCACCTGAAGAGCGACGAGCGCTGTACCTGAACGCGGCTGTCACCCCCTCGGCCCGCCTTCCGTTGTTCCGACCGTCGCTTCCAGAATCGCTCTCGCCAGGATCGTGACATGAGCAACCTCCGCCTCCTCCTCTTCGCCTCCCTCGCCGCGCTGCTCGCGGTCGAGACCGCTGCGCAGATGCCGCTCTTCCCGCAGAAGGCGGAGCTCGAGCTGTTTGCCGATCGGGCGTCCTACGCACCGGGCGACGAGGTGTGGCTGGCCGCGATGGTCGAGATCGACGACCACTGGCACGTCAACAGCCACACGCCGAGCGAGGACTACCTGATTCCGACCGAGCTGATGCTCAAGACGCCCCCGGGTGTCGAGGTCGTCGAGGTCGAATATCCGCCGCACGCGATGGTGAAGTTCCCCTACGCGGAGCGGCCGATCGCCGTTTACGAGGGCGAGGTGCGGATCCTCGCCCAGCTGCGTCTGCCGCCGGACGCGGTGTTCGGCGAGCTTCCCATTGCCGCGACTCTCGGCTATCAAGCGTGCGACGACTCGCAATGCCTACCGCCGAACGAGATCGAGACCACACTGGCGCTGCCGATCGGCGCCACCGGCATCGCGACCCATGCTGAGCTCTTCCTGGATCCGATCGTGCCGGAGGACGTCGAGGCAGCGGTCGCCACGACCGGAGCCGCTCCCGGCGCGTCGACGTCGCTGCCTTTGATCCTTCTCTTCGGCGTCCTCGGCGGCCTGATCCTCAACGCCATGCCGTGCGTGCTGCCGGTCCTGTCGCTCAAGGTGTTCTCACTCGTCCAGAGCGCCGCCCATGGACGACGTCACGTCGTCGCGGGCGGTCTGGCCACTGCTGCTGGCATCCTGGTGTCGTTCTGGGCCCTGGCTCTGGCGGCCGTCGCTGCGGCCTCCGCCGGCGCGGCCGTCGGCTGGGGCATTCAATTCCAGCAGCCGGGCTTCGTCACGTTCCTCGCGGTCATCGTGCTGCTCTTCTCGCTCAATATGTGGGGGCTGTTCGAGATCCCGCTGCCGGGCTCGCTCGCGCGCCTCGGCGGCACCCGGCGCGAAGGGCTCGGCGGCCATTTCCTCTCCGGGCTGTTCGCGACGCTGATGGCGACCCCGTGTTCGGCTCCCTTCCTCGGCACGGCAGTCGGCTTCGCCCTGGCCCAGACAGCGGCCACCGTCTTCTTGGTCTTCACGGCGATCGGCATCGGCCTGGCGCTGCCGTACCTCGCTCTCGCCGCCTTCCCGGCGGCCGCGCGCCTGCTGCCGAAGCCCGGCGGCTGGATGGTGGCATTCCGCCAGGTCCTCGGCTTCTGCCTGGCGGCGGCAGCCGTTTGGCTCTTCTACGTCCTCGCCGGCCAGATCGCGAGCGCGCGCCTCGCCTTCATCCAGCTCGCGCTCCTGGCCCTGGCGCTCTTCGTCTGGTGGTTCGGTGCGGCCGCGCATCGTCTGGGGCAACGTCGGGTGGCGCTCGGCGGCGCGCTCGCCGCGGCGATTCTTGCCGTCGGCCTGGCCACCGCGGCGCCGATCGACGCCCGTGACGGCTCGCTCGCTTCGCGGCTGCACGACTGGATCCCGTTCGACGAGGCGGAGGCGCTCCGCCTGGCCGAGGAGGGTCGGCCGGTCTTCATCGACTTCACCGCCGATTGGTGCCTGACCTGCAAAGCGACCGAGCGGGCGGTGATCGAGACCGACGTGGTCGCCAGCGCCTTCGCCGAGCACGACGTGGTCGCGATGAAGGGTGACTGGACCAACCGCGATGACGCGATCACCGACTACCTCGCTCGCCACGGCCGGTCGGCGGTGCCGTTCTACGTGCTCTATCGCCCCGGCTCGAGCGACCCGCATGTGTTTGGCGAGCTGCTGACCCGCGACGGCCTGATCAGCGCCGTGCGCGCCGCCCGAGGCGAGCACCTGGCAGCGGTCGACTCCCGCTGAGCGGCATCGACAGAGCGGGCGCCGTCATCGCGCCGACCGGCAGCCTTCAGACGGCGCTCTACTCGCGCGCGCCGGTCGCCCGCAAGAGGCGCTCGATCTCGTCGAGACCTTGCAGGCGCGCCTGGTTGAGCGGCGTCCGGCGACCATCGACTCGAAGATCGACATCGCCCTCGCCGTTCGGATCGGCACCGGCGTCCAGCAGGCGCTGAACCGTCTGAAGAGAGCCGCGCTGCACCGCAGCGATCAGGGGCGTGTCGTCGCCCATCACGGCGAGGTTCGGATCCGCGCCCCAGGCGAGCAGCAGCTCGAGCATCGTCAGATCGCTCCGATGCGCGGCCTCGATGAGCGCCGTGCCGTCTCCCGGCGCCCCGTCGGCGTCGATGTCGGCGCCGGCCCTCAGCAGAGACTCGACCACCTCTCGGTGGTCGTGACGCACCGCCTGGACCAGCGCCGTGCCGTCACCCGACACCGCGCGATCGAGATCGGCGCCGGATTGGACCAGAAACTCGACGATCTCCAGGTCGCCCTGGCGAGCGGCAACGATCAGCGGCGAGCCGTCGCCGAACCATGTTTGGTCGACCGACGCGCCGCGGTCAACGGCCGCGCGCACCGCTTCCACGTCGCCCGAGGAAATCGCGTGAAAAAGCCTCGAGGCGTCAGCTGGGGTCCCGAACGAGCCGTCGACGATGCGACCGTCAACTGGGCCGGCGTCAGCTATCCGGATCTCGGCACCGACGTCGCCCGGCGAAGGCCAGGCCAGAGCCGACGCCACGGTCGCCAGGCCGAGGCAGGCGGTGAAGCCCAAGAGAGGCAGAACGCGGAGGCGTGCAGTGTGGTCTCGACGTGGATCGATCATGGTGGTCACCCGGAGTTCCAAAGGGCTCGACGCGCTCGAAAACGAGGCGACGAGCGGGTTGCGGAGAGGCGTCGCTCCTAGCAGCGCCGCGGCGGATTGGAGGAGGCTGTCGGCGTAGGCCACGGGATCGATCGCGCC
>JBCBCF010000330.1:0-4171 GCA_038530905.1 Acidobacteriota bacterium
TGGCGCTGCTCCACAAGGAGGCGGCGCTCGCCATGCTTCTCCTCGTGCCGCTGGTTGAGATCCACGGGCGTGCTGAACGAGCGCGCGGTGGCGGTCTCGCCGTGGCGACGTTGACCGGCATCGCGGCCGTCGTGGCGGCCGGGGCAACCGTCGCTGATGCCTTCGGCAGCGCCGGTGCAGTTGCGGCAAGCCAGGCGACCGCGTTGGTCGGCGCGGCGGCGCTCGCGTTCGCCCGCCTGCGTCGGCAAGAGGATCGGCGACTCGTCGTCGGTCTGACGGCCTACGGTGTGGTGACCGTCGCCTACTTCTTCGTCCGCAAGCTCGCCATCGCGACAAGCTTCGGCGTCTACACGGGGGGCTTCGATCTCCCGACCGTGGCGGCCACGGCACCACGGCTGGCTCTCCTGTACCTTCGGCTCTTGGTCTGGCCGTGGCATTTCGCGCCGACCTACGCCGTGCGACCGGCAAACGGCTGGGCGGACGTCTCCGTTTGGCTGAGCCTCGGTGTCTTAGCGATCCTGAGCGCCCTTAGCTGGATCGGCCTCGCTCGCCTTCGCCGACGCGCGCCTGTCGCGGCCCGCTGGGTCGTCTTCGGTCTGATCTGGATCGCGGCGTCGGCCTGGCCGGCGTTCAACATCGCATCGTTTCGCCCGGCCTATCTCGCGCACCAGCGATACCTTTATCTCGCCGCGCTCGGTCTCTGCGCGACCCTGGCGGTCTGGGCCGCCGGCCGGCCGCGGCGCCTGGCCGCGCTCGGAGGCCTCGCCGGGCTCTGGATCGCCAGCCTGTGGGTTCACAATCCCGCCTGGTCAACCGATGTCGCTCTGTGGACGCGCATCGCCGAGGTCGATCCGGCGAACCCCGCCGCGTTCGACTGGTTGGGGAGTCATCACCTCAAGGCGGGCGACCTGGACACAGCCGAGCGATTGTTCCGTCGATCGATCACCGTCGATCCTGAGGCACCGTTCGGCCATCGCAACCTGGCCATCCTCATGCACCAGCACCGACGACGCCCGGCCGAGGCGCTGCCGTCCTACCGTCGAGCGCTCGCGGCCTTCACCCGGCGTCCTGACCAGCGCGCAGCGGCCGTTCGGGCCGCCGTCGACTACGGCGTGGCGCTCGCCGAGACGGGCGATACCGCGCGGGCGCTCGAGGTTCTCCTGCCGCTCGCGGAGCAACCACCCCACTCGGCGCAGGCCGCCGCCAACGCGGCCGTGCTCTTGAGACAGCTCGGCGAGCGAGACCGACTCGATGCGCTCCTGCGAAAGAGCGTCGAGCGCCACCCGGACGATCTTCGGCTGCGACGCATGCTCGACGCGCTCCGAGCGGAGTCACCTTGACGGACCCGACAACGATCGCGCCACACGAACGGCTCGGTCCTTGGTCGCTCATGGCCCTCGCCGCCGTGGCGTTCGGGCTGCGGGCCCTCTACTTCGCCGACGCCCGATCGTTCGCCCTCTTCGACGTGCCGCTGGCCGACGGGCGGGCCTATCTCGACTGGGCGCGCCGGATCTCGGCCGGCGATCTGTGGAGCATCGAGGTCGGAGCGTTCTACCAGGCGCCGCTCTATCCGTACCTACTCGCGGCGGTGCAAACACTCGCCGGCGAGGCCGGCGAACCCGCCGCGCGGACGCTCGCGGCGGCACGCTGGCTCCAGGCCGGATTCGGCACCCTCGCCTGCCTGCTGCTCGCCGTTGCCGGCTGCCGGCTCTTCGATCGATCGAGCGGCCTGGCCGCGGGGCTCCTGCTGGCGATCTATCCACCGGCAATCTATTTCGACGGCATCCTCGGCAAGACCAGCCTTGCCCAGCTGCTGTTCTGCCTCGTCTTGGCGCTCCTTACCGTCCTGGTCGCAACCTCCGAGCCGCACGCCGGTCGAGAGCGACGATCTTCCTCGCGGCCGGGCGTCGCCTTGGCGCTCGGCGTCGCGCTGGGTCTTCTCGCCCTGGTGCGCGAGAACGCACTCCTCCTCGCGCCGCTCCTGGGCGTCTGGGCGGCGACCGACGGGTCTCTCGGTCACCGATCTGTGCGGCGCTCCCTGACGATCGCGTTCGCCGTCGGCGTCCTGGCGATCCTGCTGCCGGTGGCGCTCCGCAACCAGGCGGTGAGCGGATCGTTCGCGCTCACCACCTCACAATCCGGCCCGAATTTCTTCATCGGCAACCGAGCGGGGGCCAGCGGCACTTACGCTCCCTTGCGGGTCGGACGCAGCGATCCACGCTTCGAGCGCGCCGACGCGATCGCGCTGGCGGAGGCTGCAAGCGGTCGCTCGCTTTCGGCGGCAGAGGTCTCGCGCTATTGGTGGCGGAGCGCTGGCCGCGACATCGCCGCCGACCCGCTCAGCTGGATCCGCCTCCTCGGGCGCAAGACCGTGCTGACGATTCACCGCACCGAGCTTCCCGACGTCGAAGACTTCAGACTCTTCGCGGAGCGCATTCGGCTGCTCCGGTGGCTGGCGCCATGGCTCCATTTCGGCGTCTTGGCACCGCTCGCCGCCGCTGGCATGGTGGTGACCTGGAAACGACGACGCAGCCTGCTGCCGTTCTACCTTTGCGTCGTCGGCCTTGGACTTGGCGTTGTCGCCTTCTACGTCTTCGGGCGCTACCGATTCCCGCTCGTGCCGCTCGCGGCGCTCTTCGCCGGCGCGGCGCTCGTGGCGACGGGCCGAGGACTCGGGCGCGGCACTCGACGGCCGCCGGCGCCGGCGCTCGTCGCTGGCGTCGCGGTGGCCCTTCTCGCGCACCTGCCTCTGCCCTGGCTGCTGGCGACCGACCCGAGCCGCGCCGAGGCCGGCCGCGCCATGGGATACGTGAACTTGGGAGCCGCCCTCGTCGACCAGGGCCGTCTCGACGAGGCGCTGGAGGAATACCAACGGGCGCTGGCACTCGACGATGCGCTGCTCGAGGCGCGCCTCAACCTCGGCAGCCTGCTCGTGGTGACGGGCAAGCCCGAGAAGGGCCGGCAGCATCTCGAAGCGGCAGCCGCGCTCTCGCCCGGCGATCCCGAGGTGCAGCATCAGCTCGGCCAGGCGTGGCGTGAGATCGCGCGTGTGCGAGGGCGACGCGAGGCGCTCGAGCGATCGCGAATCCACCTCGAGCGCGCCATCGAGCTCGATCTCGACTTCGCCCGCGCCGCCTTCGATCTCGCCATCGTGCTCGATTGGCTGGGAGATGCGGAGGCGGCGGAAGAGCGTCTCGCCGAGGCTCGCCGGGCGGCCGAGCGCATCGGGGATCGCAAGCTGCTCCAAGAGATCCGTGCCCACGCGGCCGACCGCGCCACGCGGTGATCTCGCCATCAGAGATCGGCCATTCGAAACGTCTCGGCCAGCTGGCTGGGACCGTGCTAACCTTTTCTGATCAATCGAGCGAGACATGCGACACGTGGTGCCGGCACGCTGCGCGGCGACCGTGCGGATCGCGTCCGGCCACTCAGCGTCCTCTTTGCCGCCGAAACTGATCGGCAGGTCGAGCGGAGGATCGCGTCGCGCAGGCTCGATGCATCCAATGGATCTCGGCATCGAGATCCCTAGATTGAGCCGAACGGAAAGGAACCCTGATGAAGACACGTCATCTATGGCCTGCTGCGTTGTCGGTGCTCGTGCTGAGCGTCGCGGTCTCCGCCGAGCTCTACACGACGAGTGATGCGGCGGCGCCGATCACCGACAACGGCGGCGCGCTGAACGACTGCCAGACAATCTCGGTGCCGGACAACCTCGTCATCAGTGACGTCGAGGTCGAGATCACCGCAGCCCACACGTTTGCCGGCGATCTGACGTTCGAGCTGACCAGCCCGGCCGCAACGGCTCTGACGTTGGTCAACCGACCGGGCCGCACCGGCACTGGTTTCGGCAACGGCGACGACCTTCAGGACGCGACGCCGCTGCGCTTCTCCGACTCCGCTCCGTCGGGTGCAAGCGCCGAGACCATGGGTGACGCCCCGTGCGGCGGCCCGATCGACGGCAGCGCCGACTGCCCCGACAACTACTTGCCGGCTCCGGATGCAGCGGACGTTCCCGTTGCAGGTCAGGGAACGGACTTCTCGGACTTCGCCGGCGAGAGCTCGATGGGCGTTTGGACGCTGTGCGCCAGCGACTCCGCAGGCGGCGACACCGGCACCCTGACGTCCTGGACCCTCGGCGTCAACGAGGCCGTCCCGGTCGAGCTGATGGGCT
>JBCBCF010000331.1:0-4161 GCA_038530905.1 Acidobacteriota bacterium
AGCAGATTCAGGGAGGCGGCCGCAGTCCGGCGCCGCCCAGCTCTCAGAAGAGCGGTATCTTCCGCTGACCTGCTCTCCGATGACCGGCGCCCGATCGATGTCCGTCGCGGCGCGCCTCGTCGTCGCCCTCTTGACCCTCTATGCCCTCTCGCGTGGCGGGCCCGCGGTTGCGCAGCCAGGCGCGACCGTGGGCATGCAGGCCGTGCTGGAAGATGGGCGCCTTTATCTCGCCGCGCCGCCCCGGACCGGCGAGGGGCTTTACGCGTTTGCCCGCCGGATGACCGGCGGCGTCGACGGCAGTGAGCGCATCGCAGAGGCCAACGGCCGGCCCCAGCGTCTGCTGCGGGATCGGCGCTATCGCGTGCCGTATGCGCTGCTCACGGACAAGCACAAGGTGGCCACCCTGCAGGCGATCTTCGCTGAAGATTCGCTCGAGGCCGACGGCTGGCATCATCGGGTCGATCCGCGGCGCCAGCTCGGACTCTGGCAGCTGGCCGAATGGTTCACCGGCAACGGCGCCAACTTCGCCACCGTCCGACGCCACAATGGGCTGGCCGACAACGAGCTGCCGGCGGGCGGCATCGTGGTGATCCCGGCCGCCCTCCTGATCGAGCCGCTGCGCGCCCTTCTGCCGACACCGGTCGTCATCGCCGACGCGAGCGCGGCTGCCAGCGGCGCGCCGACGGACGGGGCCGAGTCGGCGGCCGCCAATGGACAGCTGAGTTACCTCGACGGCGCGGACGCCGATCACGCGCTCTATCGGCTGCGCGCTGGCGAAGCCTTGTACTCGGCCGTGGTCGTCCGATTCACCGGGCGCGTCGGCGCCGACGACGTCAACGAGCTCGCCGAGGAGCTGGCCAAGCTCAACGGCATCGAGGACGTCACCGACATGCCGGTCGGCCAGCCGGTGAAGATTCCGTTCGACCTGCTGCTCCCCGAGTTCTTGCCGCCGAACGACCGTCGGCGGATCGAGTGGGAGGCGAATCGAACCGAGACGGCCAAATACTCGAATCCGGTGCTCGCCGCGCGCCTCGACGGCATCACGATCGTGCTCGATGCCGGACACGGCGGCGGCGATCCGGGCGCCGACGTCCGCGGCGTCTGGGAGAGCATCTACGTTTACGACGTGATGGTGCGCGTCAAATCGCTGCTCGAAGAGACGACCGGCGCGCGCGTGCGGACGACCACGCGCGACGGCGACAGCTATCGCATCCACGACCAGGACGTGCTGCCAACATCCCGTCGGCACGTGGTGCTGACGAATCCGCCGTACGCCATCCAGGACGCGCGCGTCTCGGCCAATCTGCGCTGGTACCTCACCAACAGCCTGCATCGCCGAGCGGTTGAGGCCTCGGGCGATCCCGACAAGACGCTCTTTCTGTCCATTCACGCCGACTCGCTGCATCCGAGCCTGCGCGGCGCCATGGCCTACGTCCCGGCCACGGGCCTCACCTCCGGCACCTACGGCAAGTCGGGCACTGTTTACGCGTCGCGCCGAGAGGTCAAGGAACGCCCTCGGGTGAGCTTCAGCTGGAAGGAGCGGACCCGCAGCGAGGGCCTGTCGCGCCAATTCGCGGAAGACCTGCTCAAGAGCTTTCGGCGGCATCAGCTGGCCGTCCACAACGAGAAGCCGATCCGCGATCGCATCATCCGCTGCCGCCGCTGTCGGCCGTTCGTGCCGGCCGTCATCCGACGCAACGCCGTGCCGACGAAGGTGCTGCTCGAGGTCTGCAATCTGAACAACCCCGAGGATCGGCGCCTCATCAAGACCCAGGCCTACCGCCAGGAGGTGGCCGCGGCGATCGTCGATGCGATCTTGGACTACTACGGCCAGAGTCGCGATCGTCCTCCGGTGGCCACCGCACGCGCGCGCCGATGAGCCGGACCGGCCGAAGACACGGCTGACCCGGGCCAGCGACTGCTCGAACGCGCTGCGGGAACTTGGCGCGCCGCGGCCGAGTCTGAATCTTCGACGGCGGATCGACGTCCGACCGCCGAACGACGTCGAGCCAAGCGCTCAACGTCACGGTTTCTCGCAGGACGATCCCTTTTCGTCGTGACCACCGAGCTCCAAGCGGCAGCGCCTCACCCAGACCTCGACCCGATCGGCCCTCGACCCGACGCGGATCTGGCGGAGCGCCATCGCCTCGGCGACCCGCAGGCTTTCGACGAGCTCTACGCCAGCCACGCCGCGATGGTCTACAACCTGGCGTTTCGACTGTCCGGGCGGCACGAGCAGGCGGAAGATCTCTCGCAGGAGGTCTTTCTGCGCATCCATCGGCACCTGCATCGCTTCGACGGCCGATCGTCGCTCAAGACCTGGATCTACCGCGTGACGCTCAATCACTGCCGCAGCAAGCTGGGGCGCAAGCGCTGGCCGACCCGCCCGCTGCGCGAGGAGAGCGAGGATGGCGTGGAGCTGATCGAGCGGCGACGCGGTCCCGAGGAACGCGCCCTCGCCGAGGATGCCGCACGACGCGTTCAGCGCGCCCTCGACGAAGTGCCGCCGGTCTTTCGCGAGGCCGTCGTGCTGCGGGATCTCGAAGGTCTCACCTACGAGGAGATCGCCGAAATCCTGCAGATTCGCCTCGGCACCGTCCGCTCGCGGATCGCCCGCGGGCGCGAGCGACTGCGCCAGCGGTTGGAACGGGCCGACGCCGCGCAAGGTGGGACCACGCGATGAGAGAAGAATCGACCACCGAGCTGCTCTCGGCGTTCCTCGACGGCGAGCTCGACGATGTCGAGATCCGCCGCGTCGAGAGGATGCTGGAGGAGCGCCCGGACACCCGTCTCGAACTCGAGGGGATGCGGCGCATCGTCGGCGACCTCCGCCACCTCGAGCGGCTGGCGCCGCCGCCGACCCTCGGTCAAGAGGTCGCGCGACGGATCGCACTGGACGGCGAACGGACCTCGCTGCTCGATCGTGTCGAGGACGGCCTCGGCAGGCTGAATCAACAGTCCTCGACCTTCGCGACGTTCGCGGTGGTCCTGGCCCTGGCCGCCATCGTCTACCTCTTCTCGCTCGCCCTCGAGAGCTCCCGCCAGGGCCTGGTGCCCGTGACCTTCGATACGCCCGCTGCCACCGACAGCGGTCCGCTCGACGCTCACCTCGTGCTGGTCGCCGGACGACTGTTCGAGCGCCAGCACGACGCCGACACCACCTGGTGGATCGAGCAAGACCTCGACCCGACGCGTCCCTTCCGCCAGATCGAGCTCGCCACCGACGACGGCCAGGCGCTTCTCGCCCGCCATCCCGAGCTCCACAACGTCGCTCGCCTCGGCCGCGTCCGCCTACTCGTCAGCGGCGAGATCCTCGAGCTGGTCCCACCGCCCTCGCCCTGACGCGCCGGTCAGGCGGCCGCGCGGGCTTGTTCAGGCGGGCGGGACGAGCAGGCGGGTGAGATCGAGGTCTGGATCGGGATTGATGCGCGAGCGATCGGCGCCCTTCGGCACGCCGTCGACGTGGTCATCGCCGCGCCACTGCCAAAGATGCCAGGCGGTCCAGCCGCTCGGAAGGCGCGGTATCGCAACACCATATTGGGCGATCCAGAGCGGATGATCGCCGAATCCGGGGCCGAGGTGACGGTCCCAAAAATTTGGCGACGTGTAGATCGTGGGCCGAACGCCGTAGTGGTCCTCGAGGAGGTCGAGGAAGATGCGCAGGCGGTCGGCAAGCCCGGGCTGGGTTCCGCGGCCGATGCTCTCGATGTCGACGATCGGCACCAGATCGCCGGGCGCGAGGTCGACCGTATCGATGAAGAATCGTGCCTGCTCCGCTGGATCGTCTTCGGTGACGTAGAAATGGTAGGCACCGCGGACGATTCTCATCTCGCCGAGCGCTTGCCAATTGACGGCGAATTGAGCGTCGAGCGCATCGACTCCCTCGGTCGCCTTGACGACAGCGAAGGTCGCGCCGCCGGCCATCACCGTCCCCCAGTCGACCTTGCCGCTGTGCCACGAGACGTCGATGCCCTCGCTCAGCGACGCGGCGATCGCGCCGAGATCGAGCCATCCGGCTGGGGCGCTGCCCGGCTCGATGTTGGCCAGGCTGTCCTCGCCCACTCCGCGCTCGACCTCGACGGCAGTGTCGGCCGGAACCGAACCTTCGACCGAACCCTCAGCATCGGCTGAAACGGACGCCGTGGCGACTTCTCGCTCGGC
>JBCBCF010000332.1:0-3573 GCA_038530905.1 Acidobacteriota bacterium
GGCGCCGCCGGACTTTGCCGTCACCTCGATCTCCATGCGGCAGGTGGGCGCGCCGCGTTCGGACAGCCAAGCGACCCGTTCGAAGACCAGGTCGAGGTCGACAACGATTCGGCCCGGGATCGAGGGTGCCTCGATGTCCAGCCAAACGGTCCGCTCGTCGCCGGGACCGACGGGATCTCCCAGGTCGACCCGTGTGGCCAGCGGTCGGGAGAGGCCATCGGACGTTGCCTCGGCGTCGCGGGCCTCGTCGCCGGCGCGGGCGTTCTCGTCCGCGTCGTTGTTCGGGACAGCGGGCCCCAGCCGCGCGCCCAGCCGCATCCGGGCGGCGCCCTCGGTCGGCCAGATCCTCGGCCCACCGTTGCGCAGACGCGCCAGCACGCGGACCGCCTCGCCGGTGGTGACGGTCTGAGGAGCGCCGCAGCCCAGCCATTCCACCCCCGTGAGCCCGTCCGTCGCCAGGTCGTCGGGCGTGCCGAGCACAGCGAGCGTGACGCCGACGTATTCGGTCGCCGCCGAGCGACCACCCCAGATCGGGCGGGCACCGCGCTGGCTGGAAGCGGTCAGCTCGATCACTCGGCGCGCTTCGCCGTCGGGAGCCGTGATGCGCCGCCCGGCGCCGAGGGCGAAGGCGTCGCGCGCGCCGGTGCCGAGGGCCGACACGCGCGCTTCGCCATCGCCGGCAAACGTCCAGGTGCGGGTGTCGTTGCCGAGCGTGATCTCCACGACGTTCGGCACCGCCCAGCTCCGCCCGTCGATCACCATCGCCTCGGCTGGCGCGGCGAGTCCGGCGGCGGGGAGATCGAGATAGAGCTCGGCGCGCTCGCCGCCCAGCAGCCAGACTTCGTCGTTGCGCGCTTTGGCAGCAACGCCCGGCAGCCACAGGCGTCGATTCGAGCCGATCTCGACCGGCGTGAAGGATCCGCCGCGACCTACGGTGCGTGGATCGAGCGGCAGATGGCGCCACGGCCAGCCGCGCTCATGGTGATGAATCGCGACGTCCGGAACCGGCGGCAGGAGAGGCGTAGCGAGCGCGGGCGTGAGGAGCAACCCGCCGAGAGCGCAGCCGCTCAGGAGTGGGATCAGGCGGGGCGGGCGCGCCAGCGCCAGCCAGGCGGGCCACAGCACGGCCAGGCGTGGATCCGCGATCATCTCGGCGCCGGCAGCTCCGAGGTGCTCGCCGGCAGGGAGAAACGGCCGCACGACGACGACGGCGACGAGCGTCGCCAGCAGCCAGCGCGTCGATCGGCGGCGAGCGGCACGCCACAGCGAGGGAGCCAGGACCAGGACGAGCGGAAAGTAGGGGAGGAAGCCGGTTCGGCGATCGATCCAGCCGCCGGCGAGGCGTCGTCCGGCCTCAGCGACACCGTCCAGCGGCGCGTTCGCGGCGGCAAGGGCCTCCGGCGCCGCGTCGCCGGCTGGGTTCGAGGTGTCCATCTCGAGCCAGGGGCGCTCCCAGGGAGAGTCGATGTGGATCACCCGGGCTCCGTCGACGGTGCCGAGGCCGATCGCCTGCGCCAGCGCCAGGCCGAGCGCGACCATCAGCAGCGATCGCGAGAGCACTCCGCGTCGCTGCTGGTCGGGAAAAAGCGCGCCGCTGGCGAGCGCCGGCAGGGCGAGGGTCCCTGCCCATGGTGAGAGGGAGGTCGCCAGCGCCAGCCAGATCGCCGCCATGCGGGCGTCGCGCGCCGCGCAGGCGAGCGCGACGAAGGCCGCTGCCGATGCCGCCGGAGCGATCCAGAAGGCCTCGAGCGTCAAGCCCGAAAGCAGAACCGCGGTGGCGGCCGCAAGCGCAGCGAGGCTCGCGTCGGCCGGCGACGTTGGATCGTCAGCCGTCCGCCATCCGTCGGTTCGTTCAGAGGTCTGACGCCGCCACCGGCCGGCGATGGCGAAGGTCGCGAGCCAAAGCGACAGCATGCCCAGGACCAGCGGTCCGTGCCGCCCCAGCAGGCCGACGGCTGCCGCCACCAGGAGCGTGTACGGCAGCGGGCGGTCGATGCGCGGAGCGTTGCCGCCGTCGTCGACGATCGCCAGGTCGATCGGTCCGCCGTACGGAAAGCGGCGGAAGTGGCGCTCGAGGTCGGCGGTCTCAAGGCGTAGATCGCCGTCGGTCAGCAGGCTGTCGGCAGCGACCGACCAGCTGACTTCAGCACCGCGCTGCGCCATCGGCAGCTGACCGAAGCCGAGCGGCGCCATCAAGGCCACGGCCAGCAGGCACCAGCCGGCGAGGGACGGGCGCTGCATCGGAGATCAGGTGGGGTCGGTCGGGGAGGGCTCGGCGGTGCGACCGTCGGCGGCCGGAGAGATCTCCCGATTCATTTCGGCCTCGCGCATGCGGCGAAGATCCTGAAGGCGTCGGTCGCGCACTCTCGCCGCCTCTTCGCGCAGATCCACGACCCGGTCCGACTCGTCGAGAATCTCGACGCCGAGCACGGTCTCCATCAGATCTTCCATCGTCACGAGGCCGCTGATCCCGCCGTACTCATCCGTGACCATGGCGAGGTGCTCGCGCTCTTCGGTCATCTTGCGAATCGCCTGGCTGACCGCGAGCGTCTCGGGCAGGAACATCACCGATCGGCGAAATTGCTCGAGCGTGGTGTCGGGGTCGATGCCCCGGGCGGCGGCGCGCAGTACCTGGCGCGCCAGGAGATAGCCGAAGACCTCGTCTCGGCGCTCTCGGTAGAGCGGCAGGCGCGAATAGGGCCGCGCTTCTTGCGAGGCCAAGAACTCGGAGACCGTCGTTTCGACCGGCATCATCACGGCCACCGTCCGTGGCGTCATGACGTCCGACACTTGAATCTCGTCGTAGCGCAGGACGTTGGCGAGCAGCCGCGAATCATCTTTCGCCAGCGTTCCCTGCCGCGCCGCCATCGACACCATGGCCGCCAGCTCACCTCGCGAGACCATCTGATGATGAGCGGAGCTGGTGAAGGCGCGGGTGATGAGGTTGGTGGCGAAAAGAGCCGGGCGCAGCATCCAGATCAGCGCGTTGGTAAGGCGCGCCACGGGGCCGACCAGGCGCTCGGCGTAGACCGCACCGATCGTCTTCGGGATGATCTCGGTGAGCACCAAGATCAGGATCGTCAGGATGACAGGGAACAGCTGGAGCACCACCGAGCCTTCGCTGAATACCCGCTGTGCCTGGATCCCAGCCCCCGCCACGCCGAAGGTGTGCGCGAGCGTGTTGAGGATCAGAATCGAGCTGATCGCGTCGTCCAGTCGATCGCGCTTCAGATCGAGCAGCAGCTCGGCGCCGCGATCGCCGCTGTCGCGGCGTGTCTCCAGCGTGCCGAGCCGGGCCGAGAGAAGCGCTGCCTCGAGGATCGAGCACATGAAGGAGACGACGAGGGCGACGGAGACGTAGACGATCAGCAGCGTCCACGCCGCGGCCCCGCCTTCGCCGGCACCGGAGACTTCGCCGCTGGAACCGAGGGCGGCGAAGAGGGTCGGCAGCTGGACGAGCGCCGGAGCGACAGCCTCGGGGAGCGAGAAGGCGATGGTGAAAAACGGCAACATGGGTTCAGTTCTCGGCGCGGTGCCGAGCGTCGCGAGTCTAGCTCACGCGCGCGGCGACCG
>JBCBCF010000332.1:3583-4116 GCA_038530905.1 Acidobacteriota bacterium
CCAATCGCGTGATCAGTCGCTGTCATCAGGCACGACCCAGGTGCCGGTCTCACCGTCGAGCGCGCGATCGAGGGTGAAGACGTCGGTGATCAACGCCTTGCCACCGGTGCGCTCGGCGAAGCGACAGGCGGCCTCCATCTTCGGGCCCATGCTGCCGGGCGGGAATTGCCCGTCTGCAAAATGGCGCCGCGCCTCGGAGACGGTGATCCGATCGAGGGGCAGTTCGTTGTCGGTCTCGAAGTTCAAGATGACCTTCTCGACCGCGGTCAAGATGATGAGGTACTCCGCATCGATGTCGCGCGCCAGCACCTCCGACGCCAGATCCTTGTCGATCACCGCCTCCACGCCGTGCAGCAGCTTCTGCGGCCCGCGGGCCACAGGGATGCCGCCGCCGCCGGTGACGATGACGAGGGCGCCGCTATCGACCAAGGTGCGGATCAGATCGCATTCGACGATCGCCTGAGGATCCGGCGACGGCACGACACGCCGCCAGCCGCGACGGCCGTCGCGCTTCATCTGCCAGTCGCGCTCGG
>JBCBCF010000333.1:0-4094 GCA_038530905.1 Acidobacteriota bacterium
TTGTCGGCGACGACGATCTCGGTTCCGCCGTGGCGATCGCGAACCTGACACAGAATCCGTCCGCCCGTCTCGCTGAAGCGCACGGCGTTGCTGATCAGGTTGTCCATGATCCGCTGCAGCGTTTCGGTGGTCGCCATCACCGCCGAACGCGACTGCACCTCGAACACCAGATCGACCTGTCGCAGATCGAAGCGCCGCGCCACTGCCTGCTGGTACTGGCCGAAGAACTCGCGCAGATCGATCGGACGCAGGCCGCGAGGTCGGCCGGCGGACAGACGCCCGCTCTCGAGCAGATTGTCGACCAGGGTCGCGGCGCGCTGCGCCTCACGCACGACAAAGCCTGCCAGGTGCGAGACGTCGTTGGCCGGCAGTCCGTCTTCGCTCTCGAGCGTCTGGGCATGCAGCTGAATCGCCGCGATCGGCGACTTCAGCTCGTGGGAGATATGCGACAGGAAATGCTCTTGCTTGACCCGATATCGCCGCTCCGACAGCGTGATCGCCAGCAAATAGGTCAGCGACACCAGGACGAGGAAGAGCAGGCCGGCGCCGGTGGATTGCACGAGCCAGTGGAAACCGTTCCAGCGCGGCCCGCCGAGATTGGCGATCGTCTCGTTGATGGCGGTGCCGTAGCGCTGCACAACCAGGACCCAGAAGACGAGCAGCGCGGTCGTCATCGCCATCGCGGCGAGGTAGATCGAGTAGATGACGACGATCGGGGTCTGAAGTCGCATGGCGAGCGAACATCGTACAGGAGAGCGCCGTCAGCGTGAGCCAGCGGCGCCTGACACTTCCGTGACACTTGGCAGGAAGTCTGACAAACGCGCTGGAATCGTGACGCGCTCCTGGACGTAGGACAAGGGACAATCGGCCAGGCGCCGCTCTGCCGGCCGCCGATGCCCTCACCCTGACCGCTCGAGAATCCTGTGACTATTCGAACTCTCCTCGTCGACGACGAGCCGCTGGCGCGCGAGAAGCTGCGCGGCTTCCTCGAGACCGAAAACGACATCGAGATCGTCGCCGAATGCCGCAACGGCCAGGAGGCCCTCGAGCATCTTGAGTCCGATCCGCCCGATCTTGTCTTCCTCGATGTGCAGATGCCCGAGCTCGACGGCTTCGAGGTGCTGGAGAACCTCGATCCTGCCAAGCTGCCGGTCGTCGTCTTCGTTACGGCCTTCGATCGCTACGCGCTGCAGGCCTTCGAGGTGCATGCGGCCGACTATCTGCTCAAGCCCTACGATCGCGAGCGGTTTCGGGCCGCTCTCGATCGTGCACGGCGCGAGCTGGCGCGCGACGAGCTGGACGAGGTGCGCGCCGAGCTGAGGCGCCTGCTCGACGAGGTCGAGCAGCGCAAGACCGGCCATCCCGAGCGTTTGGTGATCAAGAACAGCGGCCGCGTGGTTCTCGTGGCCGTCGCCGACATCGACTGGATCGACGCCGCGGGCAACTACGTCAAGATCCACGCCGGCGGCGAGGTCTACCAACAGCGCGAGACCATGAGCGGCCTCGAAGACCGACTCGATCCGGCGCAATTCCTGCGCATTCACCGGTCGACGATCGTCCGCCTCGACCGCATCAAGGAGCTGCAGCAGCAATTCCACGGCGATTACGTCGTGGTGCTGCAGGGCGGCCAACGTCTCACCTTGTCTCGCAGCTATCGCGATCGCCTGCACGAGGCGCTCGATCACACGCTCTGACGCCCGTGCGTCGACTCTCGACCCAATGACCGTGACCACCGCCCTCGACTCTTCGATCGACCTGCAGAGCGCCGCTGCCGACAGCGACGCGCGGGACCGCAAGCTCGAGCACATCGAGCTGGCGCTCGATCGCCGCACGCAGCTCGACGAGCGCTTCTTCGATCGCTGGACGTTCGAGCACGAGGCGCTGCCCGAGCTCGACATGGACGCGATCGACCTCTCGACGGACTTCTTGGGCAAGCGGCTGGCGGCGCCGATCCTGGTGTCGTGCATGACCGGTGGCACCGGCAACGCGATGGAGATCAATCGCCGCCTGGCCGAAGCGGCGGAGCAGGTCGGCGTGGCACTCGGCGTCGGCTCCCAGCGCAAGGCGATCGAACGTCCGGAGACGACCTCGACCTTCGAGGTGCGCACCGCGGCCCCGACCGTCGCCCTGCTCGGCAACCTCGGCGCCGTGCAGCTCAACTACGGCTTCGGCATCGCCGAATGCCGTCGAGCCGTCGAGATGATCGGCGCCGACGCGCTGGCGCTGCATCTCAATCCGGTGCAGGAGGCGCTCCAGCCCGAGGGCCAGCGCGACTTCCGCGGCCTGCTCGACAAGATCGGCCATCTGGTCGACGAGCTCGATGTGCCGGTGGTGGTCAAAGAGATCGGCTGTGGCCTGACCGGCGCCACGGCCCGCGCCCTGGCCGATCGTGGGGTCCGCATCGTCGACACGGCTGGTCTCGGCGGCACGAGCTGGGCGCGCATCGAGGCGGCGCGCGCGGGCGATGTCGCCCTCGGCGAGCTCTTCGCCAATTGGGGTGTGCCGACCCCAGACTCGATCCGCCAGGTGGCAGCCATCGACGGTCTGACCGTGATCGGCAGCGGCGGCATCCGCAACGGCCTCGAGATCGCCAAAGCGATCGCGCTGGGCGCCGACGTGGTCGGCCTCGCGCAGCCGTTCCTGGCACCTGCCCTGGAGTCGACAGAGCGCGTCGTCGAACGCCTCGAACGCCTCATGCTCGAACTCCGCATCACCATGTTTTGCGTCGGCGCCAGCGACCTCGCGGCGCTGCGACGCACTCCGCTTCACGCGCGCGACGATCGCTCGCCGCGCGCGCTTTCATGACCGACGATCGACGGGAGCCCATCGTGAGCCCGATTTCCCAGACGCTGACCGCCGACGACCTCCGCGAAGTGCGTTACTCCGGCCGGACGGAGCGGAGCGACCGCGCCGCCGCCCGCCGCGAGACGCTGGCCGCCGAGCTGGCCAGCGGCGCCCGCAAATTCCACCAGCTGCCCGAAGAGCTGTCGGCCCGGGAGCAGGCTGATGTGCGTCGGCGCGCGGTGGAGCTGCGCAGCGGCGCGGCGCTCGGCGAGCTGGCGACCTTTTCCTTCGATCCCGAGATCGCCGGCCGCCGGAACTGCGAGAACCTGATCGGTGTCACCCAGATCCCGACGGGCGTCATCGGCCCGCTGCGCGTGCGGGGCGAAGAGATCGGCGATGCCGAGCTGCTGGTGCCGCTGGCGACCACCGAAGGTGCACTCATTGCGTCGACCAACCGCGGCTGCCGCGCTCTGCGCGAGGCAGGTGGAGCGTACGTGCATGTCGACGACGTCGGCATCACGCGCGCGCCGGCTTTCCGAACCTCCGGCATCGAGCAGAGCCAAGCGCTGCTGCGCTGGGTCGAGCTGAACGAAGAGGAGATCCGCGAGCGCGTGGCGCGCGACAGCCGCTTCTGTCGGCTGCTCGACATCCGCGGGCAGGCGCTCGGCTCGACGGTGTTCCTGCGCTTCCGTTTCAACACCGGTGACGCGATGGGCATGAACATGGCCACGATTGCCTGCGAAAAGGTCGTCGAGGAGCTGATCGAGCCGGCGACCGGCGTCGAGTGTGTGTCGCTGTCGGGGAACTATTGCGTCGACAAGAAGCCGTCGCAGATCAACTTTCAGGAGGGCCGCGGCAAGCGCATTCACGCCGAGGTGACGCTCGATCGCGACGTTCTGGAGAAGGTGCTCAAGACGAACGCACGGGCGCTCGTCGAAGTGCAATACCGCAAGAATCTGCTGGGCTCGATCGCCGCCGGCTCGCTCGGCTACAACGCGCACTTCGCCAACATCTTGAGTGCGTTCTTCCTGGCCACCGGTCAGGATCCGGCGCAGGTCGCCGAAGCCGCCGTTGGCATCACGACGATCGAGCAACGCGGCCCCGAAGGCGTGTTCGCTTCGGTTGATCTGCCGGACGTGCCGCTCGCCGCGATCGGCGGCGGCACCGGACTGGCCACCCAGAGCCAGGCGCTGGCCATGCTCGGTGTGGAGGCGGACGCCTCGCGACCGGGAGCTGCCGTGCGACGGCTTGCCGAGATCCTCGGCGCCGCGGTTCTGGCGGGCGAGCTGTCGCTCCTGGCCGCTTTGACG
>JBCBCF010000334.1:0-4063 GCA_038530905.1 Acidobacteriota bacterium
CGCCACCATCGCCGGACAGCGCGACCTTGACCCGCTCGCGCGCGAATCGGGAGATGAGGAGGGTCGGCACCATCGAATAGTCGGCGAACGGCTCGTGCTGCGCCTGGCGGACGGCGTCGACGGCGTCGACCAGCGCCGCGTCCTCGATCTTGAGGAGGTGGTGGCGCAGGTCGAGCGGGCCAGCCAGCCGTCGCGCGTCGGCGCTTTCGTCCTGTGCCCAGCCAGGCACGCCGAGGGTGAAGGCGTCGATCGGCCGATTGTGCGCCGCGCGAGCTGCCGCAGCGACCAGCGGCGAGTCGACGCCGCCCGACAAGAAGACACCCAGCGGCACGTCGGCGGCCAGCTGCCGCTCGACCGATGACTCGATCGCATCCTCGATTCGCTCGAGGGCGCGGCGTGGATCGCGCTCGAGATCGGCGGTGGCCGTCGGCGGTCGCCAGAAACGTCCGTCGCGGCGCGTGCCGTTGGCCTCGACCTGCAGCCAGGCGCCGGCCTCGAGCTGACGGGTCGTGTCGAGCACGGCCCACGGCGCCGGCAGGTGCCCGAGTCGGAGAAATAGCCGCAGCGCGTCGCGCCGCACGCGGTCGCCCAGGCCGCCGCTCCACGGCGAGCGCAGGAGTGTGTCGTAGCGCGACGCGAAGGCGAGCCGGCCGTTACCCGGCTCGAAGAGGCTCAGCGGCTTGATGCCGAAGCGATCGCGGACGAGGGTCAGGCGCCGTTGGTCGGTCTCCCAGAACGCTGCGGCGAACATCCCGTCGAGCCGCGGCAGCGCGTCGAGCCCCCATCGCTCGAAGGCGGCGAGGAGGACCGCGCTGTCACCGGTGGAGCCGAGCGACGCGGCGTCCTCGCCCAGCTCACGGCGGAGCTGGCGAAAGTTGTAGATCTCGCCGTTGAAGACCATCGCCGTGCGGCCCGAGGGCGAGAGCATCGGCTGAGCACCCGCCGGCGACAGGTCGAGGATCGCCAGTCGCCGGAAGGCGAGCCGTACGCGGCCCTCGGTGTCGCCCCAACGGCCGGCGTCGTCGGGGCCGCGACGGCGCAAGCTTCGCGACATGCGGTCGAGCGCCACGTCCGCCGCCGGGCCCAGGCCGCCGCTCAGGTCGAGGAGACCGCAGATGCCGCACATCTCAGGCGCTCTCGCCCGGATCGACAGGCGTCACGACGAGGACCCGCCGCCCGCCGCAAGGCGCGATCGCCAGTCGGCCATCGCCGACGCTGCTAGCCCGTCCGGGCGCCCGAGGATCGGCTGTGCCATCCGCCCGACGGCCACCGCCACCGGCACCATCAACAGCGCCATCGCCGGCAGCATGTAGCGCAGGATCGACAGCACGAGGATCGTCATGCCCCAGAAATACCCGACGACGAAGAGAATCGCCAGCGCTAGCCGTCGTCGTTCTCCGCCGGCGCGCCACAAGAGCACCATGCCGAAGGAGGCCAGCGCGAGGTAGATGGCCTGCACGGCCGCGATCCACGGGTCCAGGCGCATCGACTCGGTGCCGTACCAGGCGCGAACGGCCTTGATCGCCAAGAGCTGGGCGACGGGGGCCGGATCGCTGGCCGCCCGACGGGCGACATGGGTGAGGACATCGTGCGTGGAGCCGAGGGCCGCGCGCGAGGCTCCGATTTCACGCATCAGTGTCTCGACATCGTCCGACAGCCACGGCGGCGGCTCGACGCCCGGATCGACGGCGAAAGTGAGGCCGTCGAGCACGCTCAGCTTGCCGCCAGAAGAGAGGGGCATCCAGCGGCCGGTCTGTTCGTGCATCCACACCACCCAGGGTGCCACGGTGAGCAACTGAGCGGCGAGGAGAAGGCCGACCGCCGCGATCCGGCGCCACCGCGGCGCTTGTCGCCAAAGCAGAGCGACCACGGCAAGCGGCAGCGCCAGGCCGACGGCGATCGGCCGCACCAGGGCCGCGGCCCCGACCAGCGCCCCGGCGGCGAGGGCCCAGGCTGGCCAGCGGCGGGAAGCATTGGCGCGCCACCAGGCCACGAGGGCAAGAAAGAACAGGCTGAGGAAGGGCAGCTCGCTATTCGGCTGTTTGGTTGCCCAGAGCCACACAGGGTAGCTGGCGAAGGCGAGCGCCACGAGGCCGGCGGTGACCGCGTCGGTCGCATGTCGTGCCCAGAAGAAAAGGGCGCCTCCCGCCACGCCGACGCAGAGCCCGACGAAGACCGCCAGCGCACCGGGGCCGCCGCCGACCGCCATGACGGGGACGAGCAGCAGAGGGAAGCCGGGCGGATAGCGCACGGCGGGTTGCCCGTCTCGATCGGTCCAGCCGGCACCGCTCCAGGCGTTCTCCGCCACGGGCCGATAGAAGGTCGTGAAGTCGGTGCTTTCGTTGACCGCCAGCTGCGTCGGCAGAGCGACCAGAAAAAGAAGATGCAGTGCGACGGTCCAGCCGGCCGCCAGCCAGGGGCCCGGCCGGCCGGCGAGCAGACTGCCCCAGCGCCGCGCCGCGGCGCTCATGCCGCGCGGCAGATGAGCATCAGCATGTGGGCGTAGCGACGCGCGATCGGCTGCGGCAGGCGCCGGCTCAGCCGGAGCACCTGATCACGCAGCCGCCAGGAGAAGAAATGCCGCGCCTCGAGAAAGCGGCCGAGCGCCAGGTCACGCGTCAGGCCGGCGAAGGTGCCGTAGGCGTGGTGCGCGATCGGCTCGAGGCCGACCGTGCGCGCCGTCTCGGCCAGCTCGTTGGCCTCCAGATAAAACTGGTAGAAGCGTCGCCCGTCCTCGAGCTCGGTGCGCTCGACCGCCGGCGCCGAGGCGAGCCGCCGCCGGCGCGCGGCGTTGAGCATCGGGACGGTGATGATCGCGATGCCGCCGTGGCGGAGAACCCGTCGCGCCTCGCGCAGGCCGCCAGTCGGGCCGTCGGGATGGTGCTCGAACACACCGATCGACACGTAGCCGGCATAGTGTCCGTCCGGCACGTCGAGCGCATAGACGTCGCCCTGTCGGACCGGCAGGTCGGGCCGCGCGATGCGGATGCGTTCGATTGTGCGGTGGGCGTAGTCAACGCCCTCTGCGTCGAAGCCGCGAGCACGGAGAGCGACCACGACCTGACCGACTCCGCAGCCCGCCTCGAGGATCTTGCCGTCGCGCGGGAGAGCGCTCGCCATGGGCTCGAGGGGGCCAAGCCGACCGTCGGCATGGCTCGCCAGCCAGGCCGCGACGTCGCGCCGCTGCCACTGCCGTTCCCAATCGTCTGCGTCTCCCGTGCCGCGACGGAATTGAGCCAGCCGGTCGCGAAACCGAACCAGCGTCGGCTCGGTGTCGAGCGCGATGCTCATCGCTCCGATCCGCCGTCAACGGGGGCCAGCGCCCCGGCCGAGACCTCCCAATCGAGGCGCGGCAGGATGACACCGCGTCGCCGGCCGCCGATCTCGTTGCCCACCGCACCGCCGTCGTAGATCTCGAAACCGAGACAATTCTCCAGACGCGTCAGGCGCAGGACGCCGGTCACGTCGGCGTTGACGGTGAGGCTGTAGCCGCCGGGTCGCAGAAAATCACCCTGCACCGCGCAGCGACTGGTGAACTCACCGGGAACGCGCGACCCCATGTAGCGGGAATCGTCCGAGTCGTAGGAGTCGAAAAGGATCGTCCCGTCGAGCGTCTTGACGAAGATGCCGATCCGACAATGCGTCATCGGCTGCCGGACCCGATAGTCGATCTCGATCCGGAACGGCTCGCGGACGTCGAAGGAGCCTGCAATCTCGCCGTCGGCGTCGGTCAGGCGCAGGGCGACGATCTCCAGCGCGTCGGTGGTGGCGAGCGGCTCGTCGGCAAAGCGACGGCTGCCTTCGAAGCTCGAGCCGCTGCGCACGTAGGCCGGAATCACCTCGTCGGTCGGTCCATCCAGGCGCAAGGTGCCGCGATCGAGCCACAGGCAGCGCTGGCAAAGATTCGACACGGCCGCCATCTGATGGCTGACGAAAAGGACCGTGCGCCCTTCCTCGGCGACCTGATTCATCTTGCCGAGGCTCTTCTTTTGAAAGCGGAGATCGCCGACCGAGAGCACCTCGTCGATCATCAGGATCTCGGGTTCCAGGTGGGCGGCGACGG
>JBCBCF010000335.1:0-4011 GCA_038530905.1 Acidobacteriota bacterium
GTGGCCGCGGCCTACGGCCTGGCGCTCGGCCTTCAGGCCGCACCGGTCGACGAAGGCGATGCCGCGCTGCGCCAGCGATTCGAAGCGGTGCGCTCGATGCTCGACGCCACGCGACCGACAGCGGTGAACCTGCGCTGGGCGCTCGAACGCGGTCGTGAGGTCTTCGACGCGACGACCGCCGAGGGTGCTACGGCGGTCGCCTCGGCTCTGCTCCAGCTGGCGCACCGGCTGCACGCGGACGACATCGAGGCCAATCGTCGGCTTGCCGAGCATGGCGCCGCTCTCTTCGATTCGGGGGAGCGGGTCCTGACACATTGCAACGCCGGTGCTCTCGCCACTGCGGGCATCGGGACGGCCCTGGGCGTGATCGGCGCCGCCCATCGCCGCGGTGCGGTGGCGCAGGTGTGGGTCGACGAGACGCGGCCGCTGCTCCAGGGCGCTCGCCTGACCGCCTGGGAGCTGGATCGTCTCGGCGTGCCACATCGCGTGGTGACGGACTCGAGCGTCGGCGCGTTGATGGCGCGTGGCCTGGTCGACCGTGTGGTCGTCGGCGCCGACCGCGTGGCGGCGAACGGTGACGTCGCCAACAAGATCGGCACCTATGTCGTCGCCGTGCTGGCGGCCCGTCACGGCGTGCCGTTCTACGTCGCGGCTCCGCGCTCGACGCTCGACGCCGGGACGCCGTCCGGCGACGCCATTCCGATCGAGGAGCGCGACGGCCGCGAGATCACGCGCCTCGGCGGCGCCGAGCTGACGCCGGAAGGCTCCGAAGCGCTCAACCTCGCGTTCGACGTCACGCCGAACGACCTCGTCGCCGGCATCGTCACCGAGGTCGGCGTGCTCGAGCCACCCTACGACCGCTCGATCGCTCGCGCCCTGGCCGACGACACCTAAGTCGATTGGGCTCGGTCGCGCCGGAGCCGGAAGGCAGGAGCTCCACGGCCTCAGAGGGCTGTCGCCCGCGTTCCGAGAGCAGCGCTCGCGACGGGAAACGTTGCCGACGTCGCAGGCCTTGACCTTGAGATCCTCGATGCTCGGCAGGTCTGAGCAGGGGTCCTGGGCGAAGAGCGTCCTGTCAGCGACATCAGACAACCCGCAGCCACGGCCAGCTTCGTTGCGTGGTCGCGGCCGAAGCACGGCGCACGTCGTGGGCGCGCAGCCATCGTCCAAAGATCACGGGCCCGATGCTTCAGTGAATGAGAACACCCCGCCGGGACGGCGGCGCATCGCGGCGGGCACCCTGGTGGAAGCGGCGGGAGTCGAAGCCAGGTCCGAGCAATACAGGACCGGCTTCTCAAGGAAGACAACACCCCGCCGGGACGGCGGGGTGTTATGCAAGAAACTTGGTGGAGGCGGTGGGAGTCGAACCCACGTCCGAGCAACACAGGACCGAAGCGTCTACGTGCGTAGTTCTTCAGTTGAAGGTCTCGCCGAGTCGGTTTGGCGAAGACGACCGCCGACTCAGCCAGTTCCAAAAAGATCCGGGAATGGGTCGGAACCCCCGCATTCCCTTCGATCTACGAGAAGTGACGCCTCAGCGGTGGCAGTAGATCAAAACCGAATCGCTGAGACGCGCGGGGTCAAGCCGCCGCGACCGCCAGGTTGTCGTTGGCAGTTGGTTTGGTTTCCAGTTGACGGATGGATCCGGCACGCAGCTCCGGCGCTGCCAGTTACCCGTCGAAGCCGGGACGCCCCCAAGAAATCGTGTCAATGAGCCGGTGCAGCGCCTCGGCGCCGCTGACAGACCCTACAACACCCTTAGGAACCGGCCGATTCCGCGTCGGCCCGGTCCTCGCGAGCGCGCGTGCCCGGCGGCACGATCGCATCCAGCGCATCGAGGATTGCCTCGATCGGCAGCTGGTCGATCGGCCGCTGTTCGATCACGCCGTGGCCGGCACCTGGCGGAGCCCGCTCCGCCGCGCCGCGCTCGAAGAGACCGAGCGTTCGCGCGCCGACGGCCGCCGCCAGGTCGAGCGGCCAGCCGCTCGGCGCAACGACGGCGTCGAGCTGCGAGAGCACGGCCCCGAGACCGTCGACCGATAGGTCGGGCCCGATGACGGGGTGCACCTTGCCGGTGGTCTCGTGGAGGCGCACGGCACGCCAGAGGTCGTCGGTGCTCGACAGGAGCAGAAGGCGCCGGCCCGAATCGCGGCGACGGATCTTCTGGAGAAGGCGCGTCCACAGCTCGCGCGGCCCGTCGCGCTTCGAGCCCGCCCAGACTCCGATGCGCACGCCGCCTGCTCCGCCGAGCCTTGCTGCCTCGAGTCGCTCGCGCCCAAGAGCTCGCCAGCCGCGGGTGATCTCCAGACGCTCACGCGGCACGATGTCGACTTCGAGCGCCTGGAGGAGAGCGTGCGACCGTTCGGCGCGGTGGCCGGAGGCGGGCGGTGGCGCCGTCCTTGTGAGCCATGGCTGCCAAACGCCAGCGATCCCGACGCGATGCGCGATCCCGCGGCGCGTCAGTCGCCACATGTCGACCCATCGCGGCGTCGGCAGAATCGCCTCGGCGATCGCGAGTCGTTCGAGCGCGGCGCGCGGCCAGGCGTCGTCGCGCAGAAGGGTGCGAGGGGTTGCCACGTCGTCCGGGCGATCGCGCAGCCTCAGATGCATCAAGGTCGGATCGAGAATCGCCGCCTGCTCGGGCGTGGCGAGGACGACCAGCAGGCGACCGGAGGCGGCCAGCGAGTCGAGCAGCGTCAGCTCGGCCAGCGAGGCGTCGAGCTCCGGCGGCAGAACGACGAGCGAGACCCCGGCCGTCGTGTCGCGAGCTGGCTCAGCTGCTGACTCGAAGGAGGTCATGCGTCCTTGAGCCGCTGGGCTGCCGTCCGCAGCGCGTCGAGGCGATCGTCGAGCCAGGCAAAGAACGAAGGCTCGGGATCTGCGCGCAGCGGCAGCTCGGCGAGCGGCAGATCCAGGCGTCCCTGCAGCTTGACGCGGTCTTTGCCTGTGCCGAGCACAGCCTGCGCTCCGTGCCGTGCCACCGCGCGGCGAATGCGCTCGAGCGAACCCGTCGGGTAGCCATGATGATCGCCAAATGCGATCTCCTCCACCACGCGAAGGTCGGCGGCGCGCGCCGCGGCAAAGAAGCCAGCCGGGCGAGCGATGCCGGCGACGGCGACGACCAGGGTGCCCGCCGCGAGCGGCGCCTCATCGGCGATCCATCGAGGCGAGCCGAGCCGCGTGCGGGAGACGAAGCCGGGACCCTCGAAGCCATGCGGGCGCAGCGCCTTCGCCAAGCGTCGGCCGTCGTCTTCGCGCAGTGCGCCCGTGAGCAGCGCCGCATGGGCCCGTCGGCTGGCGACGAGCGGCTCGCGCAGGCGCCCGCCGGGGGCGAGCCGGCCGCCGGCGAATGGATCGGCGGCGGGAAACAACAACAGGTCGAGATCGCGAGCGAGCGGCAGGTGTGAGAAGCCATCGTCGAGCAGGAACAGGTCGGGCGGCGGATCGAGACGCTCGGCCGCATGCTGTCCGGCGCGGTGGCGATCTGGGCAGACGACGACCGCTGCACCCGGGGCCAGTCCGGCGAGCAGCACCGGCTCGTCGCCGGCCACCCGCGGTCCGAGCAGCGGGCCATCGCCGCGACTGACCAGGCGAACGCCCTTCCCGGCCGAGCCGTAGCCGCGCGACAGAATGGCGATCCGCAGGCCGCGCCCGACCAGATGCCTGGCCAGAGCCGCGGTGACCGGCGTTTTGCCGGTGCCGCCCCAGGCGAGGTTGCCGATCGACACCACGGGGCGAGGCAGCCGCCGCGCACGGCGTGACCAATAGCTGCGGCGTGCGGCGTGGGCGGCACCGTAGAGCCGCTGCCAAGGTGAGCGCGGAACCGGTGGTGGCTCGAGCAACAGGTCCCGATCCTGTGCCCCGGACTCCGCTGCCTGCCGCGACGGCGGCTCTGGCCGCGCAGCCGTCACGCGTCGGCCCGCCCGGGGCTCGCGGCCTCGAGGACCGGCGCCAGCCACTCGATCGAACGCTCGGTGGCTCCGCGCCCGCGCTCGACCACCTGGCGGCCGC
>JBCBCF010000336.1:0-4011 GCA_038530905.1 Acidobacteriota bacterium
CGCGGAGGCGGCGATCACGTCGGCAGCTCGTCCTCGCACTGAGCGCGCTCTTCGCCTGGAGTGGATCGCTGCTCATGGCCGAGCCGACGGCCAACACCGAGACGGCGGCGAGCGACCTGCCGGAGCTGCGGGTCGAAGGGCTCGAGCCAGCCGTGCAAGAGCGACTCGCCAGCGAGCGAGAGGCGCTTCACGAGCTGCTCGCCGCGTCGGACGACCCGGCGCTGCAAGCAGAAGGGTTTGGCGAGCTCGCGCTGGCCCATCACGCCCATGCTGCGTGGGAGATCGCCGAAGCTGCCTACGCCCGAGCGGCACATCTGGCACCCGAGGATCCCCGCTGGCCCCACGCCCGCGCGTTGGTGCTTGAAGAGATGCATCGTCTCGACGAGGCCGAAGCCGCGTATCGACAGGCACTCGAGGTGCTGCCAGGCAATCCGGCCGCGCACGTCTACCTGGGCAGGCTGCTCCTCGAACGCGGTGAAGTGGCGGAGGCCAACGCGCTGGCCGACGGCGCGTTGGGCCTCGTCTCCCTGATGCCGGCTGCTCTCGCGCTCAAGGGGCAAGTGGCGCTGGCGGATGATCGCCCGGCCGACGCCATCGAGCCGCTGCGCCTGGCTCTCGACCAGCTCCCCGAGGCGACGCGCCTGCACCACTCGCTGGCGCTGGCCTACCGCGGCGCGGGTCAGGCCGACGCCGCGCGGCGCCACTTCGAGCTGCGGGGCGAGATCGGCGCGAGACCGTACGATCCGATGCTCGTCGCGGTCGAGGAGCGCAAAGTCGGCGAGCGGCTGTTGCTTCTGCGCGGCCGTCGGGCGTTCGATGCCGGCGACTTCCCGGCCGCGGTCGAAGCGTTCCGGCGCGCGCTCGAGGCGCAGCCGGAAAGCCTCGGTGCCCGCCTGAACCTCGGCTCGGCTCTCGTCGCCGCCGGCGAGGCAGAGGAAGGCGAGCGGGAGCTACGGCGCGTCCTCGAGGAGCGGCCGGAGCATCCGGAGGTGCACTACAACCTCGGGCGCCTGACGGCGGCACGCGGCGAGGCGGCGGCGGCCCTCCAACACTTCGAGGTCGTCCTGGCCACGCGGCCGGACGATCTGGACGCGCGCCGCTTCGCCGCTCTTGCCCGCCGCGACCTCGGAGACCTCGAAACGGCGACGCCGGAGCTCGTGGCGGTGGCCGCGGCACGACAAGAGGACGTGCTGCTGCAGCTCCAGGCGGCGGAGTCTCTGCTCGCGCTCAACCGATTCGCCGAAGCGAAAGAGCTCCTGATGCGAGCGCACCGGACGTCGCCCAACGACGGTCAGCTGGCGCACGCGCTCGCCCGGATCCTGGCCGCGGCGCCCGACCCGACCCTGCGCGACGGCGAGCGCGCGCTCGACCTCGCCCAGCGCGTGGCGGCCGCCGCCCCGTCGCCGCGCCATCTCGAGACTCTGGCCGAGGCCGCCGCCGAGGCCGGCCAATGCGATGCCGCGACCGAGGCGGTCCGCGGGGCGCTGCGCGCCTTGACCGCCGCAACGCCAACGCCGGATCCGCGGGTCCAGGCGCGGCTCCAGCGGGCTCTGCTGCGCTACACGGCGGGGGCGCCCTGCCGGCCGCCGACGGCGGACGGCTGATCCGTTCGAATCGCGCGGCGCTCAGGCAAATCGTTCAGGGATCGTCACCAGCCTCCGGGCTTGACCGCAGGCGATCCAGGCTCTAGTCTGACCTCATCCGATCCATCCGTGGGCTCAGTGCGACGCCCGCGTTGCCCTCACGCTTTCTCGTCGTTCCCTTCGCGAACGCCTCAGTCTTCGCTGTCGGCGGCACACGGTGGATTCCGCGCCTCGCGCCGATCTCAGGCCCGCCGACAGCCGTTCGCATCGAACGTTCACTCTCTGGAGGATTTCATGAACCATCCGAAGTGTGTCTTCACGATCGCCCTGGTCGTGACCCTTCTCGGCGCCGGTGTGGCCTTCGCGGCCGACGACGCCGACGTCCAGCAGCTCGCCGCCCCCGACGCCATGAGCTTTCTGACCACTGCCACCCACGACGGCGCGATGTTGCGCATCGCGACGCCCGACGGCGAGACCTTCGAGGTCACCACCGGCCCGGACGGCGTGCTCGCTTTCCCGGCCTTCCGCGCCGACGGCAGCTACTGGCCTGACGGCATCTACTCGTGGGAGCTCCGCACCGCGCCGGTGCTCAGCGCCGCCCAGCGCCAGGAGCTCGAGGACGCTCGCGCCGCCGGCACCACGCCGAAGCACCTGCCGAAGGGCATCGTGCGTTCGGGCAGCTTCTCGATCCTCGGCGGCTCGTTTGTCGACACCTCGCTTGTCGAAGAGGGCTCGGCGATCGGCGGCAAGGTCGGCCAGGCCTCGCCGTTCGAAGACCTGCCGACCAAGGCGCAGGTCATCAACAATGATCTGGTGGTGGTCGGATCGACCTGCACGGGTCTCGACTGCGTCAACAGCGAGAGCTTCGGCTTCGACACCCTCCGGTTGAAAGAGAACAACCTGCGCATCCACTTCAACGACACCTCCAACAGCGCGTCGTTCCCGTCCACCGATTGGCGACTGGTCGCCAACGACACGTCCAACGGCGGCGACAACTATCTCGCCATCGAAGACTCGACCACCGGGCGGCTGCCGTTCCGCGTCGAGGGCGGCGCGCCGGTTCACACGCTGGTCGTCGAGGCCGACGGCGACATCGGCGTCAAGACCCTCAACCCCGTGGTCGACATCCATGTCGTCGAGGGCAACACGCCGACCCTGCGCCTCGAACAAGACGGCAGCGACGGCTTCACGCCTCAGACTTACGACATCGCGTCCAACGAAGCCAACTTCTTCATCCGCGACGTGACGAATAACTCGAGGCTCTTCTTCCGCTCGAAGCCGGGCGCGCCGGAAGACTCGATTTTCATCGCCGCTGATGGTGATGTCGGCCTGAACACCGACGGCCCGGCCGCTGCTCTGCACGTGCGTCGCAACAACAGCGTCGCGACCGACATGCTTCTCCTGGAGAACAACAGCGCGGTGAGTCTCGAGCTGAGCAACACCGCCGGGACCGGCAGCGGCGGCAATCGCTGGTTCCTTCAGGCCGATTCGGACGCCGAGGGCGCGCTCAACATCTCGAAGCGCGGCACCGGCGGCGTCGAGGTCGAGATCAACGATCGCCTCGACGCGGCGGCCAGCGGCGCCGTCCCGACGATGGAAGTCTTCGGCTCGATCCGCGCCACCAACGTCACCTTCGCCTCGTCGCGCGAGCTGAAGACCGGCTTTTCGATGGTCGACGGCGAGCAGGTTCTCGCCAAGCTCGCGGAGATCCCGGTGCAGACCTGGCGCTACAAGACCGAGACCGACAATGTCCTTCACATGGGCCCGATCGCCGAGGACTTCGCTCAGGCGTTCGGCCTCGGCCACTCGGACGAGCACATCACCGTGACCGACATCAACGGCGTGGCGCTGGCCGCCATCCAGGGGCTGCACCAGCGGCAGACCGCTGAGATCGAGCGCCTCGAGGCGCAGGTCGCGGTGCTTCAGGCGCAGGTCGAGGCGCTGCTCGCCGCCCAGACCGCCGACTGAGACCGTTCGCTCCGCTTGGCTCGGCTCTCCGAGCCGCCGACGCCGGATCGCTTTTGCGATCCGGCGTTTTCTTTTGTCTAGGCGTCGGCCTCCCAATCAATCTCGTTGACATTTCCCCTGACCCCTGGCCCTGCCGGCGTGCCATGTCCCCTGCCGAAACGATCCTGCGTGTCATAGGGCACGGACCGAAAAGAGTCTCGACCGTCGAACCGCTCAACCGATGAGCCGATCGACACCGTCCCGACGCGGTCCAAGCCGAGTCCCCCTCAACGCCTCGACAACCCCCTCACTCAGGAGCCTCGAACATGTCTCGCATGCTTTCCTTTGCTCGCACGTCTTCCATTCTCTTGCTGTCGGTCAGCCTGACCGCCGGCGCGGCCTTCGCGGCCGACGACGCCGTCCAGACCTTCGCCTCGGGCGACGCCATGACCTTCTCCACTCAGGCGGCCCATGACGGCGC
>JBCBCF010000337.1:0-3993 GCA_038530905.1 Acidobacteriota bacterium
GTCAGACGCGCGCGGCGACGGCTCGAAGGAGAGCCGGCCGGGCGGCGACCCAGCACCGAGCCGCTCGCGCAATCGGGCGTACTTCGCCATCGGGAAGCGATGTCCGGTCGGCAGATCCAGCACGAACCGATCGCTAAAGAACGCCCTCATGCAGTGAGTCTACGGCTCGGGCGAGATCGCTCCGGGGGTCCGCCAAGGTCCGGACGGTCGGTTTTCGACGGTCGGAGATCACCAAACTTCATCGAAAAAACTTCTTCTCTTCTTTTTCAGCGCCGCCAAACCAGCCGACGTCGCCGATCGGCCGCAGCGTGCCGCGGCGCGGCGTGTCGACACCTCTCGGCTAAGCCGCTCTATTCATTGATGTTGAGCAATCTGACGCTGTATGTTGGGGCTCTGTTGACGGTCTCACCCTACATCTTGTACGTTTGCTGAAGCCCGACGACGAGATCGCCTCGCCCAATGCGAAACGGCGTTCATGCAGCGCACAGCGCGTGCGCAGTGTCGACGGGACGCTCCGAGGAGGTCAGAGTCACGGCTCAAGCCGGTCGCTGATCGTGGTTCGCGGGCGATGCGCGATGGGGGTGATCGCCTCCTCCGGATCGCCGATGCAAGACGACGCTGGGTTGTTCTCTCCGGTCGACGCGGCTTGCCAAGCGAGGCGCCTCGACGTCGATGAAATCGCTCCGCCGAGCGGAGCCCGAACGCGTGGACGGCGATCTGCTGCTCCGCGGTCGTTCGGCACCCCAGGAACGCCGCCCGCCGCGGCGATGCATGAGGCCCACGGAGGCTGGGCCCACAACGGAGATTCTGCCCCCATGCTGGAACTGAGAGTCGTCAAGCGCACCGGCGAGGTCGTCGAATTCGATCCCGGGAGAATCCAACAGGCGATCTGCAAGGCCGTCGAGGCGACGCGCGCGCAGGTGCCCCAAACCGCGGTCGACTCCATCGTCGACGAGATCCACGCCGAGCTGCGCAACCGCTTCGTCGACTTCTACCCGAACGTCGAGAATATTCAGGACATCGTCGAGAAGCATCTCGTCCGCGACGGACACTACGAGATCGCCAAGGCCTACATCCTCTATCGCGCGGAGCGGCAGAAGGTGCGTGAGGCCGCCGTCGAGCGCGCCATCGAGGACGCGAAGCTCGGCAAGCTGACGGTCACCAAGCGAGACGGGCGGCAACAGCTGCTGAACATCAAGAAGCTCGACGAGACGCTCGATCGCGTCTCGGCCGGACTCGACGGCATCCGCCGCGACGACATCCTGCGCGAGGTGGTCAAAAACATCTACGACCAGGTCGAGACCCAGGATCTCGACCGCGCGATGGTTCTCGCCGCCGCCGCCTTCATCGAGAAGGATCCGGCGCACAGCTTGCTCGCCGCGCGTCTCCTGATGCAGCGGCTGGTCAAAGGTGTCGTCGGCCGCTCGGTGCGCGCCGACGAGGCGGACCGCGTCTATCGCGGCGCGTTCCGCGACAACATTCGTGAGCTCGTGCGGCGCTCGTACCTCGATCCGCGGATGGCCGAGATGGATCTCGACCGACTGGCGGCGGCGCTGCGGCCCGAGCGCGATCTCGACTTCCAATACCTCGGCCTGCAGACCCTCGCCGAGCGCTACTTCCTCCGCCTCGACGGCACCAGCGTCGAGCTGCCGCAGACATTCTGGATGCGCGTCGCCATGGGTCTCGCCATCGAGGAAGACCAGCCCGAGGATTGGGCGATCGAGTTCTACGAGCTGATGTCGCAGCGGCGCTTCGTGCCGTCGACGCCGACGCTCTTCCACGCCGGCACCAACCACCCGCAGCTCTCGTCCTGCTATCTGACGACCGTCGAGGACGACCTCAAGCACATTTTCAAGTGCCTGGGCGACAACTCGCAGCTCTCCAAGTGGTCCGGCGGCATCGGCAACGACTGGTCGAATATCCGCGCCACCGGCGCCGGCATCAAGTCGACCAAGGTCGAGTCGCAGGGCGTGGTGCCGTTTCTCAAGATCGCCAACGACGTCACCAACGCGATCAACCGTTCGGGCAAGCGGCGCGGCGCCACGTGTGCCTATCTCGAGACCTGGCATTACGACATCGAGGACTTCCTCGATTTGCGCAAGAACACCGGCGACGAGCGCCGCCGCACGCACGATATGAACACGGCGAATTGGATCCCCGACCTGTTCATGAAGCGCGTTGCGACCGACGGTGAATGGACCCTCTTCTCGCCCGACGAGACGCCGGATCTGCACCATCTCTACGGCCGCGCGTTCGAGCATCGCTACGAGCACTATGAGCAAGAGGCGCGGGAGGGGCGGATCGAGCTGTCGAAGACGCTCAAGGCGCGCGCCCTGTGGCGGAAGATGCTGACGATGCTCTTCGAAACCGGGCATCCGTGGATCACCTTCAAGGACGCCTGCAACGTGCGCTCGCCGCAGGATCATGCAGGCGTCATCCACAGCTCGAATCTGTGCACCGAGATCACCCTCAACACCTCGGCGGAAGAGACCGCCGTGTGCAACCTCGGGTCGATCAATCTCGCCACCCATTTCGCAGGCGGCGCGCTCGACCGCGACGCGCTGGCGCATAGCGTGCGGATGGCCATCCGCATGCTCGACAACGTCATCGACATCAACTTCTACCCGACCGAGGAAGCGCGCAACTCGAACCTGCGCCACCGCCCGATCGGGCTCGGCCTGATGGGTTTCCAGGACGGCCTCTTCGAGCTCGGCGTGGCGTTCGAGTCGGACGAAGCGCTCGAATTCGCCGACGCCACGCACGAATGGATCTCGTACCACGCGATCCTGGCCTCGTCTGAGCTCGCCGGCGAGCGCGGCTCGTATCCGAGCTTCCAGGGCTCGAAGTGGCAGCGTGGCCTGCTGCCGATCGACACCCTCGACCTGCTCGAGCGCGAGCGCGGGGTGCCGATCGAGGTGTCGCGCACGCAGCGCCTCGACTGGCAGGCGGTGCGTCAGCACATCGCCGACCACGGCATGCGCAACTCGAACACGATGGCGATCGCGCCGACGGCGACGATCTCCAACATCTCGGGCTGCTTCCCGTGCATCGAGCCGATCTACAAGAACATCTACGTGAAGGCCAACATCTCGGGCGAGTTCACGATCGTCAACCGATACCTGGTCGACGACCTCAAGGCGCTCGATCTGTGGAACGACGACATGCTCGATCAGCTCAAGTACTACGACGGGCGCCTCTCGCAGATCGAGGGCGTGCCGGCCGAGCTGAAGGCGCGCTATCGCGAGGCGTTCGAGATCGACCCGATCCACGCGCTGCGCATGACGGCCGAGCGCGGCAAGTGGATCGACCAAAGTCAGTCGCACAACGTCTTCATGCAGGGCACGTCGGGCAAGATGCTCGCTGAGATCTACAGCGCCGCCTGGCGCTTCGGCCTCAAGACCACCTACTACCTGCGGACGATGGCGGCGACGCAGATCGAGAAGTCGACCCTCGACGCAGGCAAGTTCGGCTACACCCAGAAGCGCGAGTACCAGCCTCTGGCAGCTGCCGGAGCGTCGGCCGCCGAGACGGCGCCGACGGCCTCCGCCGCGGCGGGTCCGGCGCCAACGGCACCTGCCACACCGGCTTCGGCGGCGGCAGCCGTCTCGGCGTCGACGGCTTCTGCGGTACCGGCCTCTCCGAGGCTCGCCTCGGCGGCCTCGCCAGTCACCGCGGCGGCTCCGCCCGTCCACAACCATCGCGGCCTCGGTCTCGGCGCGCCGGGCCTGGCGACGAGCCCGAGCGCCGAGCCGGTGGTGGACGGCCTGACGCTCGGTGCGCCGGCTGCGAACGGCGAGACCCGCGTGCAGACCGCCGATGGCGCCAATCTGTGCCGTATCGACGACCCGGATTGCGAAGCCTGCCAGTGACCCACGGCCGCGCCGCGGTCGCCCGAGCGACCGCGGCGGATCGGCCCGTCTTCGTCCCCCTCACACTTTCTTTGTCCAGCGCGCCGGGTGACGGCCGCGCGGAGGTCACCGCATGACGATCATC
>JBCBCF010000338.1:0-3965 GCA_038530905.1 Acidobacteriota bacterium
GCCCCCAAGTTGCCCTGTGCCACCAGCTCCTGGAGCGCCCGGCTGTCGGTCTCGAAGGCGACCGGGTTGACGCTCTCGGCAGCGGCCTGCTGGCTGGCCGCGTGGCGCGCGCGGGCTTCGTCGACTGGGAGCGGCCGCGTGACCTCGTCTTCGACCGACTCCGGTGCGACGGTGTCGAGACCGCCGACCGACACCGGCTGCGTCGAGCGGTTGCCCCGGGTCGACGGCGGGCGCGAGATCACGGTCTCGGCGGCACCGGCCGACAACGCGGCCACCTCGACCGCCGGCGACGGGCTGGTCGAGCCGAGCAAGCCGTCTTGCCGATCGGCTTCTTCGCCGGCAGCGGCGGGATCCTGATCGACCGCGGCCGCAGTGCGCGAGATCATCGAGCGCGAGAGCGGATCGTCTTCGTCGCCCGGCAGCGTGCCTTCGAGCAGCGCTGGTGCGGCGCCGGAAACGAGCGCCGGGTAGCTGCCCTGATCGATCCCACGCAGCAGGCCGCCGAGGTCATCCAGCAGCCGGTGTGCATCCGGGTACCGATCGTCGGGCTCCTTCTGCAGGCAGCGGTCGACGATCGCTCCAAGCTCGCGCGGCGCCGGGTTCCAAGCCTGCTGCAACGGCTTGGGCGCCTTGTAGAGAATCTGGTAGACCAACGCCGACAGGGTCTTGCCGCGGAACGGGCGTTGGGACGTCAACAGCTCGTAGGCCAAGACGCCCCAAGAAAACAGATCGCCGCGCGCGTCGACCTCGCCACCCCGCACCTGCTCGGGCGGCATATACGCGGCCGAACCGAGCGTCACGCCCCGCTGCGTCAGCTGACTCTGCTCGCTCGCCAGACTGCCGATGCCGAGGTCGAGAATCTTCACCTGGCCGGTCGGCAAGAGCTGAAGATGCGCCGGCTTGAGATCACGGTGCACAAGGCCCCGATCGTGCACAAAGGCCAGCCCCTCGGCCACCTGCCGCAGGAGGTCGAGCCGGCTTCGCACGTCGAGCTCGAGGCCGCTCTTCAGCGCCTCGGCGAGGGTCCGCCCAGGCAGCGACTCGCGCGCCGTAAACGGCGCGCCGTCGGCGGTCGTGCCGACCTCGAGGATCCACGCCAGGCGCTCGTGTTCGAGCCGGGCGGCGTCGCGCGCGCGATGCTCGAAGCGACGGCGGAGGCCGTCGTCGTCAGTGCGACAGACCGTCACGACGGCGTCTAGGTCGCCACGACGCGCTCGATAGATCGGACCGAAGGTCCCGCGGCCGATCTCGCCGAGCACCGAGAAGTCGCCGATCGTCTCGGGGGTGCTTCCCTGAGCGGAGGTCATCTCGACATCTCCGGTTCGCCAGCGGCGTCAACGGCGGATGCGCCCAGATCCACGCGGGCCAGGTGGCGTTCCAGCCAAAAGAAGGCACAGACGACCAGCGAGTGGCTGATCTTGCCCCGCTGAACCAGGTCCGGAATCTCGGCCAACGGACGGGTCACGACCCGCAGATGCTCGCCGTCGTCGGGTTCGAGCGGATGGGTCGGGAGAGCGTCGCGGATCAGCCACGTCGTGCACTCGTTGTCCTGAATCGCCGGATTCGGGTGCACGAGACCGATCTGTTCTGGCACACCGCCGGTGTAGCCGGTCTCCTCCCGCAGCTCGCGGGCGGCCGTCGCCGCCGGCTCCTCGCCAGGATCAACCATGCCGCCGGGGATTTCCCAGGTCAGGCGATCGAGACCGTGGCGATACTGCTCCACGAGCACCACCTCTCGGCTTGGCGTCAGGGCAACGATATTGGTCCAGGCCGGCACGCGCAGCACGCGGTACGTGCCGACGGCGCCGGTGCGCGGCGAGCGCCGCTCGATGTTCTCCACCGCGAAGATGCCGTAGTCGTCCGTCGCGCCGCGGCGGACGGTGGGCCAGGTCGGGAGGGTCTCATCGTCGCCCTGCGGCGCTGAGACCTCGGAAGAACGCGCGGCGGTGCTGGTGTCGATGCTGATGTCGATTTGTGCCATCGAGCCCTGTTCCGCGGTCGTCGCGCGCGGCGCGCGGCGGGCAAGAAGTTGCACCCGCCGATCGCATCCCGTAACGTCGCGACCGCCATGAAAATCGCGGCAAATTTACCATGGTACCGACGGCTCCACTGGCAAATCGTGGTCGCTCTCGCGCTCGGCGTGCTGGTCGGCTGGATCGGTGGCGAAGAGGTCGTGCCCTATGTCGGCTGGCTCGGCACGCTCTTCGTCCGTCTCCTGCGGATGGTGATCGTGCCGCTGGTGCTGACCTCGATCGTCTCCGGCGTTGCCTCGGTCGGCGGCGGGCGCAGCCTCGGTCGCCTCTTTGGCAAAACGCTGAGCTATTACGTCACCACCAGCCTGCTGGCGGTGCTGGCCGGCCTGCTGGTGGTCAACCTGATCCGCCCGGGCGATCACGCCGGGCTGGAAGCGGCCCAGCAGGCGGAGCTGCCGGAGCTTTCGACACCGAGCTCGCCGGTGGAGCTGCTGCTCGACATCGTGCCGCGCAATGTCGTGCAGGCGGCCGCCCAGGCCGACATGCTCGGCCTGATCTTCTTCGCCATCTGCCTCGGCATCGCAATTGCCGGCCTCGAAGAGCGGCATCGCCTGACGATGACGAATTTCTTCGATGCCGCGTTCGAGGCCATGATGCGGCTCACGGCCGGCGTCATCGCCGTGGCGCCACTCGGTGTCTTCGGCCTCATGGCGAGGACGGTCGGCGAGACCGGCTTCGACGCGTTCGCGGCGCTGGCGCTGTACATGGTGACGATCGCGAGCGGCCTGACGATCCATCTCTTCGTCACTTTGCCGCTGCTGCTCTGGTTCGTCGGCCGGATCGATCCGCGGATCCATTTCCGCAACATGGCGGAGCCGATCGCCATGGCCTTCTCCACCAGCTCCTCGGGCGCTACCCTGCCGGTCACCCTCCGCACCGTCGAGAAGAAGGTCGGCGTGCCGAATCGAGTCGGCGGCTTCGTTCTGCCGATGGGTGCCACCATCAACATGGACGGCACCGCGCTGTACGAGTGCGCGGGCGTTCTGTTCATCGCCCAGGCGCTCGGCGTCGAGCTGACTCTGGCTCAGCAGGGCTTGGTGGTGATGACCGCGCTCTTGGCCTCGATCGGCGCCGCAGCGGTGCCGTCGGCCGGGCTGGTGATCATCTTCCTGGTGCTCGAGGCGGTCGATCTGCGCGGCCCGCAGGTCGAGGCGATCGTGGGCATGATGCTGGCGATCGACCGGCCGCTCGACATGTACCGCACGACGGTCAACGTCTTCAGCGACTCCTGCGGCGCGGCGATCATCGCCAAGTCCGAAGGGTACGATGGCGTCGACTCCGTCGTCGCCACCGACGACGTCAGCTTGCTCGACCTCGAGCCCGACGCCTCGTCGACGCCCGACGTCTGAGCCGTCGACGGCGGCGCCCACTGTCCGCGCCGCTCCGACCGCCTCCGCCTCCACAGCATTCGATGACCCTGCTCCACTTCCGTTCGAGGACTCCATGCAGCTGAACCTGAAGCGCGTTCTCCTGACCGGCGCCGCCCGCGGCATCGGCTTTGAAATGGCCAAGACTTTCGCCGCGCGCGGCTGCGAGGTCGTGCTGACCGATCGCGACGCCGCCACCCTCGACGAGGCGCGGGAGGCGATCGCGGCCACCGGCAGCCGCTGCCGCTCTTACGCTGTCGACGTCACCGACCACGACTCGATCCTCGCCGCTCGCGATGCGGTGCACCGCGACCTCGGGAGGATCGACATCTTGGTCAACAACGCCGGCGTGGTTCACGGCGGCCCCTTCCTCGAGGTGCCGCTCGAACGCCATCTGCAGACCTACCGGGTCAATGTCGACGGCGTGGTGCAGATGACGCACGCCTTCCTGCCGGACCTGATCGCCTCGAGCCGCTCGCAGGCTGTCTTCATCGCCAGCGCGTCGGGTTTCGTCGGCTTGCCGAACGGCTCGACGTATGCGTCGTCAAAGTGGGCGGTGATCGGT
>JBCBCF010000339.1:0-3914 GCA_038530905.1 Acidobacteriota bacterium
AAGGCGAGCTGCTCATTCGAGGCGACACTGTGATGTCGGGTTATTGGCTCGATCCCGACAGCGCCGCGCAGAGCGCGCCCACGGACGACCCGCAACGGGCCTTCGTGCGCCAGCCCGCCGGCGGTGGTTTCGACAACGTCTTCTTCCGCACAGGCGATCGCGTTCGGCGGCTGCCCAACGGGCATCTGACGTTTGGCGGGCGCGCCGACCACCAGATCAAGGTGCGTGGCCACCGGGTGGAGCTGGGCGAGGTCGAGGCGGCGCTCTTGCGCATCAGCGGCGTCGAGCAGGCCGCCGCGTTCGCTGTGCCCGACGGCGAGGGCAGCTCGAGGATCCTCGCCGTCGTCGTCGCGCCGCGGGGCGCCGACGACACGCTCAAGGCAGAGCTTCGCGGGCTCCTGCCGACCCACGCGATTCCGTCTCGCGTCGCGCATCTCGACATCCTGCCGCGCACCCCCACCGGCAAGGTGGATCGCAACGCGCTGCGGCGTTCGGCGCTCGCCGAAGAAAGCGAAGAGGCGACCACCCATGGCTGACGACCTGCAAGCGATCGAGGATCGCATCCTGGCCTACCTTCACTCCGAGGTCCTGGCGCCCGGACAGACGGTCGAGCGTGACGACGACCTGCTGTCGGAACTGCTCGACTCGGTGGCGGTGCTGCGGCTCGCGGGCTTCGTCGACGAAGAATTCGGCCTGACGACTCGGCGCCAGGACTTCATCGTCGAGAACTTCCAGAGCGCCGCAAGGATCGCGCTCTACGTCCAGCGATCCCGCGACGCGCGACCGGACGAGTAGCTCCTCGGATGTCGGACGACCTCACCCACAGTCAGCTCCAGATCTCGATCGGACAGCGGCTCCATCCCGGCGCGCCGCTCTACAACATGGCCTTCGCGTTCGTCTTCGCGGCCGACGCGGAGCCGCTCGACCTGGAGACCTTCCGGCTTGCGTGGCGCCGAGTCGCCGGCGCCAGCGATGCGCTCCGCTCTCTCATGGTCCGACGGCCCGGCGGCGGCATCGCTCGCAGCCACGAGCTCGGGCCGACGCCGGAGACGCAGGTGGTCAAGCTCGAGGCGGCCGACGAGTCCCTCTTTCTTCAATGGGCTCAGGAGCGCTGCGCTCAGACCTTACCGATCGATGCGACGCTTGCGGACTCGGTGCTGGTGCCGCTTTCGGACGGCGGCGTGGGCTGGTACCTCAATCAGCATCACCTGGTGACCGACGCGGCCTCGACCCAGTTGCTCTACCGCCTCGTGGCGGAGCAATACGCCAAGCTGAGAGACGGCGAAGACGGCACGGTGGAGCTTCCCGGCTACGTCGAGACCTACCGTCGCCAACTCGAACGCGCAAGAGTGCAACCGCCGGTGTCTGCACCGCCGAGCGCGCAGTCCGATTCGCGATCTGCGCGCGCCGTGAGGTCCGCCGAGGACCACTGGCAGACCCGCCGGACTCAGGCCGGGCGGCGGATCGAACTGTACGGACGCGGGGGCGCCGAAGGAACGGAGAGCGTCCGCCTGACGCTGGAGCTTGGGAAGGATCGATCCGCGGCGTTCGAGCGTCTCTCTCGCACATCCGGCTTTGCCAGTCTGTCGCCCGAGCTGTCGCGCTTCGGCGTGATGGCGACGCTGCTCTCGGCGTATCTGCACCGCATGAGCGGGGGCGGGCGCGAGCTGGGCTTCGACACGCCGGTGGCCGGACGCACCACCGCCGACGCCAAGCGCACGCCCGGCCTCTTCATCGAGCTGTTTCCCTTTGCCGTCGAGGTTCGGCCCGGGGACACATTTCGCGCTCTCGGCGCCCGCTGCCTCGAAGAGGCGATGCGCTTCTTGCGCCACGCTCGACCCGGCCTCAGCGCACCGTCGGGAGCCGAGGCCCATCCCGTGGTGCTGAACTTCATCCCGACGGCCTTCGGTGACTTCGCCGGCCGGACGCCGAGGGTCGAATGGCTGCATCCCGGCCACGGCGACAGCGTCCACGCGCTGCGGGTTCAGGCTCATGATCTCGACGGCCGCGGTCTGACCCTGTGCTTCGACTGGAACGAGCGCGCCCTGCCGGCGCGTCTGCGGCACCGCAGCCTGCGCCACTTCGAGGCATTGCTTGAGGCCGCTCTCGCCGATCCCGATCGCGAGATCGCATCGGTCGACGTTCGGACCGAGGATGAACGCGAGCCGTTCGCCACCGGCCGAGACGTTGACGAACCGCCGCTGCCGGATCGCACGGTCGTCGACCTCTTCTCGGAGCAAGCTCGGCGCACGCCCGATCGTGTTGCTCTCCGCCAGATCAAGGACGGCCAAGCCGTCGACGAGCTGACGTTTGCCGCCCTCTCGCAGCGCGTCGACGCTCGAGTCGCGGCGCTTCGCCAACAGGGCCTTCAACCGGGCGACCGGGTCGCCCTCCTCGGCACCCGCACGATCGACACGGTCGTCTCGATTCTGGCCATCCTCCGCGCTCGCGCAGCCTACGTTCCTATCGATCCAGACGCTCCGCCGGCACGCCGTGAGCACATGCTGGAAGACTCGGGAGCCCGGCTCTGGTTGGGCGATGCTCTTCAAGCCGATCTGGAGCCCTCGTCGAACGGTGCCTGGCACCTTCCCAGAGAAGGTGCCAGGCACCTTCCCACCGACCGACCCCGGCTCGGCGACGTCGCGTACCTCCTTTATACGTCGGGATCGACGGGCCGCCCCAAGGGCGTCCTGGTGGAGCACGGTGCCCTTTCCGACTACCTGGGATGGGCTCGTCGTCGCTACGTGCGGGGCGCCCGGCTGACTTTCCCGCTCTTTACCTCCCTCTCGTTCGATCTCACCGTCACCAGTCTCTTCTTGCCGCTGCTCACAGGTGGCACGCTGGAGCTCTACCCTCGACCGGATGGGCCGGTCGATTCGGCGCTGCTCGACGTCGTCCGACGCAACGCCGTCGACTTCCTCAAGCTCACACCGTCTCACCTCTCTCTTCTGCGGCGCACGGGACTCCGCGGCTCGCGAGTCCGCCGGATGGTCGTCGGAGGTGAAGACCTGAAGGCGTCGCTGGCAGCCGCCATTAGCTCCCAGCTCGACGATCAGCTGGAGATTCACAACGAGTATGGCCCCACCGAGGCCATCGTCGGCTGCATCGCCCATCGATTCGATCCCACCACCGACCGGACCGGCAGCGTCCCCATCGGCGCGCCGGCGGACCATGTGGAGATCGACGTGCTCGACGCGGCCGGGTGTCCGGTTCCCGAAGGTGTGCCTGGAGAGCTCTGGATCGCGCGCGCCGACGGCCCGCACGACCGATACCACGGCCTCGCCCGCGGCTACCACAATCTGCCGACGTTGACCGCCGAGCGCTTCCTGGCCGACGCGTCAGGCCTTCGGCGCTACCGAACCGGCGACAAGGTGCGCCTCGTGCGCCCAGGGATGCTCGAATTTCTCGGCCGCCTCGACCGACAGGTCAAGGTGTCTGGGTTTCGCATCGAGCCCGGCGAGATCGAATCCGTTCTGTCCGATCTGCCGGGAATCACTGAGTGTGCGGTGGTCGCCCAGCGCAGCGGCGTCAGCGATGCGCGAGCGGTCGCGGCCGAAACCCAGGAACTGCGCCACTGCAGGCGCTGCGGCCTACCGTCGAACTATCCACGCGCCACGATCGGTGCCGACGGAGTGTGCAGCATCTGCCACACCTACGACCGGGTCTGTGAGCACGCTCAGGCCTACTTTCGGACCATGGACGATCTGACGTCCCTGGTGGGCGAGGCACGCCGACAGCATCCCGACGCACCCTTCGACTGCATCATGCTGTACAGCGGCGGCAAAGACAGCACCTATGCCCTGTGCCGCCTCGCCGAGATGGATCTGCGCGTCCTGGCGTTCAGTCTCGACAACGGCTACATCTCCGACGGAGCCAAGAGGAACATCCGCCGCGTGACAGAGCAGCTGGGCGTC
>JBCBCF010000340.1:0-3901 GCA_038530905.1 Acidobacteriota bacterium
GGCATCCGCTGGAGCTCGCGTTGCAGCCAATCGCCCAGCATTCCCAGGCGCCATGCGCCCAAGAGGCTCTGCCCGGTGCCGCGCTCGACGGCGAACCACTCACTGCCGCGGCGCAGCTGCCGCAGAACCTGATGCGGATCGGTGTCGGTCCAATCCGAGAACAACACGACGTGATCGCGGTCCGGCACGTCGGCGTCGGTCCGCCGGGTGCCGGCCGGCTCGATGACAATGGAGCCGTAGACCCCCTGCTGCTCCTGCAGCGCGGTGTGCGAGTGGTACCAATAGGTGCCGCTCTGCCGGATCGGAAACTCGTAGATGAAGGTTGTGCCGGGAGCGATCGGCGAAGAGCTGATGAGGGGTGCTCCATCCATGTCCGGCGGCACCAAGAGGCCGTGCCAATGCACCGAGGTCGGGACGTCCATGCGGTTGTGCACGTGGATGCGCGCAAGGTCGCCCTCCCGAAAGCGCAGCGTGGGGCCCGGGATCGTGCCGTTGACCGTCATGCCGGGGGTCGGCGTGCCGGTGAAGTCGACGAGAGCTTGTTCGATCGTCAGCTCGGCCTCGACAACCGTGCCGGATGCCCGCGCGACCGCTGGAGAGAGGAGGGTCGGAAGAAGCGACAGGGCGAGGCCGAAGATCCAGAGGGTGGAGCCAGAGATCCTCCGGCGAGGAGAGGGCGAAGGGATCGAAACGGGGTTGAGGCGAAGGCACCAGCGGCGCGGGGAGATGGGGACGAACATCGGGAACTTCTCCGAGGGCGTGTCGGACCGACGCCTCGTCGCAGCGTGATCGCGCCACGCCGAACGAGGACGAGAGTCGAGGCTGAAGAATGCCGGCTGCGCCCGATCGCGCTCGACCAGACGGCTCAAACCGCGGCGCATAGAGGCGCCGAGAGGACAGGACAGGCGTCGAGCGCGGAGTGCGGATCCGGCGGCGCTACGCGGCGACCGTCGGACCGAGGCTCGACCTGGGGCGCGTCGCGTCGAAGGACGCGGACGCCACCGTGCTCGGTCTCAGAGAATCAGGACCGAGTGGAGGGTGTAGAGCGGAGGAGAGGCGGCGAGGAGATCAGGCGGTGCTCCGCGAGGGTGCCGGTCAGCGACCTGGGCGGGCAGCGTCGCAATCGGTGTCGAGCCAGCCTCGCTCCCGAGAACGCTCGGCCAGGCGACGCCAGGATGGAGCGAGGCCTCGCGCGCCTTGGGTGCCAGGACACCGTCGCATGACAGGTTGTCGACCTGGCAGGGCTGCGCGCCCGTCCGCGCGGTCTGAGCCGGCGGCATCGCGGCGCTCTCGGAGCCGGTCTGGCTCATCGCGGCGGCGTGGCAGGGCGCCTGCTCTCGATGGACCTCATCGGCCGGCGCCGTCCCGTCGGCCGTCGTCTCGACCGGCACCGAGGCAGCTGCCGATGCCTCGCCGGTCGCCGCGGCGCAGAGCGCGAAGACGCAGCTCGGGCACGACGAGCCGGTGGCGGGAACCGCGAAGAGAAGACCCGAGAGAAGCAGCGACACGAAACGCACGGCCCTAGGATAGCCGGTTCAGGCGCGCCGCGGCCTCGTGCGTCGTCAAGCTCGGGTCAAGGATTGCCAGGGCATCTCCTGTTCGACGCCCGCTCGAGGCGCCGCCCGCTCATCACGCGTCAGCGATCGCATAGGTGGCGGCATCACCCCAGCGGTCTTTGGCTGAACTGACGAGTCGGCGGCTGATCGGTAGCTCGAGACCGGTCGACAGCTCGACGATCCAGCCCGACCCTCGCCGCCGAAGTCGGCGGACGTGTCGGTCGGCCACCCAATGCGAGCGATGCACGCGCAGGCCGCCATCGCGCGCCCCGATCTCGGCGATCGCGTCGCGCAAGTTGTAGAGGACGAGAGCGCGCCCGCGGTCGGTGAAGACCTCGAGATAGTGGAGCTGCGAACGCAGGGCGACGACGTCGGTGCCGAGCGCGGAGGGCAGACGCGCGAGGAGGGGGCCGTCGTCGTCGATCGACGCACGGTCGGGATCTCGGCCGCTGTCCACGGTCTGGACAGCGGCCGGGGCGACGGTGACCTCGTGTTCGGCCTGCGAGGTCCGTTCCAACCCGGCGCTCGGCGGGTCGAGGGCGTTGGGTTCGGGAGGCGTCGTCAGCGCGTCGACATCGTCTTCCTCGCTTCGTCTCGTCCGATCGACCGCGACAGCTGTTTGGGCAGCGGCGCCGAGCGACCGGGCGGTCGTGAAGTCGAGGCGCAGAAGCCAGGGCAGGTTGACCGCCAGCCAGGTCACGGTGACGATCGGCGCCAGCTCGAGCGCCTCGATCGTGACCTCGCCGAGAAGGCCGTGGCGCGTCGCCCAGGCGTCGAGGACATCGTCGTCGGGCTCGGCGGCCAGGCCGAGGAGCGATTCGAGGCCGAGGGCGACCGGAGCGAACGTGAGAGCTCCCAGCAGGCCCGACACGGCCGTCGTCGCCCAGGGCCTTCGACGCCAGACGTCGAAGCGGCCGAGGCCGCCTTGCACCCAGGCCAAGAGCAGAAGGCCGACGAAGGCGTGCAGCGTCCAGAAAGCGATCCGGGCCGTGAGCGATAGGCCCGCGGAGGCCGACGGATCCAGCAGGACGAAGAGAGCGACGAGGACGCCACCAACCACCACGAGATAGCGCTCGAAACCGAGCGTCCGCGCCCCGTCAAGAGCGGATGAAGTCACCGGCGACCGTTCGTGCATCGAGCACTCCGTTCGTGCAGGGAGGTCCACCGGTTGCACGAACGGCCCCGAAGATGGCGATCGATCTGAGTGCGTTCGCGGTCGCCGAGACGGAGCTCCGCGCGACGCGCTCTCGAACTCCACATCGAGAAAGGACCGCCCGATGTCTGTCGATCGCCGCGCACCCCATCGCTCGCTGACCGTCCTGGTTGACGCCTGCCGCCGGCCGCTTTTCGTTCTCGTTCTGTTCTTGGCTCTGGTGGCTTCGCCGGCAGCGGCCGACGGCACGCTGAAACTGGTCGGTGGTTTCGGCACGGTCGATGAAGGCTCGGACCTATCGATCGACGATCCGCGCCTGGCCGACGCCGTCGACTCGAGCTACGACCTCGGCTTCCGCTTCGGCCTCGCCTACACCTGGGCGTTCACCGACCGCTTCGGACTCGAGCTGGAATACCTTTACTCGACCAACGATCTCGACTCGGTCGAGCTGGCCGACGGGCAGGTGTTCGAGGACGGCAACTACGCCTCGGTCACGATCTCGGCCAACGGGCGCTGGACGCTTCGGCCCGAGGCGGCGTGGCGGCCGTACCTCGGCGCCGGCATCGCCTGGGTGCAGGAGGTCGACATCGACTTTGAGCGAGCCAACGAGGAGATTTCGTTCGAGACCGACGATGTCGGCTTCCAGATCTTCGCCGGAGTCGAGCGTGACGTCGGGGACCGATGGACGCTCGATGTCCAGCTTCGCTGGCTCAGCGTGTCCGGGCTCGAGATGGAGGCCGAGGAACGCTTCGGCGGCACGGTCGAGGCCGACTACGAGCCGCTCAGCCTGCTCGTCGGCGTCGGCTGGCGCTTCTGACGGCGCGCTAGACCCCATGGCGGCCGCGTCGTGCCAGCATGTCGCGTGCGGATTCTGATCTTCAACGGCGGGTACCTGACGCGCGTCCCGAGCGGTGGCGACCGGCACCTATTGGCGCTCGCCGCGGCGCTGGCTCGGCGGCCTGAGGTGCAATCGGTGGCGATCTGCGGCCCCGGCTGGATCCGAGACTGGCTGCCGGCCGACAGCGCCGAGGTCGAGGTGCTGAGCTATCAAGCGGCGCCTGCGCGCTCCACCCTTGCGGTAGTCGCCGCCTACGGACGCAGAGCCCTCCTCGCCATCTGGCGGGCGATCGGCGGCAGGCCGGCACTGCGCGAGGCCGAGGTCGTCCTCGCGTCGCCGTCGCTCGTCGACCTC
>JBCBCF010000341.1:0-3884 GCA_038530905.1 Acidobacteriota bacterium
CGGAGCTGGCGCCGAGCGACTGCGAGCTGCACGTCGACACGTTACCGGTCGACCTCGAGCGGCTGGCGCCGCCCGCCGAGACCGTCGAACCGGCTGCGGAGCGCGAGTTGGTGTTCCTCGGCAACTTCCGACATCCGCCGAATATCGACGCCGCACGGCGTTTGATCGAGGGCGTGCTGCCGCGGGTGCGCGCCCGGCGGCCGAACGTGCGGTGCACCCTCGTGGGCGCGTTTCCGCCGGACGATCTCTTCGACCGGGCCGCGACGCCGTGGGTGCGGGTCACCGGCTTCGTCGACGATTTTCGGCCGTTCCTTTGGTCGGCCGCCGCCTTCGTGGCGCCGATCGACGCCGGAGCCGGCATGCGGGTCAAGGTTCTCGAAGCCTTGGCCGCAGGCGCCCCGGTGGTGGCGACGCCGCTGGCGATGCACGGACTCGGCGCGGTGTCGCACCAACATTGCTTGATCGGTCGCTCCGACGAAGAGCTCGCTGAGCACGTGCTCTCGGTGCTGCGCGACGGCGAGCTGGAAGCGCGGCTGCGGCGAGGCGGACGCCAGCTCGCCTCGCGCCACGGCATCGAGGCGCGTGCTGAGCATCGCGAGGCGATCTGGCGGCGCGCGATGCATGCGGCCGGTGCGCGATCGAGCGTCGTCAACATCCGCGCCAAGCGCGGCGCCGACGCCTCCTAGATCGCGCCGGCCGTTTCCTGGCCCGCGCCGGCCGTTGAGGATGCGGCGGCTTCGCCCGCCAGGGCCATCGCGGCGATCTCGCCGATCCGAGAGGGTGCGAGGATCCTGCGGACGTCCTCAGCCGCGCGGCGGCCCCGCTCGACCGCTTGATCGCGCTCATCGACGACCAGCCGCATCAGCTCGGCGGCATGCTCGACGCTCGGCTCGCCCCACACGCTGCCGCGCTGGAACGGACCGTCGCCGCGCGTGACTTCCGCTTCCGGCGTCTCGACCAGGAACGAATTCTCGTCGCTCATGAATTCGAGGTTGCCCGAATAGCCGGAGGCCACGACCGGCTTGCCGTAGGCCATGGCCTCGGCGCAGGTGTAGCCGAACCCCTCCGAATGATGGAGGGAGACGTAGCAGTCGACCGCCGAGATCAGGCGCAGCACCTCTGCGTGCGGCCACTGATCGATCCAAAAACGGATGTCGAGGCCGCGACAGCTGGCGGCACGCCGAACGAGCTGCCGAAGCCGCTCGCCGTGCTGGGTGCTTCGGGCGTTCGACACCTTGAAGATCAGGCGCACGGGATCGTCCGGGCGGAAGGCGCGGGCGAAGGCGTCGAGAGCGGCGAACGGATTCTTGCGCTCGATCGAGCTACTCGCGTCGAAGACGTAAAGAAAGCTGAAGCGGTCGCCGTCCAGGTCGAAATGCTGCGCGCCGACGGCCTCGGGAAACCGGTCGACCTCGAGAGCGCACGGCACCACCTGCACCGGCCGGCCGGTGGACCGCTCGAGGGAGCGGGCAGCGAAGCTGGAGAGCGCCCAGATCTGATCGAATTTGGCATAGACGTCCGGCCAGAAATGATGGCCGTCGCGCTGCTCCCAGGCGAGATATGCGATGTTGCGCCGGTCCGCGACCACATGGCGCGCCTCGAGCTCGAGCGGCCGCTCTTCCGCGTGCGGATAGCTCAGGAAGAGGTTGGTGCCGAAGGCGGCGCGGTACTGGCCGATGACCTCGTCGAGCTCGATCGTGTGCTGGCGGGTGCCGGATCCGATGATCACCCTCGAGGTCTCGACGCCGCAGGCCTGAAGCGCTCGATCGAGACCGCGGGCCATGCCGCCGAGGCCGATGCCGCTGGCGAACGGCGCGAAGAGGTTGACCCCCGGACGCTCGGCCGCCGGTGGCGCGACCGGATGCGGCTGTGCGGCGATCACCTCGCCGCGCGCCGCGCTCGCGGCATCGTAAAGACGGGCGTCTCGGCTCCGTCGGCCGTGGTCGACCGCCAGAAAGCGATCGATCGCCCGGGCGAAGCGTGGATCCTTGGCGACCACCGGCGCCAAGGCTCGCCGCGCGGTGTCGATGGACAGCGCGGTCGGCGCCGCGCGGCGCAACTCGGCCTGCTCAAGCGCCAGCGGCACGCCGACCCACGGTTCCTCGTCCATCGTCCACAGAAAAACGACGACGTCATCGGCGTCGTATTCCTCGTCGGTCGAGTCGAGCAGGGAGCAGGCCAGGTCGAGGCTCTTCTCGCCGACGAGCGCCAGCGGAAAGAGCGTCTGGAGATCGCGCCGCCGCTGAAGGTGCAAGAAGATGCGGGCCAGCGCGCGGCCGGATGCGCGCTGTCGAAAGCGCTCGGCGGTGCCGGCAGGCAGGAGGTGCCGCGGTTCGCCCTCCTGCTCGATCCACTCGGCGAAGCGCTCGGCGTCTCGGTCGAGCAGGTCGGGAAAGTCGACGCGCAGTCGCCGCTCGCGAGCCAAGGAGCGAAGGGCCGCCAGCGGCGAGGAAACGAAATACTCGAGCTCGCCGTTGGCGACCGCGTCCGCCATCGCGGTCGAGCCCGCCCAGCGCAGGCGCTCGATCAGGCGCGGTCGATCGGTGCCGAGTGGAGACGCCAGATCTTGGACGAGCTGAGGACGCGCGTCGAGCATCGCCGCCAGCTGCTCCAATCCCTCGCGCTTGGGGATCGTCGGTCGCCAGCGATCCCAGAGCTCTTGATAGCCGAGCGCGGCGGCACCATCGGCGGCGAACCAGGCGATGAAGGCAGCCGGATCTTTTGGTGCGTCCGGCCAGGTCTGGCGGAAATCCTCGCGCTCGAGCCACAGACCGTGCAGGAGCAGAGGCAGCAAGCCGGTGCCCGCCTGTGGCTGGAGCATCGCGGTGGCGAGCATGGCCTCGCCATCGTCGGTCCAGGGATCTACGTCGACATCGAGGTGGGGCTCGGCGCCACGCCAAAGCTGGCGCAGCCGGTCGTCGACCGGCACGCCGGACGGCAGCCGGTCGAACGCTCCACGCAGGGTCTCAAGCTCGCCAGCGGCGACCAGGCGGCGCGCGTAGCCGTCTGCCAGGCGCGCGACCGACGGCAGGGCATAGAGCGAGTAGCGCCGATCGTGGCGCGACAGCCGCCATGGATCCGCGGCCGAGTAGCCGCTCCAGTGGAAACAGACGAGCGGTTCCCCGTCGACGGTGAAACCCGATCCGCCATCGAGCGCGCGGGCTCGCAGCGAGCGGTCGTGCAGGTTCCAATAGGCGACGTTGTACGACCGGTCGCGCAGCACATGCAGATCGTCGACAAAGGCGATCAACCAGTTGAAGGCGCGCTGCTCGTCCATGGTGTCGCCGGCGAAGAAGCCGGGCCGCTGCATGATGACGCGCCAGCGCTCGAGCGCTCCGCGCGCGGCCTCGCCCGCCCGCACGCCGAAGAGTCCCGAATTGAGCACGCCGGACGCCGACAGCTCGCGCATGGTCGGTCGCCGTCCCGAAGAGTCGGGATCCGGAAAGGGCTCGAAAGAATGAGGAGAGACGACCACGGCGTGGCGCTCGAGGAGTGCGAAGAGGGCGTCGGGGGCCGCATGGAAGTCGAGGTCGGCGTCGCAGAAGAGCACACGCTCGGCGCCAGCAGCGAGCACGGCGAGCACCGCGGACGGCTTGAGCACGGCGCAGAGCTCGAAGGTCGTGTGGCGCAGGGCCAGGAAGCCGAATCTGGGCACGCCCAGACTGCGCCCGTCGATCACTGTCGCGTGCGGCACCTCATCGACCAGGGCTCCGTCCGCGTCGTGCACAGCGTCGACCACGACCACGACAAGGTCGAGCGCCGGATCGTGCGGCGTCAGCGACTGTGCCCAGACGCGGGCCTTTGCCAGGTGATTGCGCCCGCAGACGGTCACCGCCACTCGGCTGCCGACGCCCCAGCGCTCGCTCCACGGCGCTTCCGCCGCC
>JBCBCF010000342.1:0-3844 GCA_038530905.1 Acidobacteriota bacterium
GCGCGGCCTGACGCCCGCGACTGCGCCAGCGCAGCGTCGCCAGGTCGTCCGAGAGGATCTGCAGGGCGTAGTGGATGTAGTCGAGATATTGGATCTCGCACAGCGGCCGCAGTCCGCGCATCGCCAGGCCGATCGCTTGACCCAGAATCGTGCATTCGCGGATGCCCGTATCGGCCACCCGCAGGGCGCCATGCTTCTCCTGCAGGCCCGCCATGCCCTGGTTGACGTCCCCCAGCTGTCCGACGTCTTCGCCGAAGGCGACGAGGTTCGGATGCTGCTCGAGGGCGCGGTCGAAAAAGGCGTTGAGCACCTCGAAGCCGTTGACCCGCCGCGCGTCGTCGTCGAATGCAACGGCCTCTGGCTCGACCGCCAGGGCCGCACCGTAATCCTCTGCCAGAAGGTGGCGAGCATAGATTCGACGGTTGTCCGCGTCGGAGCGGACCGTCCAGTTGAGGAGGTCACGGCGCGTCTCCTCGGGCGCGGCGCGGAGGGCGAAGAGGGCGTCGCGGGCCGCCACGTGCAGATGGCGCCGCAGCGGGCTCGGCTGCCGGCGCAGCGCGGCGGCGATCGTCTGCAGCCGCTCCTCGACGGCGGTGTCGGTGGTCGGCCGGTCGGCCTCGATCAGCGCGAGAACGCGCTCGCGCTCGGCGCGGATCGGCTCGCCGTGACGCTCGAGAGCCGCTTCTTGGGCCGCCCGCGCCGTGTCCGCCGCGGCGGCCTCGATGGCGTCGAGTGTGGCCTCATCCGCCCACGCGCGTTCGAGGATCTCGCGGCGGAAAAGCACGAGGCAGTCGTGATCTTTCTCCCACGCGAGGCGCTCGGCCGACTTGTAGCGCTCGTGGCTGCCGGAGGTCGAATGACCCTGCGGCTGCGTCATCTCGACGACGTGCACGATCGCCGGCACGTGCGCGGCGCGCGCCGTCGCAGCGGCCTGCTCGTAGGCGGCGCAGAGCGCCGGATAGTCCCAGCCGGCGACGGTGTAGAGGTCATATCCCGGGCCGTCGCCCTGACGCCGGAAGCCGGCCAGGAGGGCTGACAGATCGCCCTTTGTGACCTGGTGCTCGTTCGCCACCGAGATGCCGTAGCCATCATCCCAGATCGACATCACGAGCGGGCCGCCCAACACACCCACCGCGTTGATGGCCTCCCAGAATGGACCCTCGGCGCAGCTCGCGTTGCCGATCGTGCCGAAGGCGATCTCGCGGCCGTCGTTGGAGAAGCGGGGCGCGTCGTTGAGTTGGAGAGACGGCAAGGCCCGATAGAGCTTGGAGGCGTAGGCGAGGCCGACCAGGCGCGGCATCTGCGACGCGGTGGGAGAGCTGTCGGCGCTCGAATTCGGCCGCGCGAGAAGGTCTAGCCAGCGCCCCTCGAGATCGAGGGTATGGGTTGCGAAGTGGCCGTTCATCTGCCGGCCGCCGGACATCGGCTCGCGCTCGCGATCCGGGTCGGCATAGAGCTGCGCAAACAGCTCTTCGAGTGTCGCCATGCCGGTGGCGAGGGCGAAGGTCTGGTCGCGGTAGTAGCCGGAGCGCCAGTCGCCCGGCTCGAACTGACGGGCGAGGGCGAGCTGCGCAACCTCTTTGCCGTCGCCGAAGATGCCGAACTTGGCTTTGCCGGTGAGCACTTCGCGCCGACCGATGAGGCTGGCGTGGCGACTCTCCCAGGCGATGCGGTAGTCCCGAAGGACCCCTTCCCGATCGAAGGTGGTCACGTGGTGCGGATCTTTCTGCTCGGGCCGATCGGCGCCGGGTCTCGGTGACGAGACGGCGGTCGCGGGGCGGCGCGTTGCGCCGAGATCATGAGGCGCGGGCTGCTCGGGGGCGGAAGGCCGCGGGTCGCACGGGGCGACGGCCCAGGGCAGAAGCGAACTCGGGCGCTCGGAAAACTCGTCGAGCGACGGAGCGAACGGATTGCGGCTCGGATCTCGATGCGATGAAACGTCGTCGAAAGGTTGCTCCGTATGGCGGAGCTCTGCCGTTCGAAAGGCTCCCGTCGGCCGGCTCGAGATCGAATCGAGGGCGCGGAGCGGAAGCGAAGTCGGATCGAGCGAAACGTTGGTTCGGCGCGATCGCTCTGCCGGGGTGGCGAAGCGGCGTCGCGGGTCTCGAACCGGGATGATCATACATCAAGCGAGTTTGCGTGCCACCGCTCGGCCAGAGAGAGGGTGATTCGGCGACGAGCGAGCCCGCGTTCGATAGGCTCCACTGGATGCCGACCTACAGCCGAGAGTTCCTGCACGAGATCCCAAAGAGCGATCTCCATGTCCATCTCGACGGCTCGCTGCGTCTCGAGACGCTGATCGAGCTGGCGCGCGAGCGCGACGTACAGCTTCCGTCGATGACGCCCGAGGGCCTTCTCGAGCTCGTCTTCAAGGAGCAATATCGCGACCTGCCCGACTATCTGCACGGTTTCGCCTACACCTGCGCGGTCATGACCGACGCCGAGGCGCTTGAGCGCGTGGCGTACGAGCTGGCCGAGGACGCGCTCGCCGAGGGTGTGCGCTACATGGAAGTTCGCTTCGCGCCGCAGCTCCACGTGCGCGAAGGTTTCGACGTCCGCGACGTGCTCGCTGCCGTGGACCGCGGCCTCGATCGCGTGCGTCGACGCCACGAAGCCTCGGAGGCGGTGCGGAACGGCGGCGAGCCGCCGTTCCGCTACGGCCTGATCACCTGCGCCATGCGCATGTTCACGGCCAATTTCGCTCCGTATTACCGTCAACTTCTGGGCGCGCTGTCGAATTGGCCGATGAAGGAGGTGCACGGTGTCGCCTCGCTGTCGCTGGCGCGCGCGGTGGTGCAGGCGCGCGACGAGGTCGGCCTGCCGATCGTCGGCTTCGATCTCGCGGGCGCCGAGGCTGGGCATCCGGCATCCGACCACGAAGACGCGTTCGAGCTCGCCAAGCGCCATTTCTTGAAGACGACGGTGCACGCCGGTGAGGCTTACGGACCCGAGAGCATGTTCATGGCCCTCACCGAGCTCAATTGTGACCGGATCGGTCACGGCACGCGGCTCTATGCATCGGAGGAGGTTCAAGACGAGGATCCCGAGCGCTTCGTGCGGCAGCTCTCCGAGTACGTCGCGGATCGCCGCATCACGCTCGAGGTGTGCATCACGTCGAATATGCAGACGATGCCGAGCCTGCGTCGGGTCGAAGACCATCCCTTCGGCCGCATGGTGCAGGATCGGCTGTCGGTGACCCTGTGCACCGATAACCGCCTGGTGTCTCGGACGTCGGTGACGGAAGAGATCGAGAAGGCCTGCCGAGCCTTCGATCTATCCCCGGGCGTGCTGCGCTCGATCATCATCCATGGTTTCAAGCGCAGCTTCTTCCCGGGCTCGTATCGCGAGAAGCGCGCCTACGTTCGCCGCATGATCGACTTCTACGACGAGGTGGCGGCTCGCCACGGCATGCTCCCAGACGGCGCCAGCTTGCGGCGCCCGTCGAGGCAGAGCCCATGAACGACGCGGCGCCTTCGAAGGACCCCGTGCGACCCGGTCTCGGCGGCAAGCAGCGGCGGCATTTGCGCGGTCTGGCGCACGCGCTCAAACCGGTCGTGCACCTCGGCAAGCAGGGATTGAGCGACGCGGTGGTGGCGAGTGTCGATGCCGCCCTCGGCGATCATGAATTGATCAAGATTCGATTCGTCGACTGGAAGGACGAGAAGAAGAGCCTCCTCGAAGAGCTATCCGTCCGTCTCGACTGCGACGTGGTGGGCACGGTCGGTCATCTCGCGATCCTCTATCGACCGGCCCGCGATCCGGACAAGCGTCGGATTCGCCTGCCGCCGCCCGCCGACGGATGATGCTTCGCTTCCCGGCTCAGGTGCTCGCCGCGGCGGCGACG
>JBCBCF010000343.1:0-3836 GCA_038530905.1 Acidobacteriota bacterium
CCGCTGGCGCTGGGGCGGCGAGGTGCCGATGGTCGTGCGCATGCCGTGGGGCGGGTTGCGCTCCGCCGGGCCGTACCACAGCCAAAACACCGAGCCGTGGTTCTACCGCACGCCGGGACTCAAGATCGTCGTGCCCTCCACGCCACGCGACGCCCGGGCCCTCCTGCGCACGGCGGTCGAGGATCCCGATCCGGTGCTCTTCTACGAGCACATCGCCCTCTACCGCGATCCGAAGCTCAAGCAGGCGCTCGGCGAGAAGCGCCCGGAGCCGCTGCCGCTCGGGCGCGCGGCCCTGCGGCGCGCCGGCGACGATCTAGCGATCGTCAGCTACGGCGCGTACGTGCATCGCGCCCTCCACGTCGCCGAACGGCTGGCCGGCGACGGGATCGAGGCGTCCGTGCTCGATCTGCGGTCGCTGGCGCCGCTCGACGAGTCGACGCTCCTGCGCGTGGCGGCGCATTGCGGGCGCGTGCTCATCGTGCAGGAGGACAGCCGGCGCGGATCGATCGGCGAGAGCCTGGCCGCGCTGGTACAAGAGCGCGTCTTCGAGTTTCTCGATGCGCCGGTGCGCGTGCTCGGCGCTCTCGATACCCCCGTCCCCTACGCTCCTCCGCTCGAGCAGGCGTTCTTGGTCTCGGACAACGAGATCGAAGCCGCCGCTCGCCTGCTGGTCGCCTACTGATCGGGCTGGCGACCTCGCCGCGCATGCCTTCGTCGCCAGCTCAGCTCAACGCGCTCGACTCGCCGCTGGGGCGCCTGCGGCTCGGGCGCCGACGGTCGCGGCCACCGTGGCGGCACAGGACACCGGACCGCTGGCTGCCCTTCCGGTCGCTCGGCACGCGAAGGCTTCGCCGGCCCCTGTTCACCAGCCGGCTGCCGGCCCTGTGGTCGGTCCTCAGCGCAGCCGACCGGTCGACCGACGACACGTCGACGTCCGACGAGCCGGAGACTCCGCGGGTCGCGGAAGATCCGCTGGTCGCTCTCCTCGTCGGCTACCAGCGCGGCGAGGCGGAGGCGTTCGACGCCCTCTACGATCGGTTATTGCCGCCGCTCCGGCGCTATCTCGCTCACCTGACGCTCGATCGATCGCGGACCGACGACCTGCTGCAGGAGACCTTCCTCCAGATTCACCGCTCACGGCACACCTACCTCGCCCCGCGCCCGGTGCGCCCTTGGGCCTTCGGCATCGCCCGCCATGTCTATCTCATGGATGTGCGACGCGGGACCCGGCGTCGTCGACACGAGCTGCCGCAGGACGACGAGGTGCTCGAGCTGATCGCTCCGGTTACCGGCACTGCCTTCGAAGACAAAGACCTTCTGAGGCGTGCCATGGCAAAACTCCCTGCAGACCGACGCGAGATCCTGCTGCTGCATCACGCTCTGGGCCTGAGCCATCGAGAGATCGCTGGCATTCTCGGGATCCGGGTGGGGGCGGCCAAGGTGCGCGCCCATCGCGCGATGCTCAGTCTGCGCGTGCTCTCGGGTGTCGAGCGTGAATGATCCCGACACCAGCCTGGGTGAGCTGCGGGATCTCCTGCGCGAATCCCTGCAGCCGATCCGGACGGTTCCGGGCCCGCTGTTGGTCACCGCCGGCACGGCATTGCTCGTCACCTGCGCCCTGGCCGTCTTCCTGTCGATCAAGCCGCTGCGCTTCGACCGTGCGGCGCTCGGCGCCATCGGCATGTGGTGGCTCTCGATCGGCCAGCTGGTGATGGCGATTCTGCTCTTGGCGATGGCGGTGCGCGACACGGTGCCGGGCTTTCGACCGTCGCGGGCGCAGCTCGGCGTCGGCGCCGGGCTCGCCATCGCCGTGCACGGTGGCGTCACCGGCCTGTCGTGGCACCGGAGCCCGGTCGCCCTGCCAGAGACCGCCGACGCACTCTCGATCGGCTTCTATTGCCACCGCGTCGAGCTGCTCGCCGCCCTTCCGTGCGTCCTGCTGGCCGCTCTGCTCGCGAGCCTTGGGCTCTCCTCGCGGCCGCTGCGGCTCGGCTTCCTGCTGGGCGCCGGCAGCGCGCTGGCGGCCGACAGCGCGTGGCGCCTCGTCTGCCCGATCTCGGATCCGGCGCACGTGATCGGAGCGCATTCATCGGCCCTGCTGTCGGCCGGCCTCGTCGGGCTGTTGTGCATGGCGGTCGTCCAGGCCCTGCGCCGACGCATCTGAGGCGCGCCGCGATCGGCGCCGAGATGGGATCTCGACATATTTTTTCGCCGAGAGCGCAACGCGCGCGTCTGTCGGTGCGTACAAGAACGTGAGAGACGCCTCCGGCAACGTTCCTCCTTCGCACCCCGCGCCCACAGCGCGGGGTTTTTTTGTCCCGCAGCGGCCCCACCGCTGTGCGAAAATCCCTGAACTCAACTCGCGAAGGGGGTTCCATGCCAAACGTCACCCGTCTGGTCGGCCTATCGCTCGGCGCCGATGTCGACTGGCCGATCTGCTACGAAGAGATCCTCGCTCGCCTCGATCTCAAGGTGCCGCACAACGGCGACACTGTCGAGGTGGCGAGCGAACGGGTGACCATCGAGCCGTTCGATCTGCAGCAGCCATGCCGCTACGCGGTCGTCCTCGACCGGCTGACGCACTGGTACCACACGAGTCGAGAGTGGATCAAAAAGTCGATTCTGCTCGACGACCTCTACGTGCTCAACAACCCGTGGTCGCTGCAGTCGATGGAGAAGCAGACGACCTATTGCGCAATGATGCGCCTCGGCCTGCCGGTGCCGCGCACCTGGATGGTGCCGCCGAAGGCCTACGAAGGGCACGAGGATCTGGCCGCAACCCTCGATCGCTACGCCCGTCTCTTCGATCTCGGCGCGATCGGCGACGACCTCGGATATCCGCTGTTCATCAAGCCATACGACGGCGGCGGCTGGAAGGGCGTCTCGAAGATCGACGACGCTGAAGCTCTGCACAAGGCGTACGAAGAGAGCGGGACGTTCGTGATGCACCTGCAGCAGGCGGTCGCCGACTACGACCTCTTCGTGCGCACCCTGGGCATCGGCCCACAGGTGCGCATCGTCCGCTATGACCCGGGGGCGGCACTGCACGATCGCTACAAGGTCGACTTCGACGTTGTCGACACCGAAGAGGCGTCTTACCTAGTGGATCAGGCTCTGACCATCAACAGCTTCTTCGGCTGGGATTTCAACTCCTGCGAATCGCTGCGCAAAGACGGCGTCTTCTATCCGATCGACTTCGCGAACGCCTGCCCGGACTCGCAGGTGACGTCGCTCCACTACCACTTCCCATGGCTGGTCAAAGCGCTTCTGCGATGGTCGATCTTCTGTGCGGTCACCGGCCGCAAGATGCGCCAGACCGTCGACTGGCAGCCGTATTACGACGTGCGCGCGAAGGGCTTGCCGCTGCGCGAGAGCCTCGCCGGCTACGCTGCCATCGCCCGCGAGCGCTTCGAGATCGACGCGTTCCGGGAGTTCTGCGCCAGCCACCTGGCGCATCTCGACGAGGTCGCCTGGGAGTTCTTCGGCACCGAGCGGGCGAAAGAAGCGGTGCGCGCGAAGGTGGAAGCACTCTTCCCCAAGCACGAGCACGAGCAATTCACCGAGCACTTCTGGGGGCTGATCCAGTTCTGGCGCAAGACCGAGAACGGCCCCCAAGACGAGGCGTGAGCCGCGCTCAGCGCCGGGCGCGGTCGAGGTGCCCGGAGCGGGCGATGGCGCGCAGCAGCCGCAGCCCGAGCGCGGCACTGATCAGGTAGCCGGCGCTGCCGAGCAGGCTGAAGCCCTGGAACACCGGCGGCACCTCTGCCGCCATCAGCAGCGACGAGCCGACGAAGAGCGCGCTCGTCACCAGACCCCAGACCAGCCGATTGATCGAC
>JBCBCF010000344.1:0-3817 GCA_038530905.1 Acidobacteriota bacterium
CCGAGATGTCAACGGCGACGAGCGTCCCGCGATCCTCCATCCGCACGGCGGCCTGCAAGGTCTTGTTGCCTGGCGCGGCGCAGAGATCGAGCACCCGCTCGCCCGGCCTCGGGTCGAGGAGAGGAATCGGCAGCATCGACACCTCCTCCTGCAGGTGGCAGCGGCCGGTGACGAACGCGAGGGTCTTGCCCGGCCGTCCGGAGCGCACGCGGAAGGCGTTCGTGAGCCAGGGAACGGGAGCCAGCTCGACGCCGTCGCGTTCGAGGTCGATGCGCAGGGTCTCGGCGTCGGTGCGCAGTGTGTTGGTCCACAGAGCGGCAGGGAGCGGCGCGCGGCAGGCGTCGACGAAGGCCGACCAATCGTCGACCAGCTCGCGGTAGCGCTCGAAGCGGGGGATCGGCGCGCGGGTCAACGGGGCAGCGTTTCGACTTCGGGAGGCGCCCAAGACTCCGCCAGCGGTGCGCCGTCGGACGGGATCGGTGCGTCGAGCGCGGCGAGTAGCGCGTCGGGCCGCGGATCACCGGGAGCGATCCGGCGCGCTCGCTCGAGCAGCGCGCGGGGGGTGAGCTCGGCTTCGACGTTCGCCGCCGCGCCTGGAACTGGCTCGCTGCGTGCTTCTCTCTCGGCCGCCGCCTGCAGGAGCAGGCGCGCCTCCAGCAGGTAGGCATCGGAGAACCGAGGGGAGTCTTCGCGCACGCGCGCCGCCAGACGCGCCAGCGCCTCGGGATCGGCGCCGTCGCGCAGGCGGCGCCGAATCTCGAGATAGCGGCGATAGTCGGCCTCAGTGGCGTAGAGCTTGGGCGCCTTGGGGTCTCGCGGATGGCGTAGATACACCAGCTCGACCTGATCGGCCAGCTCGGTGTCGACCGCTCGGAGGTCATCGATCGAGAACGAGACGTCATTCCTCCGAGACATCAACGCCGAGTCGGCGCGCACTCGGGAGAGCGCACCACCGCAGCGCGTCGGGCTGCAGCGCAGCTCGAGCCGTAGAGTTTCGTCGGCCTGCTGGTGGCTTGCGAGCTCGGCAGCCGAGGCGTCGGCCGGCGCGTCCGGGAACGCGTCGACGACGAGCCGCTCGCGACCGACCAGGTGGCGCTCCAAGGCGTCTTCCGCAGCGGTCGTCAGCTCGGCGCGGCGCTCGACGCTGAAGGCACCGGTCGTGGACACGCGGACGGGCGCCAGCACCACCTCGAGCGGCTCGACGGAGCGCCGTGGCCCGACGATCGGGAGCAGGATCAGAACGACCAGCAGCGCCAGCGTGATGCCGAGAATCGCTCCTTGCACTCCGACCAGGGCGCTCTTTCGGCGGCTCTCAGCCTCGTCGGCCGTTTCCTGGGCGCGGCGCGGTGGCAGCTCTGTTGGCATGCAGGCAGTCTACCGAGCGCCGTTGCGACGCGCGGAGAGCAGATCGCGCACGTGCGCCGCGGCGCCCTGGGCAAAGGCGGCGCGGCAGGCAAGATCCCAGTCGTCGGTCGGCTTGCCGCGGCCGAGCAGCCGGCGGAGCCAAACGACGGCTCCAAAGGCCGTCGGCTGGGCGAGGAGTGGCGCGAAGAGGCGTGGATGGCGGCGCAACACGCTAACCGCCGATCCGCCCGCTCGCCGCTGCCGCTCGAGAAACGGCTCGAGGGTGGGGTAGGGATGATGGTGCCAAGCGACGGCGGTCTCCGACCACACCGTCGTCCAGCCGCGGCGGTGCTGGCGCCACGCGACCTCGGTGTCTTCCATCGCGGCATGGCGCAGCGACTCGTCGAACGGTTCCTGCCGCAGCCAGCCGGTCGGGAACGACACGTTGGAGCCGAGCACCGAGGAGAACGGCACGCGCTCGCCATGGTGCCGGCCCACGAAGTAGAACTGCGGTCCGGCCGGCGCCAGAAAGCGCATGACATCCGAGATCTCGTGTTCTGGGTCCCAGCGGATGCGACCCTGCACGCCGACCGGCCGACCGAGGTGTCGCTCGGCACGAACCGCCGCCTCCAGATGCGCATCGAGCGCTCCGGCCGCCGGCCGCGTGTCGTCGCCCAGGAAGAGAACGCGCGCCGCCCGCGCTGCCGCCACGCCGCGATTGCGCGCCGCTGCTGGGCCTTGGCCCTGGCCTCGGCCATCGGCTGAAGCCCGCGGCTGCAGCCGAATCACCCGCCCGCGGAGGGATGCGGCGTGCTCCTGTCCGCCGCCGTGTGTTGAGCCGGAGAGCGTCTGCTCGACGACGCGGGGAACGACGGCCGGATCGCTCGACCCATCGTCGACCACCACCACCTCGATGCTCTCAACGAGCGACCGGCCGGTGAGTCGTTGGCTCGCAATGGCACGCAGCGTCTCGGCCAGCCGATCCGGTCGATCCCGCGTTGGCACGACGACCGTCAGCACCGGCTTCGGCGTCGAGGCACCGCTGGCGCTCACGGTGTCACCAGGAGGTCGCGGAGGCGCCGGGCCATCGTCGAATCGGGCTCGAGCAGACGGTCGTACACAGCCGGCACCGCCGCGCCGGTGCCGCGCAGGGCGAGGAGCGCGAGAAGCCCCTCTTCGGCGCCGAAGCGGGGCACGGAGCGCCACAGGCGGGCCTCGAGCTCGTCGTGCGAGGCGACGCCGCGCTCGGCGGCCTGGGCGGTGAGCGTGGCGGCATGACGGGCGAGAAGCCAGAGGATCTCGAAACGCATGCGTGCGCGGCCCCGCTCCTCGCCCCGGCCGGTGGGTCGTTGGTCGGCGCCCTCTTTGATCGTGTTGCTGGCATGGACGCGGTAGCGCACGAGCGGCTTCGGCACCACCGCCAGCTCGCCCCGCTCGCAGGCCTCGAGCAGAAACGCCCAATCGTGCGCGTACCGCAGCGGGCGAAACCGGACACCGGCGTCAATCAGTCGGCGCCGCACAGCGACGTTGGAGGTGGTCGAGACCCAATTGGAGGCGAGGAGGGCAAGGGCCGGGTCGTCGAGGTCGTCGATGCCGGGCCCCGCGTGCGGACGCGGCCAGGGCGGCAGGTCATGCCATCCGTGCTTCAGACCGATCTCGCGCCCGTCGTCGTCGATCAGTCGCAGCCACGAGGCGGCGACGACCACCGCAGGATCTTCGAAGGCCTGGCGCAGCGCTGTCACGCGCTCGGGTTCGAACACATCGTCCGAGTTGAGGATGAAGATCACCTCGCCGCGCGATTGCTCGATCGCTCGATCGAGAGCGACGTGGGCGCCCGCATTGCTCTGAACGTCGACTCGCAGGCGCGGATCGGACAGCGCGCGCAGTCGCGGCACGGAGTCGTCCGTCGACCCGTCGTCCAGCACCACGACCTCGTCCACGGCATCGCTCGCGAGAGCGCTGCGCACGGCCTCTTCGATATAGCGCTCGTGCTGGTACGACGGAATCACGACCGACGTACCGATCGCGCGCCGGTCGGGCGATCGGATCAGGGCAGGTGCGCTGCCGTGGATCCTTTGGCTAGGTGACGCTGGTGCTGTTGGTTCAGAGCTGGATGGTTCCGGGCTGGGCGGTTCCGGGCTGGGCGGTTCCGGGCTGGGCGGTTCCGTGCGAGGCGCCTCGTTGCGGCGGGGCTCGATCCTGGGCGCGACGGCGACGCCTGTGACGGCCGGCGACTCTTCATCGGAGGGCTCGGCCCGAGCCGGGAAGATCAGGCGGTCGTAGCGCATCCGGTAGGCGTCGAGCCCCCAGCGCTCGGCGACGGTGTTTCGCCCCTGCTCTCCCTCGCGTCGGCGCAGCTCCGGATCGCGTCGACGCAGGACGGCGGCGGCCATCGCCTCGAGATCGCCGATCGGCACCGTGTCGCCGCAGCCGGAGGCGAGCAGCTCGGGGATGTCGCCAACTGCGGTGGCGA
>JBCBCF010000345.1:0-3808 GCA_038530905.1 Acidobacteriota bacterium
AACGCCGACCTCGCCGAATGAGTCGAAACCCAGCTGATAGCTCGAGAAACTCTGGCCGATCAAGCCTTTCTTGGTGACGCGGTTCAAGATGCCGCCCGTCCCGCCTCTCCCGAAGAGGAGAGCGTTCGGGCCCCGAAGGATCTCGACCTGCTCCAGGTTGTAGAGCGGCCGGTAGTACTGAACGTCGTCGCGAACGCCGTCGATGAAGAAATCGGCTGTCGAGCGCACGCCGCGGAAGACGATGGCGTCGCGATGCCCCTCACCCTGCGAAGTGTTCACGCCTGGCGTGTAGTTGACGATCTCGCCGATGCTCGTGAATCCTTGCTCAGCGAACTGATCGGCGGTTGCGATCGACAGGCTCTGAGGCACGTCGATGATCGGCGTCGGCGTTCTGAGCGCGTTGACTTGATCGGCGTAGAGGTATTTCCCGAGCACGACGATCTCGTCTTCGACGGCATCTTCCGCCTCGTCGTCCTCGGCGGAGTCTGAGCCGGCCTCTGATTCGGACGCCTCGACCTTCTGCTGCGAGTCTCGGGAATCGCTCTGCACCGCTCCATCGGCTGGCACCTGTGCGTCGTCCGCAAGAGCAGCGAGCGGAGCGATCAGCACGACACTGAAGAGGCAGGTGAGCAGGGAGAGCCAAGGAGCGGTTGACGGGTCGATCTGCTGTTTCATCGGAGCTATTCCTCACGCGCCGCTGAGGTCGAGGCCAACAGCGGCGTTGATCTGGGTGGGTCGTCCAATCGGCTGCGGGCGCGCGAGGATGGAGTTGTGCCTGCCGTCCCCCACGCCGGCCGGAAAGTAGACTTGACTGGTCCTAATTGTCAAGACACCAGCAAAACGCGCCGGTGACGCCAACAGATCAAGCGCACCATCGTCGACATGATCAGACTGCCGTGGTCCGTTGCCCGGCCTCCCGAGGCGCCCTCAGCCGTCGATGCGAATCACCGATCTAGGACGACCTCACCGCCACTCGACAGGCGGCAGCTCGACCCTGCCGGGCAGCTGCTCCACCTCGCCGGTCGCCAGCCACCGATCCATCGCTTCGCGAAATCCAGGGACCTCTTCGATCGCTTCCCGCAGCGCTCCATGGGAACCGCCCTCGACCTGAACGAAGTGATGGTCGGCGAAAAAGGGGCGGAGCTCGACCGCGTTCTCGAAGGGCGTCGAGGTATCCCAGGTGCCCTGCACGAGCACCGTCGGCACGGCGGTCCGGAAGGGCTCACGGAACCCCTCGCCGAGATCGGCATCCCACGCCTCGCAGAACCCGTCGAGCCGACGCCACGTCGGCCCCAGAAGTCCGACCGCCGGGTCAGCCTGGAGTCGCTTTCTCCGCGCGGCGCTGATCCCTGAGCCGCAGTCGTATTGGTAGTACGCAGCGTTCTCGAGCTCGGGATCGAGGAGATTCCACACATGAGAGGCCCCGGCGGCCCGCAGGTCGCCCTCGACCATCTCGAGAAGTGAGACAGGCCACTGAGGCATGCGGAATCGGAACGACGTGAAACGACGCGTGCCGTGGAGGATGTGACGAAGCGCATCACCGTCGAGGGGAATGGTCATCGCGTCTCCGGTCTGCGGATGGTCGACCTCAACGGCGATCGGCTCCAAATCCGCCCGTTCGACGAGGCGGGAGTACGCCGCCAGCAGGCCGCCGTCGGGGATGCGAGGTGCCAGTGCCGGCGACGCCTCGGCCGCGGCCGCGATCTGCTCCAACGCGGCGAGGACACCACCCGGCCGGTCGTAGGTGTGATCGGGGCCTTCAAGACCCGCGAGGGTCGCGCGAGCCACCAGCTTGGGATGGTCCCGCAGGATGGCCAGGCCCCAATGCGATCCGAAGCTGGTCCCGCGAAGCTGGATCTGGCGGTAGCCGAGGTGGCGAGCGATCTCTGCGACATCAGCGGACGCCTCGACGACGTTGAAACCCACGAGATCGAGGCCATCCGAGCGCCACCGGTCCCGACAGCGGGCGGTCGCCTCGGAGATTGCCCGCTGTCGGACCGCCGGCTCGAGCGCTTCCTCGACCGAGAGCTCGCGAACTGGTTCACAAGGAGTGGCTCCGGACGAGCCGAAGCCTCGCTGCCCGGGAACGACGACGTCGGCGATCTGGGTGTAGCGCGCGAGGCGCGCCTCGAAGTAGCCCGGCCGCTCCAGACGGGGCCCTAGGCCTTCGAAGCCGGGCCCGCCGTGCAGAATCACGATCGGCGGAGTGTCCGGAGCGGCTTCGGCAGCGCGGCGGAAGCGGAAGAATTCGACCTCGACGGTCCCGCTCCCCGGACGGTCGCGGCGAAGCGGCACGGTGGCGATCCCTCGCTGGTAGCTCAACGTGCCGCCGTCCTCGAGAGCCAGCGTTTCATCGAAGAGGACGACCGAGCCCGAGCCGACATCGTCGACGTGATCCGGAGCGACGCTCGATGCGGAGCAGGCTCCGAGGAGGCTAGCCAGAAGGACAGCGGCGAGGCCGCTCGGGAGGCAGGAGCGACGGTTCTCGGGACAAGGAACGGTCCTACGCATCGGTGGATCCCTCGGTGGGTTGCTGAGCATTCAGAAGGCGGCGAAGCAGGGTCTCGAGCGTCGCGCGCTCGGTCGGATCGAGGGCTGCGACCGAGTCCGTCGCGTCGAGGAATCGGGCGTCGATGGCACGATCGACCAGCTCCCGACCCGCCGGCGCGAGTCGCACGGCCCGCCCTCGTCGATCGCCCGGAATCGCCACGCGCTCGACGAGCCCTTTCCGCTCGAGACGATCGAGGCATGCGGTCAACGATCCCGACTGGATCAAGACGGAGTTGAGCAACGCGGCAGGCCGGAGCGTGAACGGTGGTCCGGACCGCCGCAGCGTCGCCAAAGTGTCCAGATCGCTGTATCCGAGCTCGAACGGGCTCAAAGCGTCGGTGGCTCGTCTCTTGAGCAGCTCGCCGAGGACGACCAACCGACCGACGACTCCCATCGCAGACGCGTCGAGATCGGGCCGCTCTCTCCTCCAGTCATCCTGCAGGGTGTCGATCAGATCTTTTTTCTCCATGCCGAGATTCTTGACGAAAGAATTCTTGATGTCAAGAGATCAGACATCGAGCGTTCCGCATATCGATCTCGATGCGGCAAACGCGACGCCCGTTGGCGTCTACCCAGGGCATGTTGTCTCTCACGCTGTCCGCCACGCCGTGGGGCATCGACGCTCGACCGGTGCAGGTCGAGGTCGATGTCCACAACGGCCTGCCCCAGACCCAGATCGTCGGCCTGCCCGACGCGCCCGTGCGCGAAAGCCGCGAGCGCGTGCGTTCGGCGATCAAGAACAGCGGCTTCGAGCTGCCGCCCAAGGTCGTTGTCATCAACTTGGCGCCGGCCGACCTCAAGAAGGTCGGCAACACGCTCGACCTCGCGATGGCGCTGGCACAGCTCGCGGCGCTCGGGCAGCTTCCGCAGGAGACCCTCGACGGGCGCGTGGTCTGCGGCGAGCTTGGCCTCGACGGCCGAGTTCGCGGCGTGCGCGGTGCGCTGGCGATCGCCGACATGGCGGCCCGCCTCGGCGCGCGCGAGCTCCTGCTGCCGGCCGAGAACGCCAGCGAGGCGGCGGCACTCGACGCCCTGCCGGTGATTCCCGTCGCCAGCCTCGCCGAGGCGGTGGCCCACCTCGAGGGTGGAGAGACGATCGCACCAGCACAACCTGCCTCGCGGTCCGTGGTGGCGCCGACGGAGCCCTTGCCGGATCTCTCCGAAGTGCGGGGCCAAGAAGGCGCCAAGCGGGCGCTCGAAGTCGCGGCGGCTGGCGGCCACAACCTGCTCTTCATCGGCCCACCGGGCTCCGGAAAAA
>JBCBCF010000346.1:0-3787 GCA_038530905.1 Acidobacteriota bacterium
GAGGAGCCGGCGGTGCCGGAGAAAGACCGCCTCCTAGCCGGCCGACTCATCCTCGCGATCGCGGTGCTCTGGGGCGCGCTGGCATGCGTCGTTCTGTTCGTCGCCCGCCGCGGCGTGCCGGCATGAGCACGACCCTGCCTACAGGCCTCGAGGCGCCGCCGCAGGCCTTCGTGTCGCCCGCCACCCGCATGTGGGTGACGATCCCGCTGCTGGTCCTGCAGTCGATCTTCATCGTCTTCGCCGCCGCCGCCAATCTCGGCGCGCTGATCGCGTTCGCGGGCTGGTTCCCCGGCACCTCCGCCGAGGGGTTCGAGACCGCGGCGCTCTTCGCCGAGATCTTCACGCTCGTCTTTCTGGCGCTGACCGGCATCGCCTTCATCTCCTGGCATCGGCGGCTGATTCGCAACCTGCCGGCGGTCGGCTGCCCGGCCCCCGACCCGTCGATCGTCTGGGCGACCTGGGCGTGGTTGTTGCCGATCGTCAATCTCTTCGTGCCGTATCGCAGCTTCCAGCAGATCGCGCGCAACGCACGGACCGCGTCGGCGCGGCGACCCACCGGCCTGGTCGACGCCTGGTGGCTCGCCTGGATCGCGTCGATCGTCGCCGACGCCACCAGCGCGGTGCTGATGCGCATTCCCGAAGGACCGACGCGCCGGGTGCTCGAGGCGGGATCGACGCTGGCCGGCAACGGCGCCGAGCTGCTGGCGGCCGGCCTGGCCCTGGCGCTCCTGGTCGTCCTGACGCGTGGTCAGGAGCGCGAGGCGGCCATCGTCGCCGCCGAACGCCGCGCTTGGGTCACGGATCCGTCGGGCGTCACCCCGCCGCCCTCGATGCCGCAGGTGGCCTCTCCCCCAGCCCTTGCTCGCCCTCCTCGCGAGACGACCGGAGAAACCTCCCAAGACCCTTGAAGGCGACGCGCACATCGCCTACAATCCGCCGCCCGGGCCGATGTAGCTCAGTGGTAGAGCAGCTGATTCGTAATCAGCAGGTCGCTGGTTCAAATCCAGTCATCGGCTCCACTCCAAGTCGTTTGCTATCAACAGCTTGAGAGAACTCGAGATCCGGCCGCGAGGCCGGATTTTCGCGTTGAGGGTCCCCAGAGGGTCCACATCGCATGAAACCTGGCGAAACCTCGTGACCCAGTGAACGCCAGGCCCACCACAACGCGCGGGCCTGTCACGGCCCGAGGGCGGTCGATGCGAGGGCTCGCCATCCGCGGATCTTCCCGGCTGTTTCCAGGGCCTGAGGCCTCGGCCTCTCTCTCATCGCCGCAGCATCCGCGCTGCGATCCAGGAACGCCACCGAGGGATCCAACCGATTCCGCAGAATTCTGGTCGAGGGCTGGCCGACGATGCGGCACGTTCGGCCCGACTCCTTCTTTCACCGACGCGCTCGCGAGCGCCCAGGCGTCCAACGATGACCGGCGCTCGATCCCAAGACTCGAAGATTTGCCTGGTGACGGCCGCGTTTGCCGATCCCTCATGACGTCTTCACAAAACGAAGTGATGCTTCGATCGGACTATGAAACGGAAAGCAATCCCGGAATTCCCTGACGGGCCGCTCGGCCGGATGTTGCGACACGCCAAGGTCGACCAGATGATGGCGCGCGCCATGGAGCATCGAGGCCCCGCGGAGTGGAAGCCTGTTAGCAACCTCGGTGGCCAGTCGTCCCGACGAGGTCTCGCGCTAGAGCCCGATCTGTCGAATAGATTGCCGCTGACTTTCTTGATCTTTTTCGCTCTCGGCTGGAACGTGTTCGTCGGGGTCTTCGCTGGTCTCGCCCTCTTCGTTGACGATCGCCCACCGGGCGTGATTCTCTTCTTGATTCCCTTCGTTCTCGCAGGTCTCGGTTTGATCTGCCTGATCGTCTACCAAAGGATGGTGCAGACCAACGCGCAGCGTGTTCGCCTCTCCCTGGAAGACGCACAGCCGACCCTTGGCACGGTGTGCAGGCTGCGTTGGCGACTCAACGGACGGACGAGCCGGATCCAGAACCTGACGATCGCAGTCGAAGGACGCGAATCCGCGACCTATTCTCGCGGCACCGATACGGTCACCGACCACGAGACCTTCTTCCGTCAGGTCCTCTATGGCGGTCAGCCGCGAGAGGGACAGGGCACCGTGACTGTCTCCATTCCGGACAACACCATGCCCTCACTCAAGGCGGCGAGAAACGCGATTGAGTGGCTGGTCACCGTGCACGGCGAGATTCCTTGGTGGCCGGACGTCAAAGAAGAGTTTCCTTTCACCGTGCATGTCCCCCCAAAGGATCCGCGGTGAGCTCTGTCCAGATCGATCTCGAGGAAACGCTCTACGAGCCCGGCGACGAGGTTGCGGGGCGGGTCATCTGGGACGGCGCCCAGCACGAGGAGCTTGTCCTCAGCCTCCTCTGGTACACATCGGGCAAGGGGACGGAGGACGTCGAAGTCACCCACAAGGAGACGGTCCCAAACCCGCGCCCGAGTGGTGAGCTCGACTTCCGTTTCCCATTGCCGGCGTTCCCGTGGAGCTTCTCCGGGAAGCTGATCTCGCTCACCTGGGCGATCGAGGCGAGCCTCGAACCGGGCGGCGGCGTTCAGCGCGTCGAGTTGGTCTCAGCTCCGGATCGCTCTGAACTTCGGCTGTGAGCCGGCCGGCACGGACCAACCCTTTCCGCACTGAACGGATCGAAGCTTTGGCGTTCCGCCTGGACGGCACGTCGTGGCCGGACCTTCTGGAGCGTTTCGACACATTGAACCGGCGTGCGGCCCTCGTCGGTCCGAAAGGGCGGGGCAAGACGACCCTGCTCGAGGAGCTGGAACGCCATTTCGCAGGGCGCGGCTGGCTCGTCTGCCGCGTTCGGCTGAACGCACAACGGAGACGAACCACGGCGGAGGAACGCCGGGCGATCGAAGAGGCCGGCGAGCACGTCTTCGTGACGATCGACGGCACCGAGCAGCTTTCATGGCTCAGCTGGCGGCGCCTGCGACGGGCGAGCCGGCGAGCTGGCGCCCTCCTTGTGACCACACACCGGCCGGGCCCGCTGCCCAGCCTCTACGAGCACCGAACATCCCCTGAGCTGCTGTGCGACCTGGTCGGCGAACTCGTCGGCACCGAGCAACAGCCTCGAGAGGACGAACTCGTCCGCCTCTTCGAGGCGCACGGGGGCAACATCCGGCAGTGCCTGCGCGAGCTCTACGACCGCTGGAGCGATCAACCTGCCGCGCGCGGTAGCGACCTAAGTTAACGCTCTGCCTAGATGATTCCTCCGCAGCAGGAGGAGGACACCTCGAGCACCCCTCCTTGCTGGCACGCGGGATGCCGACGTCGCCCGCTGGACTCGCAGCGACACCTATGCCGCGCGCCGCGTCGGTCCGACCGACCGGCCCGCCACACAATCGAGTGAGAACCAGACCCCGCATCAGCGGGTTCACTCTCAGCTCAAGTCCAAACTGCAACGGTCCATTGCCGGCCCGGCAAGACGTTTGGTTTCGCAACGTCCTCTCACTTGGGGAGCGGTCCGCACCCACAGCAGAAACTCCCCGGGGCTGAGCTGAGCGTCAACGAGCGTCTCAGGCTGATGGTGAAGGCGCATCACTGCTCGTTGGCCGCGGTCCTCGATCCGGACCCCGGACTCGATGATCTCGACGACGGATTGTCTCTTTGGTCGGGCGACGACAGCATCTTTGCCAGGACGGCGGAGAATTGGTTTCGCTCGACCTCGTCGAGGTCGCTGGTCAGGCTGTTGACGATGTCGGCCAGGAGATCCTGATACCCCGCGACATGCGCCCGCCCTTCCTCGGTCAAG
>JBCBCF010000347.1:0-3760 GCA_038530905.1 Acidobacteriota bacterium
ACGGCGAGACGAATTTTCTCGCCGGCCTCATCCGCACGGACGAGAGCCTGTCGGAGCGCGGTGTTCCGGGCTTCTCAGACATCCCGATCCTCGGCCGGTTGTTCAAGAACGTGAACAGCGACAATCGGCGCACGGACATCGTCTTGACCCTGACGCCGCATGTCATTCGCCGCGCTTCGATCGAGGAGGCCGATCTTCTGCCGATCTGGGTCGGCACCGACGCCAACATCACCTTCCGCGGCGGCAGCCCGCGGGTCGAGTCCGACATCGAGGGGCCGTTCGACGAGGATGACGCCCGCAGTCGGGTGCGCGAGCGCCTGCGCGAGCGTCTGCGCTCGCTGCCGCGCAGTCTGCAGGATGCCGGCGAGCAGATCGACGGGGCCGCGGGGTTGGGCGACGACGAGGCGGTGGCTGAGCCGGAGCCGCAGCAGGGCATCGAGCTGGCGCCCACCGGCGGCCTCGGCGAAGCGTTCGAGGAGAACTGACCGACGGCGCGTCGCCCTCGGCATCTCATGTCCAGCCGCTCCTCCGTCTCCCGTCGCCTCGTGTGTGGTCGCTCGCCGCGCGGTTCGTTCGGCTACACGCTGACCGAGCTGGTGGTGGTCTGCGTGCTGCTGACGATCCTGGCGGCGGTGACGTTTCCGGCAGCGCGCTTTACCGTGCGGCGCCAGAAAGAGATCGAGCTGCGGCGGGTGCTGCGCACGATGCGCCACGCGATCGACGACTACAAGCGGTTCAGCGATGCTGGTCTGATCCCGATCGAGCTGGGCACCGAGGGCTATCCGCCCGATCTCGAGACCCTGGTCGAGGGTGTCGATCTGGTCGGCCAGATCGATCGCAAGCAGAAGTTCCTGCGCCGGATCCCGATCGATCCGATGACCGGCGACACCGAGTGGGGACTGCGCAGCGTCCAGGACGATTGGGACGCCACGAGCTGGGGCGGTGAGAACGTGTACGACGTCTACTCGGAGTCGTCGGCCGTCGGCCTCAACGGTGTGCCGTATACCGAGTGGTGAGGCGGAGAATGCGACCGAAGACCCCTCGATCCTCGACCGCGCCCCGGCGCTCCGCAGGCCGCGGCTTCACGCTCCTCGAGCTGATCATCGTGATCGCGATGGTTGGCATCCTGGCGGCGGTGGCGATCCCGAATCTGATCCAGGCGCCGACCCGGGCGAAGGAAGCGGTGCTCAAGACCAACCTGCGCACGCTGCGTGAGGTCATCGATCAGCACTATGGCGATCAAGGGTTCTACCCGCCGGCGCTCGAGACTCTGGTCGACGAGGGCTATCTGCGCAACGTTCCGATGGATCCGATGACGGGCGAGGCGGAGTGGGCTCTTGTCTACGACTCCGATTCTTACGACGACACCGGGCTCAGCGATCCCTATGGTTATGGGTACGACGACGGTGCCGGCGTCGGCGGCCCGGGCATCATCGACGTCCACTCGTTGTCGGATCGAGTCAGCATCGACGGCACGCCCTATTCGGAATGGTGACCGCCGAGGAACGACGCGCCCGCTCGCAGAGCCGGCATTCCGCGCGCGGCTACAACCTGGTGGTCCTGGTCGTCGCCGCGACGGTTCTGACGGTGTGGGTGGCTGCTGCGCTGCCGCTGTGGAGCCACCAGATTCAGCGCGACAAGCAGGCCGAGCTGATCTTCCGAGGTCTGCAATACGCTGAAGCGATTCGGGTCTTCCAGGCGCGCTTCAACCGCGCTCCGACCAATCTCGACGAGTTGATCGAGGTCGAGCCACGCTCAGTTCGGCAGCTTTATCCCAACCCGCTGCGCGACGACGGGCGCTGGGGGCTCATTCCGGTGGGCCTGAACCCCAACCAGCCGCCGGGCGGTGAGGCACCGAATCCGTCCGGCGACTTGACCGGTCCGACCGAGGACGAGGATGACGACGGCGCTCTCGGAAGCTTCGATCCGGGCAGCCGGCAGGCGAAAAAGCCGGCCGTGATCCTGTCGCGCGATCGCGAAGATCGCTTCGCGCCGAAGCCCAACGTGCCGATTCGCGGCGTCTACAACCCCGACGACGCGGACCAGGCCCTGAGCTTCCTCGGCAGCAAGAGCCCGGCGGAGTGGCAGTTCACGGTTGAGCTGGTCAGCGGGCAGCAGCAAGGAACCCCGGACTCACCCGGTTTCGTGCGTCCGTTCCTCGCCTGGGTGATTGGCCGGCCGTTTCCTCCGGGCATCACGCCTCTCCTCCCGCAGCCGAGCAACCAGGTCAAGCCGCCGGCGCCGCCGGAAGGCGGCCCGCCCTCGGGTGACCAGCCCCCGTCGGGAGACACGCCGCCGGCGGTCGATCCCACCATCCCGGGTCGTCTCGACATTCGCAAGTGACGGCGCCGCTGCTGGTCCGGATCCTCCGTCTGCCGCACGCGCGCGACCTGCCGCTGCCGGCGCCGGCGACAGCGGATGCCGCCGGTGTCGACCTGCGGGCCGCGCTCGACGCGCCGCTTGAGATTCGGCCGGGCGGACGCGTCGAGGTGCCAACGGGCATTGCCCTCGCGTTGCCTCCGGGGTCGGAGGCTCAGGTGCGGCCGCGCAGCGGGCTGGCTCGACGCCACGGCCTGACGGTGCTCAACGCGCCGGGAACGATCGACGCCGACTATCGCGGAGAGATCGTGGTTTTGTTGATCCACCACGGCGATGCGTCGGTGACGCTGGAGCGCGGCGACCGCATTGCGCAGCTGGTCGTCGCCCGGCTGCAGCCGGTGCGCTGGGACGAGGTCGACGCCCTCGACGAAACCGCCCGGGGACGCGGCGGCTTCGGCTCGACCGGTCGCGCCTAGCGGCCCGCTTCAAGCCGTCGGCGGGGCTTTCTTCGGCTTCGCGAACGCGAGCATGAGATCGCGGACGATGTCTTTCAGCTCGATGGTGTAGTTCGCCAGGTCAGCGAGGTGCGCGTTCACCTGCTCGGTCGACGGCTGGATGTAGCCCTGCTTGGGACGGATCTTGTAGGTCAGCCGCTCGTCGAGAGACTCGAGGCGCTGGTAGGCCTCTTTCATGCGCTGGGGATCCATGCGTCGTCCTTCCGGCGGTCGATCAGTTGGCGGCCGGCTCGGTCTGCTGCTGCGTGAAGGCCGGCAGATGGTCAGGGTCGATGCCGACCGACTCGACGGCGCGCCGCCAGACCTCCTCGGGTGAGCTCGAGAAAATCAGGTCGTTCGAGACCGGGGCGATCAGCCAGTCGTTGCGCACGATCTCGCGCTCCAGCTGCCCACTGTCCCAGCCGGCATAGCCGAGGAAGAGGCGAAACGCCTCGGGGCGCTCGCGCGACAGGCTCTCGAGATCCTGCAGGCTGTGGCTGGCGGAGACGCCGGGCAGCACCTCGTCGTCGTCGTCGGTCTCGGCGGCGGAGCGATAGAGCAGCGTGCCCATCTCTGGGCTGACCGGCCCGCCGAAGAATGCACTCGGGCTCGCCTCGCCCGTCCACTCGATCTCGTTGTCTTCGAGAATCTCCGAGACGGTCAGCTCCATCGGACGATTGACGATGAAGCCGAGGCTACCTTCGTCCTCCTCGTGACGGATCAGCAGCACCACCGCTTGGCGAAAGAAGGGATCGTTAACCTGCGGCATCGCCAGGAGCAGCAGCGGGGTCTCGAAGTCGGAGCCTTCGAACATTGCGGGATCTTAGCCCATCGGCCGGTGTCGGCCCCGGGCCGTCGCCAGGTCGGTGCGATAGGATCTGAGCTCCGCGCAGGGCCGATGTGCGCCCCGTCGCACGCGTCTGCCGCGGTGATCTTCTCTCTTCTTT
>JBCBCF010000348.1:0-3760 GCA_038530905.1 Acidobacteriota bacterium
GACCCGGCCGCCGACGACGGCGAACCGATCGAGATCGACTGGGCGCCTCTGCAGCAGGCGATCAACGCCTTCGACGATCACGATCTCGATTTCGAGGACAACGCCTCGCTGCTCTACCACGTCGGCGCTCTGCTCGGCTCGTTGCTCGCCAAGCTGCAGCGAGAGGACGGCCTCGACGATGCGGAGGTGGCGGAGACCGGCGCCGCGCTCGCCGCCTTCGCGGTGGAAGTGGCGACCGGCGACGAGGAAGTCCCTCCCTTTGAGCCGGACGCATCATTCGACCCCCACGATGCTGACGGCGAGGCCGGATGAAGCTGCGGGCTGCGCGTCGGGCGTTGCGCGGCGCAAGCGACCGCGCGCCATCGCTGTGCGGTCGGGCCGGAAGGTCGTGGTTGACGCTCGCCGTCGTCCTCTCTGTCGCACTGGGCTGCGCGCCCGCGGCGTTGGTCGAGACCGGTCAACCTTCTGCGCCGACCGCTGGCCAGGCGACCGGTGATCTGCCGCTGCCGGCAGAGGTCGTCGGCGATCTCGAGCCGCGCGAAGGTTTGTTCACCCTTTATCCCGATCCGCTCGGCGGCGCGCTCTGGCTCGAACTGCCGTCGCCGGATCCGGACGGAGTGATGGCCGAGGTCCTCTTCGCCGAGAGCCTGGCGACCGGGCTCGGCTCGAATCCGGTCGGTCTCGATCGCGGTCAGGTCGGCGACAGTCGAATTCTGCGCCTGCGGCGCGTCGGAAGCCGGGTGCTCTTCGAGCTGCCGAATCTTCGCTTCCGCGCCCGATCCGACGATGCTGCCGAGCGCACGGCGGTGGAGGAGTCGTTCGCGCCCGCGGTGCTGTGGGCGACCGAGATCGCCGCGCTCGACGCCGAAGGCCGTTCGCTGATCGACCTGGCGCCGTTTCTCGTCACCGATCTGCACAACACGCGTCGGGTGCTGGCCTGGTCCGGCCAGGGCTCGTTCCGCCTCGACGCACAGCGCAGCACGGTCAATTTTGACCACTGCTTCGCCTTCCCGGACAATCTTGAGCTGCAGGCCCTCGTCACCTGGGTCACCGACGACATCGAACCAGGCTCAGAAGTCGCGGCGACTTCGGCGCGCGCCGACGCCTTGAGCCTGGTGCAGCACGTGTCGTGGATCCGGCTGCCCGACGACGACTACCGCCCCCGGCGGGCCGATCCGCGCATCGGCATGCTCTCCACCGGCTATGCCAACTACGCGGCGGCGCTCGACGCGCCGATCCGCGAGCGCCTCGTCTACCGCCATCGGCTAGAGAAGATCGATCCCAGTGCAGCAAGCTCGCCCGTGCGCGAGCCGATCGTCTACTACATCGACCGCGGCGCTCCGGAGCCCGTGCGCAGCGCTCTTCTCGACGGCGCCCGGTGGTGGGCCGAGGCATTCGAAGCGGCCGGCTTCGAAGACGCATTTCGCGTCGAGCTGCTGCCCGAGGGCGTGCATCCTCTCGACGCGCGCTACCACGTCGTCGAGTGGGTGCATCGCGCGACGCGTGGCTGGTCCTACGGCGGCTTCATCGCCGATCCGCGCACCGGCGAGATCGTCAAAGGGCACGTCAATCTTGGGTCGCTGCGCGTGCGCCAGGATCGACTCCTCTTCGAGGGCCTGGTCGGCACCGATGGCACGGGCAGCGGGCGGCAGGACGACCCGATCGAGCTGGCGCTAGCGAGGATTCGCCAGCTGTCGGCCCACGAGATCGGCCATACGCTCGGCATCGCGCACAACTTCGCGGCCTCGACCTACGATCGTGGCTCGGTCATGGACTACCCTGTTCCGCGCGTCGGTCTCGATGCCGAGGGCCGGATTGATCTGTCGGATGTCTACGGTGTTGGCCTTGGCGCCTGGGACATCGCTACCGTGGCCTGGGCCTATGGCGAGCCGGCTGCTGGCGAAGATGAGGAGGATTACCTCGAGCGGACGCTGCGCGCATCTCTCGACGACGGTCTGGTGTTTCTCTCCGACGCCGACGCTCGGCCCGCCGACGCCGCCGATCCACGCGCCTCGCTCTGGGATGACGGACCGGACGCGGTGGATGAGCTCGCTCGGCTGCTGCGCGTGCGCGAGGTTGCTCTAGATGACTTCGCCGAAAATCGCATCGCGGTCGGTCAGCCGCTGGCACACCTGCAGGAAGTGTTGGTTCCGGTGTACCTCATGCATCGCTACCAGCTGAAGGCGGCGGGGAAGACTCTGGGCGGAGTCGAGCTCGCCCACGCTGTGCGCGGCGACAGTCAGGCGCCGGTGCTGCCGATCTCGGCGGAGCGCCAGCGTCGCGCCCTCGAGGTGATGCTCGATGCCCTCGCGCCCGAGCGCCTCGATCTGCCGGACGACGTCTTGGCGTTGCTGGCCCCGCGGCCGTTCGGCGAGGGCCGCAATCGCGAGCTCTTCGCGTCTGCCACCGGTCAGAGTTTCGATCTTCTGGGCGCCGCCACCACCGCCGCCGGTCTCGTGCTCGACGAGCTGCTGCAGCCGGCGCGGCTGGAGCGTCTGGCCGAGCGAGGTCGGCGCGACCCCTCGACGCCGAGCCCCGACCAGGTGATGGGTCGCGTGGTGGACCGGACCGTCGGCCTCGAGATCGAGAGGCCCCGCCTGGAGCCGATCGCCCGCCGCGTCGAGCGCCTCGTGACGCAGCGGCTGGTGGCGATCACCGCCGATCCGTCGCTCGACGGGACGCTGCGTGCCAGCGCCTGGACCAGCCTCGATCGGGTCCGGGAGAGGCTGCGAGCCCGAGACGCGGCCGGGGATCGCTGGCTGCTGGACGAGCTGGATCGCTTTGCCGCCCGGCCGTGGGACGGTCCGCCGGCGCTGGCCGTTCCGGCGCCGGCACCGCCTGGCAGCCCGATCGGCGCGGACCTCGCATTGATCGATGCTCATGCGTCGTGCGGAGCCGCCGGCCATGCGGTGAGATAATGGGGCGGATCGTGGCCCGCTGCAGCAGGGCACGCATCGGTCCGATCGCCGTTGCGGCATGCCTCCTTGGCGGCATGGGTTGGCTCGGCTGTGCGGGATCGCCGGCCGAGACGCGTCGTGAGTTGGAATCCGAGGCCGCGCCCGCCGCAACAGAGGCGCCACCTGCCGTCGCGTCCGCCTCAGCGCCTCCGCCGGACTCCGCGCCCCGAGCCTCGGCCCCGGTCGTCCGGAGCCGAGCCCCCGAGCCCTCGATGCCGACCCTCGACGCCCCTCCCACCCATCGCTCGATCGCCCGCCTCGTGCCGCGGGTGGTGGACGTCCACCCGCACGATCCGACCGCATTCACTCAGGGTCTCATCTGGCACGACGGCCTGCTCTTGGAGTCGACCGGCCTGTATCGACGCTCGACCTTGCGTGAGGTCGACCCGCGGTCAGGTCGCGTGCTGCGGCAGCGCGCGCTCGAGCCCGAGATCTTTGGCGAGGGGCTGGCGCTGGTCGACGATCGGCTCGTGCAGCTCACCTGGCAGGCCGGCATCGCGCTGGTGTGGGATCGCAACAGCTTGGAGCCGATCGACCGATGGGGCTACAACGGCCAGGGCTGGGGCCTGACCTATGACGGCCGCCATCTGGTGATGAGCGACGGCAGCGATCGTTTGACCTTCCGGGATCCGAACGACTTTCGCTGGGTACGCACGCTCAACGTGCGGCAGGAAGGCCGCCCCGTCTCGAATCTGAACGAGCTCGAATGGGTCGACGGGCGGCTTTACGCGAACGTCTGGAGCGAGGAGCGGATCGTGCGCATCGACCCTGAGAGTGGCGAGGTCGACGCGGTGATCGACGCG
>JBCBCF010000349.1:0-3732 GCA_038530905.1 Acidobacteriota bacterium
AGGTCGACCGGTAACGTGTCGACGTGCAGCTCGCAGTCGCTCGGCGCCAGCTCCGCCAGGGCGGCCGCGTCCTCCGGCGTCACCAGCACCAGACGCCGCACGTCGCGCGGCAACGCCACGGCGCTGGCGTAGGCAGCCTGCAAATCGCCCCAGAGTCGCGCCAGTCGATCGGGCCACGGCGCGGCCAAGGCGTCGTCGTCCCAGGCGAGGCGCCGCGCCAACACCGGCAGCTCGAGGATCGCCTGGATCTCCGCCGGTCCGTCGCCGGCGGTCAGCCGGGGACGGTGGCGCCACATCGTCAGATACTCGTAGTCGACAAGGTCATAGCTGCCCCTGGCGATCTCGGCCTCGAGCGCCTGGCGCAGCGCCGGGGTCCAATTCTCGGAGAACGTGCGCGGGATTGCCGCATGCTCCGGCAGTCCGTCCGGATCGTGACGACGCGGCACCGCGATGATGCGATCGACGAGCGGACGAATGTCGTCGTTCCAGCCCCGCTCGTGCGGGCTTTCGGCATGCACGACCGTGACGTGATGCCGCCGCCCCAACCGCTTGAGCAGATTCGTCAGGTAGACGCCGCCGCCGTGGCGCAGGCACGGCACTTCCCAACTCGCAAACAGGATCGACAAGGGCCGATCGGTGGTCGCGGGCTCCAGCGTCTCGAAGACCGAGGGTCGCGGCGCTCGTACCTGGGCCGCCAGCGAGCGCACGGCGTCGCGCACGTCGCTGGCCTCGTGCAGCCGATCACGCAGCAGCCGGTCGAGGAGGCGGTCGGCCGGCTCGTCGAGCAGCGGGTGATGACTTGGCAGGAGCGCCGAGCGCACCACGTCGAAGTCTGCGGCCAGCCGGTTCGTCGGCCGCGCCACAGGCAGCACCTCGACCGGCCGCTCTCCCGAATCGAAGAGCACCCGGCCGTAGGCTTCGACGCGCAGGCGAACGTTCGACGTCGACGCCGAACGCTCCCCTGCTTCGAGCGCGCGGGCACGCAAGCGCATCCCGTCACCGACGCTGAGCACCTGACGATCGACTTCCCGACCGTCGACCTCGAGCGTCGCGACCAGCTCCGGATACACCGAGCGCACCACGCGCGCCTGCAGCTCCAGCCGTCCGTAGAAGCGCAGCGGCTCATGGTCCGCTCGACGCAGTCGGTCGAGGTTCTCACCGTCGAGCAGCAGCGCGCGGCGTGGTGACGCCGGCAGGTTCAGGCTTCGGCCGAGAGTCGCCGACGGCCCGTCGCGCTGGTTGGCCTCGAGATGCAGCCAGGTCTCGGAGCCCTCCGACTCGATCGGCAGATCGAGGGCAAATCCTTGGCGCAGCACGGTTGGACCAGACATCGCGTCGGTCGGCGGCAGCTGATCGACGCCGAAGGCGCCGAGGAATTGTTCGCCGACCGTCACCGACAGAGCGTCGACCAGGAAATCGTTCTCGACCCAGCCAACCAGGCGCAGGAGGTAGGAGCCGTCGCGATCGTCGCGCGGGCGAGCCTCGGCGGTCGACAGATGCAGGATCGGTTCGAGAGGCCTCACCTGCTGCTCCCAGTCCAGCAGTCGATGGCGGGTGCCGTTCGAAGAGAGGACGGCGAGCTCGACCTGGTGAGCTCCGACCGAGAAGCCACCGACGCTCCGGCGAACGTCGAAGAATGCCGTCGCCCCCGGAGCGTCCTCCACCTGCAGCAGCTCGCTGAGGAGCGTCCGCCCGCCGGCTGTGAGCACCAGGCGATCCCCCGGAGCGACGCCGCCGACCACCCCGGCGAGGTGCACGGGAACGTCGAGCGTCCGGGGATGGCGGCGGCCGATCTTTCGGCAGCTGAGGGTGTGCGGAAGGGTGTCGCGTAGGCGCACGGGGAGATCGTCCGCCCATCCGGCCCGTTCGCCGGCAACGCTCCGGGCCTCGATCTCGAGTCGGTGCCAGGCGGCGTCGCGCGCGACGGCGACGCTGCCGCGGGCCTCAATCCGCATCGCGTGAAGGCGATCCCCACCAGCCGTCGGATCGTCTTGGCACACGATCGAGAGGGTGTCCTCGAGATCGATCCCGTCCAGGCACACACGCACCGACTCGAGCGGTGACGAGCCGAGATAGCCGATGTCGACCGCGATCGGCAGCGGCGAGCCGGCCGGACGCGCAGCCGCCACGAAGAGACGGTCGATCCGCAGCTCGCAGCGCGGCGTGATCTCCAACGATCCCAGCGGCTCGCGATGGTCGAGGCTCGGCAACACGAGCGTTGCGCGGTGCAGTCCCGGCTCGAACCCGTCCGCCGCCACCGAGAATCGAAATCCGCCGGCACGCCCCTCGAGCTCGGGATGGGCGGTGACAACGTCCGGCCGTGCTTCCTCGCAGCGCGCGATCCAGCGTCGTTCGCCGAGGTGCAGCTCCACGTGATCGGGGCGCGGCTCGGCGCCGACCCAGCCCGCCACCTCGAGATCGAAGCGTTCCCCCTGCGCGATCTGCGCCGGCAGATTGCAGCCATCGACATACCACCGCGGAGTCGGCCGGACCGTGCCGGGCCGATCCATCCAGCGCAGCCAGGCGTGGCGCGTGAACGCGTCGAGGTCGAGGCGGTGCGGACTGCCGACGCGCTCCTCCAGCTCGGCGACCATCCGCAGATCCAGGCAGGGTATCCCCGCCGCCTGCAGGCGAGCGGACAAGAGCTGCTCGCGAAGGATCGCAAGCACCTTGCGGCGGAAGAATTCGAAAGATCGGGCGTCAAGGTCGAAGCGCGAGTGCCAGCGCTGCTCGAATCGGACCTTGCCTTGGCGGCCGGTCAGCCAGGCGATCAAGAAGTCTTTCAAATCCTCGGACATCGGCGCGTCGCGGCGGAAGGGGTGCGCCGGATCTTCGCTGAAGAAAGCAGCCGGATCGAGCGGATAGGCAAGCGGTGCGACCCGATCGAAGACCGTCGGCGAACCGAGCACGAAACTTGACCGCACAAAGTCGCGATAGCCGTGACCAAGCAGCTCGAGCGGACGAAGCAGCGAGTCGATCCAGCCGATCGTGACCGGATGATGAGCCGCCAGGCGAAACGCTTCATCGGTCCACAGGTCGAGAAAGTCGTCGCCATAGGCGCGATACGCGTCGGTGACCAGCAGCACCAGGTCGTCGGCGGGCCGGTCGTTGGCCTGTCGACGATCGCGGAACCAGGCAAGACCGCGATCGAACGCCGAGAACTCCCAGGCAGAGTTGTCGCCGCCGAGATGGGTCAGGCGATCGGTGACCTCGTGGTCCCAAGCGCCCTCGTCCGCGTTGTCGACCACCGCCACATGAGCCTCGACGGCTTCCAGCCGATCGAGAACAACGAAGAGTTTCTCGAGCGCTCCAGAATATTTCTCGCGCCCGTATTGGACGAAGACCACGGAGAGCTTCAGGGGCTGCGCACTGTCGATCACGACGAACTCCCTCGGGGCCGACCGTCGCGTGGACCAAACCACCGATCGGACACCACCCGCTCCGCCCCTCGTCGGGCCGAGCAATTCATGAGCTAAATACCGATGCTATCAGTCGTTTACCCATTTCCTCCGACGCCGCACGGAGCCTCAATCAGAGCCTCGAGGCAGCGGTCGAGCCGTTCGGCCGCGGTCGGCCAGGCGTGCCGCCGGACCGCGCGTGCCCAGACGCTCGGCGGCAGCGGCGACGGTTCGTCCCCCGCCTGGACGCGGCGGGCTGCCGCCTCGAGTCGCGCCGCGAGATCGTCCACCGAGCCATCGTAGAAAGCCTCCGTTCGAGCCTCAGGCGATGCGT
>JBCBCF010000350.1:0-3711 GCA_038530905.1 Acidobacteriota bacterium
GGCCGGCCGCTCGAGTCGGTCGCCGTAGAGGAGGACCGAGCGCGCCGCCAGCAAATCGAGATCGACCTCCATTCCGGTCTCGAGCAGCAGCCCCAGCAGATCGTCCGCCAAGCCGGCGGGATCCGGAGCGCCGGCCTTCGGCGCCGGTCCCGGACCGATCTCGCGCCGCCGAGGCGGCGACATTGGCGTCCGCGTGCCGGCTGACGCCTGGCCGACGCCGATCAGGCCCACCAGCCCGACCAATCGATCGGCCACCGCCACCGCGCGCCCCGCCCGGCCGCGCGGCGGACTCGCCGCAGCCACCGACCCGGCCGAGTCGTACATCGCCTGCCAGATCGATTCGCCGTAGCCCTCGGCGCGCGCATAGAGACCGCCGACGACACCACGGAGGGAAGGAAACTGCTCCACGACGGCGGTCGTTCGGTCGACGTCGAGCAAGAGGGCGGCTTCTGCTGCTGCCTCGACCTCCTCCTGCCAGTCGAGCTCAGCGCACACCTCGCGCGCCAGAGCCTCGCGTCGTCGCGCCTGATCGGCGGAGCTACCGAGGAGCGGATGGAAGACGAGATCTTCGAGCCGCCGCAGACGCTCGGCCAGCGCCTGGGTTCGATCCGACTCGACATGAAACCGGAGATCCTCGAGATGACCACGCGCCGACCGCTCGAGACCACCGACGACGGTGTCGGGCACCGACCCCGGCCAGTCGACGACAGCGAGGAACACCGGCGCCAGATCGCCGTCCGCGCCGACGACGGCGAATGCCCCGTGACGACCGGCCAACGCAGCGGCGACCAGCTCCGCGGGCAGCTCGAGGAACGACGGTTCGAAGCGTCCGACCACCACGAACGGCTGCTCGCAGCGCGCCGTCGAGTCTTCGAGGAGATCCGCATCGTCACGCAGTGTCCCAAACGGCTCGGCTGCTTGCTGGAGGGCGCTCTGGATGGCCTGACGGCGCGCCGCCCAGCCGGTGATCAACCCGCGCGCCGCCAGCTCGCGGCTCCAGCTGTCGGCGTCGGCCACAGGAAAGGTGTCGGGCGAGTGGATCCAATGCCCAGCCGACGCCAGCTCCGCGGCGCAGCTGTCGAGGACGATCGGCAGCAGCTCACCATCGAGGGCAGCCAGAACGCCGTTGAGCGGTCGCGGCCACTGCGAGACCCCGAACGCGACGCGATCGCCCGCCCCGACGACCTCGGCAGCGAGGGCCGGGAGCAGATCGATCAAGACCTCACGAAGCCGACGACCTGGACGCGCATGCAGTAGACCGGCGTGATCGCCTCGCAGCGTGTGCAGACGCTCGACCGCAGAAGGGTCGACTTCGTGCTCGGCGGCGAAGGCCCGCAGCGCCTCGGTCGGCTCGCCGTCGTCGTCCCACGCGTCCGCTACGGCCGGCCCGATCCGCTCCTCGGTCCGCTCGGGCTCCTGCTCGGGGAGATCGGAAAACCGAAACGTGAGGCGCCGGACCGAGCCGCCGGACACCATCGCACCGGGCACCAGGCCGCGACTCGTCAGCTCTTCGAAGAGCCGACGGCCGAAGCTCTCGATCAGGCGCCGGGCTCGCCAGGGCGGCAGCTCGAGAAACCGCAGCTCGAAAAGGAACTCGCTCACGAGGCCTCCTCGTCGGACGACGGATCGGCCCTGCGCGTCCGTCGCTTGCCGCGTCGCGAGGTCTTGCGCTTCGCTCGGGTAGCCGCTTTCGCCGACGCCTTGGCGGAAGAGCTCGACGCCGCGTCGCCGGATTCTGCGTCGCTCGAATCGGAGTCATTCGCATCCGCTGGGTTCGGAGCCGCTTCGGTCGAAGGGATCTCGGCCGACCCTTGATCCGGCGACTCCGCGGCGTTTGGCTCTGGACCCGCCGATTCCGCGCCGTCCGCCGTCGAGTTGCCCGCATCCGACTCGTCCACCTCCGGCTCGCCAGCGGACGGATCGCTGGTGCGCGGATCGTCGGTAGCCGAATCCTCGGTCGCCAGATCCTCGGCGGGCGGGCGAGCAACCTTCGAGGCGTTCGATGACGCGCCCTTCGACTCGCTGTCGCCCGAGCCAGGAAGCGTCGCGGCGTCGACGATCGGGCCGGCGGCCTCTGCGGTCGGCCCGATGCGCTCGGGATGGCGCTCGGCAACCTCGCGGACGATCTCGGAAATCGTCGCGAGCCACCGGGCGCGGGTTCGGGACTCGAGCTCGCCTCGACATTCGAGCTGATCGAGGAGGGTCAACATGCGCATCGCCAGCTCGAAGGCGGGACGTGCCAGGCCGGCGGCGATCGCTCGCCGCGCCTCGACCTCAAGATCGTCGAGCAGCCGCCTGATCGGCTCGACGGCGGCGACCTCGAGAACGTAGCGACTCAGCTCCTCCTCGGCCTGCCGCCGCAGCTCGTGGTAGCTCGGACCACCGTCCGGCTGCCAGGCCAAGGCGAACACGTCGTCGACGCCGAGGGCCGCCATGGTCAAGCGCTCGACTCCGAGCGCGACATCGACGACAGGGTGCTGCGGCACGCGGCCGGCGAGCCGACTCCAGAAGGTCATGCGCCCGACACCCAGACCGTCGATCGCGAGACGCCAACCTTCGCCTTCCGCATCGAGCGCTTCGCTGCGCAGAGCGTCCGCCTGCCACTGAACGAGGCGCTGCGTCGGATCGATGCCAAGCGCCGCCAGATCCTCGAGCAGCCAGGCGCGCAGACCCTCAATCGGTGGATCGACCCAGGTCACGTGCAGCTGCAGATGGCGAGCAGTGCGCGACGGATGCCGCCCGTGCCGCGCGTCGCGAGCGCGGGTGATCGGCTGCGCACAGACCGAGCGCCACGTTCCGCCCTCGAGCATGCGCCCGAACGTTTGCGGGTGCATCGTGGCGAGCGGGACTTCGAAACTGCACGGGGGCAGCATCGAACAGCCGCGAGCGATCCACGCGTCGGTGAGCGTCGAGATGGTGTGCTGAAGACCGCCCGAGGACATGGGGCCGATCCTAGCGGAGCGGACCCGTCGATCGATGATCGACCGGTGGCGCCGAGGCCGACCGAACCTCAGCGCCCCAGCGTCTGGTGCATGACCCGCCGACTCTTCAGCTCGCCCTGCAAGAAATGACGTCGAACGCGGCCGACCAGCCTCTCGACGCGCTCCAGCGTCGCGCCGTCGAGACCCGCTGCGGCGGTCGGCGTTTCGGCGGCCAGATCGCGCAGCGCGTGGCGACCGGTGCGGCGCAAGAACACGAGATCACTGGGAGAGAGCGGCAGCTGACGCTCGGCGCCGGCACATTCTGGGCAGACGATCGCCGCTTCGGACTCGAGCAGGCTTGCCCGGTCGCCGAGTGGTCGGCCGCAGAGCGGGCAGACGTCTGGCACCGGCAGGACTCCCGACAGGCGCAGCGCCCAGACCTCGAAGTAGCGGGTCGCCAGCTTGCGCGGCACGCCCGCCTCAAGCGCCACGAGAGTCGAGTCGAGCAAGCGAAACCAGCGTTCTGACGGCTCGTCCTCGAGCACCATCTGGGTAACGTGCTCAGCGAGGTAGGCGCCGAGGAGGAGGCCCTCGAGATCGTCCTGCAGCGCCCGCGCCGGCCGCTCGAGCTGCACGTCGGAGACGCGCACCAGCTCGCGGCCCTCCTTTTCCATCCAGCCGACCCGCGCGCGGGCAAGCGGCTGGAGGACGCCGGCGAAACGGCTGAATTTCGTGCGCGCCGAACGCGCGACGCCGCGCTTGGTGCCGTGCTCCGCCGTCAAGAAGCTGA
>JBCBCF010000351.1:0-3676 GCA_038530905.1 Acidobacteriota bacterium
GCTGACGGCACCTGGCGCCAGCCGTTCGACATCGTCGGCGTCACGTCCGAGCTGCCGGCGATTTGGGCGTTCGAGGCCGGGGAGCAGCGCCTCGAGCTGGCTGCCGGCTCCGAGTTCATGGCCACCAACGGCCTGCAGGAAGAAGCGGCGGCGATCGAGAGCGCCGAGATCATCTTCGCGGGCTACGGCATCGTGGCACCGGAATTCGATTGGAACGACTACGACGGCGTCGATGTCACCGGCAAGGTGGTGCTGCTGCTCAACAACGATCCCGATTGGGATGAAGCGATCTTCGAAGGCGACCGGCGCCTGTACTACGGCCGCTGGACCTACAAATACGAGGAGGCGGCACGCCAGGGCGCGGTCGGCGCGATCATCGTCCATACCCGCCCGTCCGCCGGCTATCCGTGGAGCGTCGTCGAATCGTCCTGGAGCGGCATCCAATTCGAGCTGCCGAAGACCGATGCGCCGCGTTTGGCGATCGGAGGCTGGGCCACCGAGGATTCGAGCCGGCGCCTGGTCGAGCTCGGCGGCCACAATCTCGACGCGCTCAGCAAGCAGGCGCAAAGCGCAGAGTTCCAGCCGGTACCGCTGGGCATCACCACTTCGCTAGCGCTGTCGAGCACCATCGAGCGGACGCAGACGGCGAACATCATCGGCCGTCTTCCGGGCACCGAGCGCCCGGACGAGATCGTGCTCTACGGTGGCCACTTCGACCATCTCGGCGTGAGCGAACCGGACGACACCGGCGACAGCATCAACAACGGCGCCCTCGACAACGCTTCGGGCATCGCGTCGATCCTCTCGATCGCCGACGCCATGTCCCAGCTCGAGAAGGGACCGGAGCGCTCGGTCGTGTTCGCTGCTTGGGGAGCTGAAGAGTCGGGGCTGCTCGGTTCGGCCTTCTACCGCGAGCAGCCGACCGACGCGCCGGGCAAGATCGCCGCGAATATCAACATCGACGGCGCGAATATCTGGGGTGAGACCGAGGACGTCGTCTTCATCGGCTACGGAAAGTCCAACCTCGACGCGGTCGTTGAGCGCCATGCGGCGACTCAGAATCGGACCGTCGTCGGCGACCAATTTCCGGATCGCGGCTACTTCTATCGCTCCGACCAGCTCAACCTGGCGCGCATCGGCGTGCCGGCGATCTACCTCGACACCGGAACCCGCTTCATCGGTCGGGAAGAAGGTTGGGGCCTCGAGCGCATCAAGGAGTGGGAGAACGACAAGTACCACCAGCCGTCTGACGAGCTCGAGGACGACTGGAACTTCGACGGCATGGTGGCGGACACCCGCATGCTCTTCTTCGTCGGTCTTGACATCGCCAACGCCGACGCGATGCCGATGTGGGTCGCGGGCGACGAGTTCGAGGCGGTTCGTCTCGAGGCGCTCGACGCCGTTCGTTAGTCGAAGCGGCGCGCCGAGCGTCGATCAGGCATCGAACTCGGCGCGCTGACGCAGAGCCTCGGCGGCGGCCGTCGTCGGGGCATGCTCGAGGATCTGCTGGATGCGCTCGAGCGCCTGGGCGTGATCGCCGACACCTTGATAAAGAACGATCTCGCCATAGAGATCGCGGGCCAGGCTCTCGAGACGATCGCGCACCGCGTCCGCCTGGTCGCTCTCGGGGTGGCGACGCAGGAACGCAGCACCATTCTCGAGGGTCTCGAAGCGCTGAGCCTGCTCGGTCAGTCGTGTCGAGGCGAGGCGCTCCAGCTCGGCGTCGCCCGACGCCTCAAGGCTGCGGAGCGCCGTCAGCCGATCGAGCTCCGGCGTCAGCGCGCGCAGGCCGGCGAGCGCCTGGTCGGCGATCGCGGAGTCCGGCGCCGCGCGGCGGGCCTGCAGATAGTGCTCGACCGCCGAGTCTTGACGGCCGATGCGGGCGTCCGCTCGGCCGAGGGAGAGGGCGACCTCGGCAACTCGCTCGGAGTCGGGATAATTGCTCAGGAACGTTCGCAGGAAAGGCGTTTGAAAGACGCCTTCGTCGAGCACGGCGAGCGCGCGCGGCAGCTGTTCCGCCTGCTCGGTCTCGAGAGCGACGATCTTCTCGCGGAGCGTTGCGACCAGCGGCGAGCCACCGAGAGCCTCCACCGCGGCGATCTCGGTCTCGATGCTGCGGATCAGCTCGCCGAGCTCGCGGTCGAGCGGCGGTCGCTGTGCCTCTCGCGCTTCCAGGCGCTCGAGACGCGCCAGACGCAGCGCGTCTGCCTCGGCTCCGGTGGGCCAGGCTTCGAGCGCGCTCATTTCGAGGAAGAGGCCGAGATCATGGCGCCACGGCTCGACCTCGGTGCGCTCTATCGGTGCACCGATCGGATTCGGCGGATCTGGCAGCTCGGGATTCTCCTCGAGATCGCCGTCGGCGCGCAGGGTGGCGAGAAGGTCGAGGATGGCGCGCTGACTGCCTCGGCGCAGCGGCTCCTCGGATGGACCGGAACGAGGCGAAAGATCGCGAGCGCGCACCGTTGCGGCCCGCTGTCGCTGGTCCGAGAACGGATGCGTGCGCCAATAGCCATAGTCGTTCTGCCGCGGGATCCGCTCGATCATTAGCTCCCATAGACGGGACGCGCCGAGCGGGTCGAAGCCGGCGGCGGCGGCCAGCCGCTGTCCTTCGACATCAGCCTCGTCCTCGAAGGTGCGGCTGAACTTGCGCATCAACAACTCGGTGAACACGATGCCGGTGGCCGCCGTTCCTTGCACCAGGCTGCCGCGGCGGCTCGGTGAGGCGCTGGTGCCGTATGGATCCCGCGGATTCGACGGCCCGCCGTCGGCACCGATCATCACGCCGACCAGCGCCGCCTGGGAAAGGATGTTGAGCCAATTCGCGCGCCGCTGCATGCGCACGCCGTGATCGAAATTGACATGGGCGATCTCGTGGCCGAGCAGGTTCGCCAGCATGTCGTCGTCGAGGCCGAGGTCGAACATGCCGCGGGTGACGAAGATCTGACCGCCCGGGAGCGCAAAGGCGTTCGGCACCGGCATGTCGATCAAATAGAACGAGAACGGAAACCTGCGGTCGTCGGACCGCTCGGCCACGCGGTAGCCGATCGTGCGCAGCCGTCGTTCGGCCTCCGGGTCGTCGACCCGTCCGTAGTAGGCGAGCGCCGCCTGTGCCGCCTGTGCGCTCTGCCGATAGAGACGAACCTCGGTGATCTCGATCGGCTCGATGGCGGCCGGCTCCGGATCGGTCGGCCTCGCCTCTGCGATCGAGGCGGGGTCCTCGCTCGGAATGGCGAGGGAGGGCTGAGCGAGGGATCCGAGAGCAAGAACGAGCGCGACGAAGTGGCCGGTGCGGCATCGAAGCATGGACGGCCTCGGGAAGAGGTGGCGAGGAATCAGAAGGCGACGACTCTGGCTTTCCGGGCAGTCTCATAGCGAGATCGGTGCCAGGTCAGTGCCTCTGTGCTACTTTAGATGCTATGGCTCAGCTTGAGATTGTGCATCCGACCGTCCACGCGTCGATGGCGGCAGCCCGCCCGAGCCTCGACGCGGCTCTGCAGAAGCAATTCCCCGGCGGCATGCTCAAGCGCACCTGGGAGGGCGACGTGCTCAATCTCTCGGGGCCCGGAGCCAGTGGTACGATCGTCCTCGACGCAGGACGCCTGATCGGCCGCGCCTCCCTGGGACCGCCGGCGAGCATGATGGCCTCGACGATCGAGGAAAAGGTCGGCGCCGCCAT
>JBCBCF010000352.1:0-3675 GCA_038530905.1 Acidobacteriota bacterium
CGCTTCAGGAAGTGCTGGTCCTGCGTCAGGACGCGATTCTCGAAGAGCCGCAGATCCTCGTTGCTCTCGAGCGCAATCCTCAGCTCTCGAGCTATGCCAAGCGGCGCGCCTGGGAGTATCGCGAGCATCTGCTGCCGCGCGACAGGCTGGCGCCGAAGAAGGCCGAAGAGATCCTCGCCGAGGTGGAGAGCATCACCGAGGAAGAGATGGCCGAAGCGGTCGCCGAAGTGCGCGAGAAGGCGCCGGCAGAGGGCGAAGAGCCGCTCGACGAGAAACACAAGCTCACCCCGGCGCAGGTGCGGTTGATGACGGTGCCGATGCGCGTCAAGCTGGCGCGCACCGCGGACCGGCAGATGCGGATGCTGCTCGTCCGCGACGCGAACTCGATGGTGGCGACCACCGTGGTGACCGCCAACAGCATCCCGGACAGCGAGGTCGAGCAGATCGCCAACAGCCGGGCGGCGCACGAGGACGTCCTCAAAGCGATTTCTAAGAAGCGCGAGTGGATCCGGAAGTATTCGGTGGCGCGCGCGTTGGTCAAGAACCCCAAGACGCCGATCATGATCTCGGTCAAGCTGGTGCCGCGGATGACCGTCCGCGACCTCCGCGATCTCAGCAAGGACAAGAACATTCCAGACGGCGTGCGGAGCACCGCGCGCCGCCTGTACCTCAACAAGAGATAGATCGATGGCGGAGCCCTCAAGTCACCGCGACTTCTATTCGATCCTCGGCGTGTCTCGCACCGCCTCACCGAAAGACATCAAGGCGCGATTCCGCGAGCTGGCGCGCGAAGGTCACCCGGACCGGTTCCAGGGTGCCGAGAAGCAGCGTGCTGAGCTTGCCTTCCAGGAGATCACCGAGGCGTTCAACGTCCTCAACGATCCGGTCCGTCGCCGGCAGCTCGATCTCGTCCTCGCCAAGCCGCAGGCGGCGCGCCACGATCCTGCGGATCTGCTGCGGGTCTACCTCAACCGCGGCATCCGCGCCTACAAGAAAGGCGACTATCTCGAAGCCGCCAACAACTTCGATCGGGCGACGCAGACCAACGCCGAGAGCCCGCAGGCTTGGCATCATCTGGCGCTCACGTGCCTCAAAGAGAAACGCTGGCTCGAGCGGGCGCAGAGCGCGATCGAGCGCGCCATCGCGCTGCGCCCTGATCATGCGCCCTACGCGAAGCTCGCGGGACGCATTCACGCCGAAAGCGGTGCGCCGGCGAAGGCGCGGCAGTACTACAATCGGGCCCTCAAGATCGGCGGGCCGGACCCGGCGGTAGCAAAAGCGCTTCAGCAGCTCGGCGGAGGCGACCCGACCGCCCGCCCGGCGACCGCCGAAGACGCCGGTGAGGGGGATCGAGCCGGTTTGTTCAGGAAGATTTTCTGATGCTGCGACTCGAGGCTCACGGCTCGACCGACGTCGGCCTGCTGCGCACGGTCAACGAAGACTATTTCGACATCAGCGAGCGGGATGGCGTCTATGTGGTAGCCGACGGCATGGGTGGCCACAACCACGGCGAAGTCGCGTCGCAGATCGCCGTCGAAACGATCCTCGACTTCATTGCCGAGGCCACCGACACCGACAGTACGCTGCCGGTGGGTTACGACGCGGCACTGCGTCAGCACTCGAACCAGCTCAAGCATTCGATCCATCTCGCCCACGACGAGGTGCTGAACGCGATCCGGCGCGACACCTCACTCGTCGGCATGGGCACGACGGTCGTCGGCGCGATTTACAACGGCGACGTCCTGGCGCTCGCTCACGTCGGCGACAGCCGTGCCTATCGACTGCGCGACGGCCATCTCGAGCTCCTGACTCAAGATCACACCTGGGTCAACGAGCAGGTGGTTGCCGGCTACCTATCCGAAGACCAGGCGAAGTCGCATCCGCTCAAGAACGTCATCACCCGCGCTCTCGGCGGCGAGACCGAGGTGGTGGTCGACGTGCTCGAGACCGAGGCGCAGCTGGGCGATCTCTTTCTCCTGTGCTCGGATGGACTGACCACCATGCTCAGCGATCAAGAGATCCACCAGCGGCTCGTTCCGGACCAGCCGCTCGAAGCGACCTGTCGGCGCCTGATCCACGATGCCAACGCTCGCGGTGGCTTCGACAACGTGACCGTCGTGCTCCTGCGGGTCATCGACGACGCCGAGGAGATGCGCGACCCGGCGACGGTCGACCTCGACGCTCCCGAAGTGGAAGAGGAGCAGGCGACGCAGATCCTCGACATGCCGCATCTCTCGGGTCGCGCCTGAGCGGCGGTCGACACTTGACGGATCCTGCCTGGTGGGCCCCCCCTCGGTCGGCCGTTGAGCGGGCAGACGGAAGCCGGCCTGCTCAGACGCCGCGCCACCAGCGGCCGCGCAGGCGAGGCGCCCGGCAAGTCCGCGGGTCGACCGGTCAGTCGCCGTAGGTGTACCCGCGGCGCGCGCGAATGTTGAGCGACGGATCGCGCGTCGCGACCTGCACCTCGCGGTAGCCGCTGCTGCCGGCCGGATGCTCGGCCTGATAGCTCAGCAGGTAGTAGCCGTTGGTCTCCTCGCCGATCTCGCGCAGCGGCGTGAAGTAGCTGGTGAAGGCATCGATCAGGTCACCGCCGGTGTCGTCGGCGATCCGGTTGAGAAAGTTGCTCTGCGGCGTCCGCACATTCTGCGTCAGGTGGATCGGGTAGATCGCCATGTTGGCGTCGTTGAGCGCGTGGAGCATGCTCGGGTAGTAGCGCTGATCCGGCTCGGCAAGCGTCAACGGCCCGCGTCGGAGGTCGCCGAAGCCGAGCGTGAAGAGCATCAGATTCTTGCGACCGAGGATGTCCTCGGTGGCCTCAGCCAGCAGCTCGATTGCCTCGTAGCGAGTCTCGGTCGCATCGCGCAACGCGTCGCCCTGCGGCAGATCGTCGAGGATCGACGGCCGCCCGTCGACGAGCTCGCTGCGGCGGGACGGCCAGTCGTTGTTCGGGTCGGAGTGGGACGAGGCGTTGGCGATCGCGGCCTCGAGGACTGCGCGATCCTGAGTGAAGTCAGAGTACACGCGCAGCTTCCGGTCGTAGCCGACCACGGCGACCCAATCGCCAGCGATCATTTCCTCGCGTGCCCAGCGCGCGGCGTCGCGACCTGCGCGCAGCTCGAGCCCGGCGAGGCGGGCGCCCGGCACGCTCGGCACGGCGTCGAAGAAGAGAACGAAGTAGCGGTCGGCAAGCACCTCGCCCGGCGCCGCACGCTGCACGCGGGCGGGCTCGGCATCCTCGCCGAGGGCGATGCGGTTGCTGTAGAAGCTGACGCCGGTCAGCTCCTTCTGCTGCCCGTCCGCCTCTTCGACGACCACGAAGTCGTCCGGCCCGAGGCCGACCACGACGTTGCCGTCGGCGTCGGTGACGAGAACGTCGAGCAGGACTTCGGACACCTCGATCAGGTCGTCGAAGCTGGCGTCGCCCGGGGTCGTGTCCTGGGCCGCCGAACCGCTGGCAGCGAGCAGCCAGGGGGCGACGAAGAGGGCGAAGAGGAGGCGCTGTGGTGCGCTGGGGAAGAGTCGAGTAGAGATCATCGGGAGGCCTCCTGGAGGTCGAAGCTCGGAAGAAAGGCCGTCGAGGTGCGACAGCGGTTCAGGCCACCGGCCGGGAGCGACCGAGTCCTCCTGTGCTGCAAGGGAGACGCCAGCCGGCGCCGATCGCGCCCAGAACGTTTT
>JBCBCF010000353.1:0-3671 GCA_038530905.1 Acidobacteriota bacterium
CGCGCCGGCGGCAAGCACAACGATCTCGAAGACGTCGGGCGGGACACCTATCACCACACGTTCTTCGAGATGCTCGGCAGCTGGTCATTCGGCGACTACTTCAAAGAAGAGGCGATCCGTTGGGCCTGGCAGTTTCTTCATGAGGAGATGGGGATCCCGCGCGAGCGACTGCATGTCACCTACTTCGCGGGCGACGCGGAAGACGGCGTGGCGGCGGATGACGAGGCGCGGCAGCTCTGGCTCGATGGAACCGACGTCGTGCCCGAGCACGTGCACGCCTTCGGGCGCAAGGACAACTTCTGGGAGATGGCCGATGTCGGACCGTGCGGGCCGTGCAGCGAGATCCACGTCGACCTGACGCCAGACCTCTCCGGCGCGCCGCTGGTCAACGCCGACGATCCGCGGGTGTTCGAGGTCTGGAACCTCGTCTTCATCCAATTCGACCGCCAGGCCGATCGCAGCCTGCGAACGTTGCCGGCGCGACACGTCGACACCGGCATGGGCTTCGAGCGGCTTGTCGCAGTGCTGCAGGGCAAGACGAGCAACTACGACACCGACGTGTTCACGCCGCTGATGCACGGCATCGCCGAGCTGGCCAGCGCCCCGCCCTACGCCGGCACGATGCCGGTCGCCGACCGCAAAACAAGCCAGGAGATGCTGCGCGACGTCGCCTATCGGGTCGTCTCGGATCACCTGCGCTGCCTCAGCTTCGCGATCGCCGACGGTGCACTTCCCGACAACGAAGGCCGCGGCTACGTACTGCGCAGGATTCTGCGTCGGGCGGTGCGCACCGGGAGGCAATACCTCGGCTTCACAGACCCGTTCCTGCATCGCCTGGTGCCGACGCTGGTCGACCAGATGGGCGAGCCCTTCCCAGAGCTGAGGGCGCAGAGCTCACACGTGTCCGATGTGTTGCTGGACGAAGAGCAGAGCTTCGCGCGCACGCTCGACACCGGCCTCAAGCTCTTCTCGGTTGCAGCCGACCGCGTCGTCGCAGAACGCGCCCAGGGGGCGGCATCGGGCGACGGCGAGCCGCCGCGCATCGACGGCGAGACGGCCTTCCGTCTGCACGACACCTACGGATTTCCGATCGACCTGACGTGCCTGATCGCCGAAGAGCGCGGTCTGTCGGTCGACGTCGCCGACTACGAACGGCGCATGGCGACCGCCCGCGAGCTGGCGCGCGGTGGCGGCAAGACCGCCGCGGTGGACCGGCTGCGCGCTCTCGCCCAGACGACCGCGGCGCGGGCGGACGAGGCGTTCTTCGCCCGGACGCAGACCGAGGACGCGCCGAAATTTGCTCGCGCATCCACCGAGTCCGAGATCGTCGGCTGGGTCGACGGCGAAGGCACGCTCCACGACACGCCGCTCGAGGCGTCGTCTCGTGAGAACGATCCAGACGCGCCAGTTGTGCTTCTCCTGCGCACGACACCGTTCTACGCGGAACAGGGCGGTCAGGTCGGCGACCGCGGTCGGATCGAGGGCTCGCACGGGGGGCGGTTCGAGGTCCTCGACACACAGCGGGCACGCGACACGGTTCTCCACATCGGCCGGCTGACGGCGGGGCGACTTGCTTCCGGCGAGCGCGTGTTGGCAACCGTTGACGCGTCGCGGCGAGACGCGATTCAAGCAAACCACACCGCGACCCATCTGCTCAATCTCGGCCTTCGCCGAGTGCTCGGCGAGCGTGTCGATCAGCGCGGCTCCCTGGTCGACGACGAGAAGACACGATTCGACTTCTCGCACCGGCAGGCGGTGTCGACCGAGGAAGTTGAGCGTCTGGAAACAGAGATCCTCCAGCGGCTCGAGGCGGATCTCGACGTCCACGCTGCCGAGGTGGCGCTGGAGGAGGCACAGCGTTTCTCGGGGCTGCGGGCCGTCTTCGGCGAAAAATATCCCGAGCGAGTGCGGGTGGTCTCGATCGGCGTGTCGGTCACAGATCTGCAGGCTCAGCCCGAGAACGCCGAGTGGCCCTCGTATTCGATCGAGCTCTGTGGTGGCACGCACGTGTCGTCGACCCGCGCGATCAACGGATTCCGGGTGATCACGGAGGAGGCGGTGGCGAAAGGTGTGCGCCGGATGGTGGCCGTGACCGGCGACGCCGCGCGGGCGGCCGACGCGGCGGCCGACGCTCTGGAGGCCGATCTCGAGGAGATCGCCCGGGCGAACGACGACGAGCTGGCCGACCGACTCACATCCGCGATCGACCGGCTCGGGACCGCCACCCTGCCGCTGGTCCGTCGGCAGCGTTTGCAGCAGCGCGTTGCCGAGCTTCAGGAACGCCTGAAGGCGGCGCGGCGCTCTGCCGCCGCAGACAAAGAGTCCGAGGCTCTCGACGCGGCGCGCGCCCTTCTGGACGAGCGAGTTTCGGTCGGCAGCCACGCGGTGATCGTCGGTCGGCTCGACGACGCCGGCTCAGACGAGCTGCGCGCCGCGATCGACTGGCTGCGGCAGAAAGCCGGCAGCGCCGCGGTCGTGCTCTTCGGCTCGACCGGACCGAAACTCGCCCTGCTCGCGGCGCTGACGCCGGACCTCGTCGAGGCCGGCCATGATGCGCGGGCCCTCCTGCGCGTCGCGGGGAAGATCGTCGGTGGCGGTGGCGGTGGACGTCCGGACTTCGCGCAGGGCGGCGGCGAGAAGCCGGAGCTGGTCGACGAGGCGATCCCCGCTCTCCGCGACCACCTCGTCGACCTTCTGAGCTGAGCGCGGCTCGGCCGCTGCGGGCGGGAAGGCCCACTCGCCGCCGCTTGCGAAGCTCGGACCGTCCTCGGCCGTAGAATCTCGGATTGAGCTGCGGACGACGGACGGCCGGCGGATCTTCTCGTCGTGCTCCGGCCCGGCGTCCGTCCACGGATCCGCCGATGCCGAGCACCTCGTCCACTCCACGGCCTCGCTTCGTCCCGTTCCAGGAGTTCGGCTGCCCGGCCTGTCGAGACGCGATCGGTCTGGATCGATTCGGCAACCGGGCGATTCCGCCACCTTTCGTCCCGATCGCGGAGCGACTCGGGCGAGCGACGCGTGCCTGGACCCGTCCGTTCATGGCGTGCACGGAATGCGACGCGATCTGGGTGCTCCTCTTCGATCCCAAAGACCTCATCTACGTCCAGACGCCGACGCCGTTCGGCACGGCGCGGGCGCTGCGCCCGGAGGCGCAGCTCGCCGACCTGATGCCGCTGCTCTTCGCCTGGGCACCGGTCGACGAGCTGGCGGAGCGAGCGCTGAGTGAGTTGGCCTACGAGCCGCAGGACCTCTGGGATCGACTGACCGACGCCTGGCGAGATCCGAGCGTCGAGACCGCTCGCCGAGCCGACATCTTGCGCCAGCTCGCCCGCCTGCTGGAGCCGCAGAACCCCAACCATCGCCGGCTGCACGATCAGCGCGGCTGGTTGCTGCACAGCCGACGCGACTTCGATCGCGATCTGACCGATCTCGAGCGGACGCTCGCGACGTCGGATCTCGCCTGGCGTCCGTTCGCACCGCGGGCCGCCGAGCATCTCCAGACGATCCAGGACCGCCTGGAGAGCCGCGACGTCGTTCGCGAGCCGTCGACCCAGGCGCTGCCGCACCTTCCCTCTCCGTCGATGCGGCAGCGAAGGGGTCCATCCAACGCCGGCCGCGAGACAAAACCAACGATCTCCATCTCCGCTCCAACGCTGCCGAAGGAGCCAGTC
>JBCBCF010000354.1:0-3655 GCA_038530905.1 Acidobacteriota bacterium
GACCGGAAAATTCGAGCTGGCGCATCGCGGCTCGCTCTTTCTGGACGAGATCGGCGAGCTGAGCCAGGCGCTGCAGGTCAAGCTGCTGCGCGTTCTGGAAGAGCGCCAGATCATGCGCGTTGGCGGCAGCGAGCTGATCGACGTCGACTTTCGGCTGATTGCGGCGACCCACCGCTCGCTCGAAGAGATGGTCGAGGCCGGCGACTTTCGGGAGGATCTCTACTATCGGCTGAAGGTCGTGACGCTCGAAATCCCGCCGCTGCGCGGGCGCCAGGGCGATGTTCGGCTGCTCGCCGACCACTATCTTCATGAGCTGGCCGAAGAGCACGGGAAGGGTGACATCGTGCTGTCGCAGGGTGCTCTGCGCGCGCTCGAAACCTATCCGTGGCCCGGCAATGTGCGCCAACTGCGCAACGTCTTGGAGCAGGTTGTCATCTTCCACGCCGGCGGTGAGGTCGAGGCCGACCAGCTTCCGGACGAGCTGCGGCAGGCAACGCTGGTCTCGGGTGGTGAAGCGCCGATCCAGGCTCGACACGGACGGCCGCGGACCATGGACGAGATCGAGCGGCGAGCGATTCTCGAAACGCTCGAGCGCACCTCGGGGCATCGCGCTGATGCCGCGAAGATGCTCGGCATCGGTCTCCGGACGCTGCAGCGCAAGCTCAAGGACTACAAGGATCAGGGCTTCGTCGACGATTGACGCTGGCTCGAGGCGCGAGCCTCGAGACCCGCCGTCAGGTCGCGGAGCGGAGAGGGGAGCGAACGATGGATCTACCGGCCGACGTCCAACTGTCGAACGAGCAGCTCGGGATCAAGAACGGCAAGGGTACGCTGGTCGCGGTCAGCCCACACGGCTATTACGAGCTGCGCCTGCAGTTCAAAGACCGCCTGCACAAGGTGTTGGTGCCGATTGCCGGCACGTCGATCGTCTTTCGCCAGCCAGAGCCGGAGTTCGCTGCCGACATGGAGATCGAGCGCTGAGCTCTCCGAGCTTCGGACTCGCTCGAGCGCTTCCGCCGTGCCCGCTCAGCCGTCCTTGATCGCGGCGAGCATCTCGCGCACGGCCTCGCCGAGCCCGACCAGAGCGGCGCGCGCCACCAGCCAGTGGCCGATATTGAGCTCGCGCACCGGCTCGATCTTCGCCACAGGGCCGACGTTGGCGGTCGTCAGACCGTGGCCGGCGTAGACCTCGACGTTCTCCGCGGCGCCGAGCGCGGCCGCATCCCGGAGGCGCTTCAGCTCGTGCGCGACGCGCGCCGCATCACCGTCGAGGACGGCTTTCGAGTAGGCGTCGGTATTGAGCTCGAAGCCGAGCGGCCCGCTCACAGCGCCCGCCAGGCTCAGCATGCGTTCGATCTGGCGGGAGTCTGGATCGAGGAATAGCGAGACGGCCATGCCGTCGGCGGAGAGCGCCGTGCAGGCTCCGGCGACCTCATCGGCCGTTGCCGTCAGGTCCAGGCCGCCCTCGGTCGTGACTTCGCCCGGCCGCTCGGGGACGAGCGTCACCTGGGCCGGGCGCACCTCGCGCGCCAGCGCCAGCATCTCCGGCTCCACGGCGATTTCCAGATTCAGCTTGCCGGCCACGGTCGGCGCGAGCCGCCGCACATCGTCGTCCTGAATATGGCGGCGATCACCGCGCAGATGCACGGTAATGCCGTGGGCGCCAGCCGCCTCGGCGATGCGCGCCGCGTCGACCGGATCTGGATACGGTGCCTGCCGCGCCTGCCGGAGCGTGGCGATGTGGTCGACGTTGACCGATAGGTGCACGGCTGTCGGCTGCGGCCGGCCTTCGCTCTGGGGACTGTCAGGGCTCATTGTCCGATGTCCTCGAGCAATGCGTTCTCGAGGCGCGCGCAGAGTGGCGGGATCGCCGCGCCGTCGCGCGCCTCGATCATGATGCGGGCGACCGGCTCGGTGCCGCTGTAGCGCAGCACCAGCCGGCCCTGGTCGCCGAGGGCATTCTCCACCTCGCGGCGCGCCTCGGCGACGCGCGCGAGTCCTTCGAGCGGCGGCTTGCGCGCCACCGGCACATTGCGCAAGAGCTGCGGAAAGCGCTCGAGATCGCTCAACATCTCCGACAGGGGTCGGCCGGCCCGCTGCCGCAGCGCCGCCATCTCCAGCGCCGTCCGCAGGCCGTCACCGGTGGTCGAGCGCTCGAGGTCGATGATGTGACCGCTCTGCTCGCCACCCAGCCTCAATCGCTGGTGGCGCAGCGTGTCTACCACCGCGCGATCGCCGACGTCGCAGCGCTCGACTCCGATCTTGTGGCGGGCGAGTGCGGCCTCGAGCCCGAGGTTGCTCATCGATGTGGCGACGATTCGCCGCTGCGGCAGCGCGCCGCGTGTCGCAAGGTCGAGAGCCCACAGGTAGAGGATCGCGTCGCCGTCGCGCACGTTGCCCAGCTCATCGGCCATCACGGCGCGGTCGGCGTCTCCGTCGAATGCGAAGCCGAGATCGCAGCCGGCGTCCACGACCCGCTGTGCCACGTGATGAGGGTGGGTCGAGCCGGCGTCTTGGTTGATGTTGGCACCATCGGGTGCAGCGTGGAGCAGTTCGACCTCGGCACCGAGATGCTCGAAGAGGGGAGCCGCGAGAGCGCTGGCGGCCCCGTGGCCTGGATCGAGGGCAATGCGCAGGCCGGCGAGCGCCTTGCCGTCGCCAGCGATCGACGCAGTCAGTCGCCCGAGATAGGCCTCGACCGGTCGATGATCGATCGCGAGCTCCGGCAGCGTCCGGCCCGGGGTCGGCAGATCCTCGTCGATCATGGCGGCTTCGATCCGGCCTTCCGCCTGCTCCGACCATTTGTAGCCATGTCCGTCGATCAGCTTGATGCCGTTGTCCGGATGCGGATTGTGGCTGGCCGAGACCGCGATGCCGGTGCTGGCGTCGAGACTGACCACCGCATCAGCAACGCAGGGTGTCGGCACCGTTCCGAGATGGGTCAGCTCGACGCCTTGAGACAGCAGCTCGCCCGCCAGCCAGCGGGCGAGCTCGGGGGTTGAGTCACGGGTGTCGCCGCCGAGGACGACCGACGGTCGATCGAACCGACGGACGAGATTCTGGCCCACTGCCGCGCCTAGACGACGCACCGTTTGCTCGTCGAGAGGCGGCGTTCCGAAACGCCCGCGGACGCCGTCGGTGCCGAAAAGGGAAGCGGAAGACATGATCAGCTCCAAGGGAAGCACGCGGCATGAAGACGGTCCGCGGTGGCGACGCTCTGGCTCACGATGCCGAGTCGGACGGTTCGACGAGATCTTCGAAACGAATGGACAGCTCGGGTTCTTGCATCGGGACTTGGACCCGCACGCTCGCCGGGCTCTCGACGCGTACGAGCGGATCGCCGCTGGCAATCGGCACGATGTCGGTGAAGGTGCGGGCATGGCCGTCGAGACTGACCGCGATCGTCAAGCTCGATAGGCGAACGACCCGGGATTCCGGGCCGGAGACGGTGGCGGTCGCCGGCAGCGGCTCCGGCACGCCGGCGCTGGCTCCGGCGGCCGGCTCACCGAAGAGCTCGACGCGGATCGGTTTGACTGCTTCGATGCGCGGCTCGACCTGAATGGTGAACCGATCCGGCGTGATCGACACGACATCGAAGTCGCCCGCGAGGCTGAACCGGACGTCTTCAGGGCGCAGGGTCACCGGCACGGTGCCG
>JBCBCF010000355.1:0-3651 GCA_038530905.1 Acidobacteriota bacterium
CTGCACCTCGGTCATTTGGCGAAACGTCGCCGGGCCGAGCGACAGCTCTTCGTTTGGCGGCCGGTCGACGAGGCGGAATCCGCGCGGCGGCCGGATGCGATAGCGCCACCGCGTCACGAACGGCTCGTGAAACACGAAGTCTTCGACGCGCGGCGCGTCGAGCGGCGCCGAGAAAACCGCCGGCAATCGGCGAAGCAGATCGGGTACCGGAACCGTCAGCTCGGCGCGGTCGAGATCGGTCTGCACGAGGCTCGAATCGCGGATCTCGAGCTGGATCTCGAATGGACGATCGACCGCCTGTGGCGGGCTCTCCCACATTTCGCCGAGCTCCGCCGCCCCGTGCACGCTCCGCGCGTAGGCGAGATACCCCCGCCGCCGGGCCTCGGCGTCGAGCCCGGCTGTGACGCTGCGCTGCGTGCGCGCGGCGGAGCCGAAATACGTCGCGGTTTCGGTGAGGTCGCCGGGGCCAAACGGCGCCAAACGCACGTCGCGCCGCTCCGAGGCCAGGTTGTCGAGTGGCCGGCTGACCGGTGTCGTGCTGAGCTCCTGCGTCGACGGGTCGACGGTGAGCACAAAGCGTCCCTGCGACGCCAGGGGCAGCTCGCCGGCGCGGGCGAAGGAATGCGCCGGATCGATCCAGGTCCGCTCGCCAGCGTCGCCCTCGCGCGGCAGGCTGAGCAGAGCATGATCGAAGAGACCGAGGCCCGGAAGCTGCGGCTCGACATCGCGACCGAAGCCGGCAGAGACCAGCTCGATCCTCGCCTCGATGCCCGCTTGGCGCAGCGCCGCCCGCGTCAGCACCGCGAGGTCGAGCGGCGAGCCCTCGCCGACCTCGAGCGTCGCGGCCGGGCGCGGCTGCCGTTCGCGATCGAGCGTCTGCGCCCCGTCGAACACGACCCGCGCGCGCACGGCTTCGACAATGCGATCGATCCGCTCGGTCGACGACGCACGAGCGAGGGCGGCCGGATCGATGCCGAGATCCTCGAGCCGAATCGGCCCCGCCGCCTCGGCACGCGCGATCTCTTCCCCGAAGACCCGCGCGACCGCATTCCAGGACGCGCCGGTTGAAAACGCGACGTGCGGATAGATCGGCCGATGGCCCGGCACGCCGGGTGGCAAGGAACCGCCCGGCGGCAGATCGCCGGTTTCGAAGGTCAGCCGCACGCGCTCCGGCCCAACCTCCCGCTCCGGCTCGAGGCCGGGGGCACGGCGGATGCCGTAGCGCAGCGGCAATCGCTTCGGCGCGTCGAGCGTCAGACGCGAGGCCAGCACCGGCACCTGCTTGACGAAATAGTGACGGGCCGCGAGGCCGGCCGTGGAAGCCGGTGCCCGATCGCGGACGATGATTTCTTCTTCCACCACGGCACCGGGTCGCACCCCCGGCAGGCGCGCCTGCAGCAGCCGACGATCACCGATCCGGCCTTCTGGTGGCTCGGGAGCCGGGAGCTCCTCGAACCGCTCCGGGGCGAGCAGCCGCTCCTGTCCATCGATGACGACGCGCGCCGACACCTCCGGCCGCTCTTGACGCCAGGGCTCCCAGCGAACCTGCGACAGCGACCAATCCTCGAGCGCCTCGGCGCCGGCAACGCGATAGATCCAATGACGGCGGAAGACCAGGCGCCCCGCGGCATCGAAGCGAAACGTGGAATCGTCCCAGAGAACGACGACCGGCGCGTCGAGGCCCACAACCGCCTCGCTCGCCGCTCTTTCCAGCTCGGCCGCGGGCGCGGCGAACGCGCCGCGCCGCCAAGGTTCAGCGCCACAAGCGATGGCAGCGGCAACGAGCCAGCCAGCGAGCGACAGCGCGATCGGGCGGAGCCGGGCGGCGCCGATCATCCGGCGGGCTCGGCGTTCGAGCTGGACGCGGCGAGCGCAGGATCCCGCTCGATCGTCAGCTCGCGATCAAGGCCGAGATCGCCCACCGGGACCGACTGCTCGACACCGTCCGACCAGCGGACGTGCAGGGCCTGGATCGTCGTTGCCTCGCCAAGGCCGAAAGTGATCACCGCCTCAGACGACGACTGATAGCTCCGGGCCGGCATCATCTGGCGTCGCTGCGTGGTGCCGCCGGCCTCAACGGTGACGAGCGCGCCGACGCCGCGAGGGTTTGCCGTGTTCGGCTGACGCAGCCGGACCCGCAGCCAGCGGTGACCGGTCGCCTGGTCGTTGCGCAGAACGAGCGGCGGCCGACCCGCCTGGGTCATGACCAGGTCGAGATCGCCGTCGCCGTCGAGATCCGCCGCCGCGCTGCCGCGACCAACGATCGGCGTTGCCAAGTCTCCCAGACGCTCGGACGGCACCTCGACGAAGGTGGCGCGCGCGTCCAGCCCGGCGTTCCAGAAGAGCTGCGCCGCCTGCTCGTAACTCTGACTGGCGTCGACGGTCGAGATTTCGTCTTCCAGATGACCGTTGGTCTCAAGCAGATCCAGTCGCCCGTCGAGGTCGACGTCGAGAAAGAGCATCCCAAAGGTCAGAACCGCGCGGCTGGCAGCACCGACACCATCACCGATCGCCTCGTCGGCGAACAGAGTCGGCTCGCCCTGGGCCACGTACAGCGAAGTCATCTCGTTGGCGAAGTTGCCGATCGCGACGCCCAGGTCGTCGTCATTGCGGTAGTAGCCGGCGTCGATGCCCATGGCGCCGGTCGCTTCCCCAGCTCGGCCGTAGGCCAGACCCGACGGCTCGGCGACCTCCTCGAACCGGCCGTCGCCGCGGTTGAGGAACAGGAAGTTGCGCACGGTGTCATTGGCCACCAGCACGTCGAGATCGCCGTCGAGGTCGAGATCCACCGGGACCACGCCGAGCGCCTTGCCCACCGGCACCCCGGTGGCGGCGTTCACGACGTGCAGACCGCTCTCCGCCGAGGTGTCGATGAAGCGGCCTCCTCCGTCGTTGCGGTAGTAGCTCGGGAACGTGCCGCGGTACTGCACCGGCGGACCGTAGGCCCGTCCGACACCGTCGAGCCGATGGTCGATCTCGAGGTCGATCTGGCGCGACCACACCACGTAGTTGCCGACGAAGAGATCGAGATCGCCGTCGCCGTCGCCGTCGAAGAAGGCCGCGCTGGTCGCCCAGAGGTCGTCCTCGCCGGCGACGCCCGATTCGTCGGTGACGTTCTCGAATCCGTCCCCGGTGTTGCGATACAGCCGATTGCCGCCAACCGAGGTCAGGTACACGTCTGGACGCTCGTCGCCGTCGACGTCGCCAATCGCCACGCCGGTGCCGTAGAAACCTGGGGTCGACAGGCCAACCGCCCGCGTTGCGTCGACGAAACGCCCTCCCTCGTTGCGATAGAACGTGGTCGAGCCGCTCGGCGCGGCATCGGCCGAGCTGCGATCGTGCGGCCAGGACGAGCCGCTGGTGAGCAGCAAATCCGCGTCGCCGTCGCCGTCGGCGTCGAAGAGCGCGACCCCGCCACCCATCGTTTCGGGCAGCAGTTTTTCACCGCGCGCCCCGCTGACATGCACCGTGTCGATGCCCCAGGCCCGGGTCACGTCGACGAACGGCAGCGGCGGTGCCTCCGCGACCTCTACGGCCGGCGCCACCGGCGCCGCCACCTCCAGTGAAACCTCTTCCCTCTCCGCCCGAGGACGGAAGATCCAGGCCGCGACGAGCGCCGCAAGCACCGCCGCACCGGCCAAGACCCACAGC
>JBCBCF010000356.1:0-3647 GCA_038530905.1 Acidobacteriota bacterium
GCCAAACGTCCATGCCGTCGCCGCTCTCGGTCTTCACGGTCAGGTGGTAGGCCTCGGTGCCGTCGTCCAGAGTCTCCAACCCGACGAGCGCGACCTGATTGCCCTTCGCCTCGTAGTCGATGAGCGGACCCTCGAGATCGGCCTGCTGACGGACATTGCTCAGCTCGGCGGCCGACATCTCGCGCGCCGCGCCCGAGCCCATCCCGGGAACGATCATCCAGCCGGTGGTGCCGTCGAAGGCCTGAACCATCTTGTTGCCCTGGATGCTCATCTCGAAGTGGACCATCTCCGGCTTCTCGAAATGCACCGTGAACGGCGCCTCCATCTGCGGGCCGATCAGCGCCTTGCCCTCGATGCGCACGGCGTTGAGGTCCTGCCAGGCCTGGCGGCCGCCCCGAGCGTCGGCATATTTGGCCAGCAGGTCGTCCACCGACAGGTCAGCGGGCTCACTCGCCTGGGCGGACGCGGTCAGCAGCAGGGCGGCGCTGGCCGCGAGCACAGAGATCTTCTTCAGCATCGAGAGTCCTTTCTCAAGAATGGGAAGTCGGCGAGGCGCTCGGGGAAGCCGGAGACGGCAAGATTGCGCCGAGCGAGACGTCGCGGAGCGTCTTCTGGGGCCGACGAACGCAAGAACACCGAGCGCGGAGTGGCTATGCCGAGGGTCGAGCATATCGCGGCTTCGACCTGGCGTTTTACCTGTCGGTGACAGGCGCAGCTGCTCGTTGCTCGTCATTCGTCGAGAGGGTAGGCTGCTGTGGTGATTCTCGCCAACGTGTGGTTGTTGTTCCGGCGCGAGCTGCGGTCGGCCCTCCGCGAGCGCAGCATTGTCGTCAACAGCATCCTGGTTCCGCTGCTGGTCTACCCGCTGATGCTGTGGCTGATCGTGTCCGGCCTCGGCTTCGTGCAGGGTCAGGAAGAGAAAGATGTCTCTCGCATCGCCGTCGGCGCGCTGCCGGCGGCGCACGCCGAGCTGCTGGATCGGCTGGCAGAGGTCGAGACGATCGAGATCATCGATGCGGCGGAGGACGCCGCGCTGCGCTCGGCCGACGCGGATCTGCGGGTCGAGGTCGTTCAGCAGCCACCCGCCCTCGATGGTCTGGCCGACAACTTCGTCGTGCGTCTTCACCTCGACGGCTCGCGCAGCCGCTCCGAGATCGCCGCCCGCCGCTTCGAGGCGGTGCTCGACGACTATCGCGCCGCTTGGCTTGAGCGTGAAGGCAGGCGACTAGGCCTCGGCGATGCCGAGCTCGTGCAGGCTCGCCTGTCGATGCACGATCTCGCCACCGGACGCGAGCTCGGGTCGTTTTTGCTCGGCTTGATGGTGCCTCTGTTGATGGTCGTGATGATCGCCGTGGGCTGCTTCGTGCCGGCGATCGACTCAACCGCCGGCGAGCGCGAGCGGCGGACATGGGAGACCACGATGACGCTCGGCGTCGCCCGGCTTGAGGTGGTGCTGGCGAAGTTCCTTTACGTCGCCGCGCTCGGCACCGCCGCCGGCTTGCTCAACCTCTTCGCGTTCGCAATTTCGATGCGCGTTGTCCTCACGCCGCTCGCCGGCGCCGGCGGCCTCGAGATCAGCGTGCCGCCCGCGGCCTGGCCGCTCCTCGTGTTGGCCGCCACGCTGCTCGCCCTCTTCCTGGCCGCCGGCATGATGCTCTTTGCCTCGTTCGCCCGCAGTTTCAAGGAAGGCCAGGCGATGGTTGGTCCGTTTCAGATCGTGGCGATCTTGCCGCCGCTGATGGTCAACCAGCCGGACCTCGAGCTGACGCTGGGCTGGGCGCTCGTGCCAGTTGCCAACATGACGCTGTTTTTTCGCGGCGCGATCACCGAAAGCCTGGCCGTTGGCCCGGCGATGCTGGCGGTTGTGGTGCAGCTCGTTGGCATCGCCGCCTTGATCGCAGCGGCGCGCTGGATCTTGTCGTTCGAGGACGTCTTGATCGGCAGCTACGACGGCAGCCTGCTGAAATGGCTGAAAGAGCGTCGCGCGTCAGGCGCCGCCGGAGGATCGTGACGATGGCGTCGAAGGGTTCGAGGAGGCCAAGGTGACAGGATCTGAGGAACGGCCCGATTCGGTCCGTGAGGGCGAAGCTGCCGGAGGCGACGGACCGCCGGTCGACGTGCGGAATCTCGAGAAGTCGTTCTACGAGACCGGTCGCGGGGAAGTGCGCGCGGTGCAGGGCGTCACGTTCGAGTGTCGGCGGGGGGAGGTCTTCGGCCTGCTCGGAGCCAACGGTGCCGGCAAGACGACGACGCTGCGCATGCTGTCGACCGTCTTGTCGCCGAGCGGCGGCGAGGCGCGCGTCATGGGCCATTCGATCCGCGACGAGCCGCAGGAGGTTCGCCGTCGTCTCGGATTCCACTCGGCGTCGACCGGCCTTTACCCAAAGCTCACCGCGCGCGAGACGCTCGAGTTCTTTGCCCGTCTCGGCGGCGTATCGCCGCAGGATCTCCCCGCGCGCGTGGAGGCGCTCATCGAGCGCTTCGGCATCGGACCCTTCGCCAACGCTCGGGTCGAGAAGCTGTCGAGCGGCATGAAGCAGAAGGTGGCTCTGGCGCGGACGGTGGCGCACGATCCGCCGGTCGCGATTTTCGACGAGCCGACGGTCGGTCTCGACGTCCTGTCGGCCCTGTCGCTGCTCGACGTGGTCCGCGAGCTGCGCGACGAAGGCAAGGCGATCGTCTTCTCGACTCACATCATGAGCGAGGCCGAGAAACTCTGTGATCGCATCGGGATTCTGCACGGCGGCCGCCTGCTGGCGGTCGACACGCTCGACGGCCTGCGCGAGACGACCGGCGACCACTACCTCGAAGACATCTTCGTTCGCTTTGTGAGCGATGGTGAGCAGGCGACCCGCGAAGCTCTCGAGCGCCGCGAGCGCCGCGAGCTCGAGGCGGCCCAGGAGCAGGGATGAACGACGAGCTGGCGCGCGGCTGGCCGGCGGCGCGGGCGCTCTTCGCCACCGAGGCGCGGCTGCTGGTGCGCGATCGGCGCACGTTGTTCACGGCGCTGGTTCTGCCGCTGCTCGTGCTGCCGCTGATGTTCGGCCTGATGAGCTGGTCGAACGTTCAGCGTGAAGAGCGGGTCGAGTCGCGGGAGTACCTTTGGGCCGTGAGCGGCGACGCCGCGGCGCTGGCGACGACGCTGTTCGAGGCCGGGGAGGCAGCCTCGGCCGAGCCCATTGCCGACGACGCGTCGACGGCGCCGGAAATCGAGCTTCGTCGGATCGAGGTCGAGGATCCGGAGGCCGCCTTGCGCGCGGGCGAGCTGGCGGTCTGGGTCGAGGCTCTCGGCGTCGAGGCCGCTCGTCAACGGCTCGCCGAAGAGCGGGCCGCGGCCGAGTCGGAGCAGCGGTCCGAGAGTGTCGCCGAGGCAGCAAACGGCGACGGAGCGTCCGTCGCCGAACCGGCCGCGGTGCCGAATCTGCGCATCCACCTCATCGGCAATCGTGACGCCTCGAGCACGGCCGCCGGCGCCCTGCGTGAGCGGCTCGACCGCGCGCGGCTCGAACGTCGCGCAGAAGCGTTCGAGGCGGCGGGCCTCGGCACCGCTGAACAGGATGTGGCGGCGATCGTCGAGCGGCGGGATCTTGCGGGCCCTGACGCGCGGCGTGGTGCCCGCACCGGTCGCGGTGCTGCGCTCTTCCTCG
>JBCBCF010000357.1:0-3555 GCA_038530905.1 Acidobacteriota bacterium
CGAGCATGGCGGGACCCATCTCGATGCCCCTGTGCATTTCTACGCCGGGGCCGACACCGCCGAGGCGATCCCGCTCGACCGGCTGATGGGGCCGGCGGTCGTGATCGACATCGCCGAGCAATGCGCCGCCGATCCCGACCGGTTGCTGACCCGCGCCGACGTCGATCGCTTTGAAGCCCAGCACGGCCCGATCGCGGCCGGCAGTCTGGTCCTTCTGCGGACCGGCTGGTCGGCCCGCTGGCCGGATCGGCGGGCCTATCTCGGCGACGACACCCCGGGCGACGCCTCGAACCTGCACTTTCCGTCGTACGGCGAGGAGGCCGCCCGCTTCCTGATCGAAGAGCGGCGGATCTCCGCCCTCGGCGTCGACACCGCGTCGATCGACGGTGGCACCTCGACGGATTTCATGGTTCATCGCGTGGCCGGCGCGGCCAACGTGCCGGGCTTCGAGAATCTGCGCCGTCTCGACGAGCTGCCGCCGACCGGCGCCTATGTCGTCGCGCTGCCGATGAAGATCGGCGGCGGTTCGGGCGCGCCGGTGCGCGTCGTCGCCTTCGTCGCCGGCTGAGCCGCGGCCTTCTCGAGCGTCTCAGCCGGCTGCCGGCGGGTGGATGCCGCCGCGCAGCGCGCCCGCTTCGGTCGCGCCGAAAGTGCAGGCCAGCGCGTCGGGGAGCCGGCGGCTATTCGGCACCGACAGCCAGATGCGCAGGATCAGTCGCCGCCGCTCCGGCTCGGGGGCGTCCACGAACTCCGAGCGTGAGTGCAGCGTCGTGAAGTTGTTGGCAAAGAGGATGTCGCCCGCCTCCTGGCGAAACCGCACGTGGAAGGTGGGGTCGGCGCAGAGGTCATCGATCAGATCGAGGGCCTGGCGCTGGCTCGGTCGCAGGTCCGGCAGCTCCGGCATGGCGTAAGCGCGATCGATCAGCACGCGCAACAGGTAGGCGACGAATCGGTCGTCGACGCGCGCGAAGATCGGCTGCTGGCACCACGGCTGAGGGTTTGCTGGGTCCACGGTATGCCGTTTCGAGTACCAGAGTCCGTACAGCTCTTCGAGGAGATCCGGCCGGCGCGCGCGGATGGCGTCGTGAATCGTCGGTGTCGACACCAGGAAGCTGTCACCGCCGCTCAGTGCCGGGCGAACGCAGAGAAACGACAGAACGTCGCAGCGATCGCTGTGGAAACGCAGCTCCCGGCTTGAGCTGGGGCCACGGTCGCGCGGATCGGTCGGCGCGTAGCCCTTGTTCTCGACGTGAAAGATGCGCTCACCGGTCGCGCTTTGTGACACGGGCGTGCCGACGTGGCGGCTGATCAGCCAGTGCACGCGGCGGTTCGTCGCCAGGTCATGATCGGCCGCCGGCCAGCCTTGCAGAAGCGCCGCGCCGGAGCCGTGCTCGAGCGAGTCTTGGATCCGCGTCAGCCGGCGGGCCAGGGTCGGGAGCGGCACCGCCGCCGGCTCGAGATCGTCGAGATCGAGGTTGTCAGCGACGATGCGCTCAGCGGCCGCGCGCAGCTCTGCGATCTCGGCGTCGTCGAGTCGATGTTGAAAGTCGTCGCGTGCGAGGAGCTCGCCGCCGGTCCACGAAGCCTCAGTGGTCGCTAGCTCGCGCATCCGGTCTCCTTCATCGACGGGGTCTTCTTATGTCAGGTGCTGCGGTTCGCCTTCGCGGCCGGGCGAGGTCCGCCCCGAGCCTACCCGCCCAAGCGGTCGGTCACGCGCCCGCAGACCGTAACGATGACGCCGATCGGAGCGTAGAGCCTCCAACCCCACCCAGCTCTAGGCATCTGCAGAAGACTCGCCCGCTTGGGCCGGAGACACGATGAGCGACGTCCGACAGCCCCTGTCCGCCCAGCCGCCCCGCTCCGCCCGACGCCCGCTCCGCCTTTGGCCAGGCGTGGGAATCGTCGTTGTTCAATGGTCGGTTCGGTACCTGGTGCCGCGCATCGCCTCCGAGTGGACGGCCTACGCCTTTCTCGGCGCCGCAGCGGCCAGCCTGGCGTTCGCCGTCTGGTGGCTCGGCTTCAGCCGCCTGCCGGCGATCGAGAAATGGCTCGGCGCCGCCCTGGTGATCGTCGCCCTGGGGGCGACGCCGCTCGTGCTCCACCCGTCGATCGCCACCGGCATGATGGGGATGATGTTCCAGATCTCGGTGCTGCCGTTCCTCTGCCTCGCGCTGCTGATCTGGGCGGCGGTCTTCGGCGCGACCGCGCCCGTGGTGCGGCGCGCGACCCTCGCGCTGGCGATCGCCGTCGCTTGTTCGCCCTGGTTTTTTCTGCGCACCGACGGCCTGACCGGGGGAGCCGGCTCCGACCTGGCCTGGCGATGGTCCACGACCGCAGAGGAGCGCCTGCTGGCGCGTGAATCCGCCGCGCCGGCGACCGCAGGCGGGGCGGAGTTCGCGGGTGGCTCACCCGATGCCGCGTGGCCAGGCTTCCGCGGCCCGAGGCGCGACAGCGTCGTCGAGGCGCCGCGTCTGCGGACCGACTGGGCCGCGACGCCGCCCGACGAGCTGTGGCGCCGCCCGGTCGGCCCCGGCTGGTCGTCGTTCGCGGTGGTCGGCGACGTGGTCCTGACGCAGGAGCAGCGTGGCGAAGAAGAGGTGGTGGCTGCCTACCGTCTGGCGACTGGCGAGCCGGTCTGGCGACACAGCACCATCGCCCGCTTCTGGGAGTCGAACGCCGGTGCCGGGCCGCGGGCGACGCCGTCTGTCGACGCCGACGGACGGGTCTTCGCGCTCGGCGCCACGGGTCGTCTCGACGCCCTCGACCTGCGCGATGGCTCTCTGGTCTGGTCCCGCGACGTGGCGGCCGGCACCGGGACCGAGACGCCGATGTGGGCCTACTCCGGGTCGCCGCTGCCGATTGGGGATCAGGTCCTGGTCGCCGTCGCGGGTCGTCTTGCGGCCTACGATGTGGCGGACGGCGCGCCGCGCTGGATGGGCCCTGCCGCCGGCGACGAGGTGTATACGTCGCCGCAACGGGCCGTGATCGACGGCGTCGAGCAGGTCCTTCACTTGAGCGACGACGGGCTTGCCGGTTTCGACCTCGCCGGCACTGAGCTTTGGACGCACGCCTGGTCCGGCACACCGATCATTCAGCCCGCGCGCGTCGGGGAGCGGGGTGTGCTCCTCGCGGTCGACGCCGACAGCGGCCTCCGACGGCTGGAGGTGGCGCACCGCGGCGGCGATTGGGCGGTCGAAGAGCGCTGGACCTCGCGGGGCCTCAAGCCCTATTTCAACGACTTCGTCGTGCACGAGGGCCACGCCTACGGTTTCGATGGCGGCATCCTGAGCTGCATCGAGCTCGAGAGCGGGGCGCGGCAGTGGAAGGGCGGGCGGACCGGCCACGGTCAGCTCGTCTTGCTGCCGGACCAAGATCTGCTCGTGGTGGTCACCGAGCGCGGTGAGGTGATGCTGGTCGAGGCGCAGCCGGACGGCTATTCCGAGCTGGGGAGGTTCGAGGCCCTCGACGGCAAGACATGGAATCACCCGGTGGTGGTCGGCGAGCGTCTTCTGGTGCGCAACGACCGCGAGATGGCCGCATTCCGTCTGCCGATCG
>JBCBCF010000358.1:0-3481 GCA_038530905.1 Acidobacteriota bacterium
GACTATCCGTTCACGACCTTGGTGCCGCAGCTTGGTGTCGTGGCAGACGGTCCGCTGTCCGATCCGTTCGTACTCGCCGATCTGCCGGGCTTGATCCAAGGCGCCGCCGAGGGTGCTGGCCTCGGATACCAATTCCTACGCCACGTGGAGCGCTGTCGGGTTCTCGTGCACCTCGTCGACCTGTCGGGGGGCACGGCTGCGTACGATCCAGACGGTGCCGATCTCGAATCGCTGGCCGACGCCGGTGCCGAGCTCGCCGCGCTCGAGGGCGAGCTCGGCGCGTTTGATCCCGAACTGCTCGAGCGGCGGCGGCTGGTCGTCGGCTCGAAGCTCGACGCCGCTCTCCCGGCGCGCCGCGAGAGCCTGCGAGCGGCCGCCAGGGCGCGAGACCTGCCGTACCTGGAGATCAGCTCGGTAACGCGGGATGGCCTCGAGGCGCTGCGCCATGCCCTGCGCTCGGAGCTTGCCGCGGCGCGGGCCGATTCCGCGCGGGCCGATGCTGAAGCGGCGGACGCTAGATCGGCGGCCTGGCCGACGCCGCCGCATCTCCAGCAGTCGGCAGCGGAGGCGCGCGGCGAGGGTGAGGGCGAATGATCTCGGACCGTCGCTCCCGAGTCGGCGTTTTCGGCGGCACCTTCGATCCGATCCATCGCGGGCACGTCGAGCCCGTCCGCCGCGCTGCCGATCGCCTCCGTCTCGATCGCGTTCTCTACTTGCCAACCGCGCGGCCGCCTCACAAGTCGCGGCGGCTGGCTCCTGCTTGGGCGCGGTTTGCCATGGCCGAGCTGGCTCTCCTCGACGATTCGCGGCTGTGGGTCTCGCCTCTCGAGATGGAGACCGACGCTCCGAGCTTCACGATCGACACGGTGGAGCGCCTTCGCCGTGAGCGACCGGAGGCTCATCTCTTCTACCTCGTCGGCGCCGACTCCCTGCGCTCGCTGCCGAGCTGGCGGCGCTGGCAGGATCTTCTGGCCGCGATCGAGTTTGTCGTGCTTGAGCGACCAGAGGCGCCGCTGGAGCACGAGACTCTCGCGCCAGAAGTCCAACAAGCTCTTGAGGCCGGACGCATCCACCGCGTGGACAATCCGCCGATCGCCCTCGCATCGACCGACATTCGCCGTCGCCTGGCCAGGGGCAGCGCTCCGCCGGCCTCGGCCCTCGACCCCCGGGTGCTAAACTACGTGCAGAAATACGACCTCTACCGCGAGCCGACGCGCGCGGTTCCTTCGATGCATCGCGAGGCCGACGGCGCCGGCGCCGGCCAGCCGCGCGAGGAGGACGCGACGATTTCGACGCCAGAATCTCAGATCGCCGATCAGCCGCCTGCCGACGGCTCCACTCCCGACACGTCCTCGTCGTCAGAGGCCGGTGCTGGCGCTGCCGAGGCGGCTGAAGTCCTGGAGGCCGCCCGCCGCAAGCCCCGCCACCGATCCGACGATCTCGCCTCTGAGGCGCAGGCGATCCTGGCCGTCGCCGCGGCGCTCGACCGCAAGGCCGAAGATCTGAAAATTCTCGAGCTGCGCGACGTCTCCGATTTCACCGATTTGTTCATGATCGCCAGCGGCACGAATGAGCGGCAGGTGAAGGCGATCGCCGACGCCATCGTCGACCGTCTGCGGGCCCACAACGTCAAGCCTCTTCACATCGAAGGCCATGCTGCGGCGCGCTGGATCCTGCTCGACTTCGGCGGCGACATGGTGGCCCACGTCTTCCATCGCGAGGCGCGGCGCTTCTACGATCTCGAGCGCCTCTGGGCCGATGCTCCCGACCTGACCGAGCGTCTCGTGGCCGCGGCCGAGGACGGCGCCCCATCGCCCGAGCCGGCGGCCTAGCCGACGTTTTCGCCGCTTCGCCGTCGCTCGCCGAGCCTCTGGCCGGCATCGAGCGGGCAGCCCGTCTCGAGTCTCCGATCCTGATCGTCGGCGAGCCCGGCACCGGCCGCAGCACCCTCGCGCGTGCCGTTCATGCCGACGGACCGCGGGCTGGTCGGCCGCTGATCGAAGTCGATGTCGGTGTGGTGCCGGCGTCGCTCTTCGAGAGTGAACTCTTTGGCCATCGTGCCGGCGCCTTCACGGGAGCCACCGACGACTATCCAGGGAGGGTCGGCCTCGCCGAGGGCGGCACCCTCGTGCTGGACCACGTCGAAGAGCTGCCGCTGCCAGCGCAGCCGAAGCTGTTGCGTTTGCTTTCGGAACGCAACGTCTCGCCGCTCGGAGGTCGCGAGCGCGCGGTCGACGTGCGCTTCGTGTCGATCGGTCCGCCCGATCTCGAGCGGCGCGTCGAAACCGGGCGCTTTCGCGGTGACTTGTTCTATCGCCTCGACGTGCTCGCCTTTGTCTTGCCGCCGCTGCGTCGAAGAATCGAAGATCTCCCGAGCCTCCTCGAGCGTCTGCTCGCGGATCTTGCCGAGCGCCTCGACCGCGATCCAACCCCAACACTCAGCGCACGGGCCCAGCGATGGATGCGCGGCCACGTGTGGCCCGGCAACCTTCGGCAGCTGCGCAACGTCCTCGAGCGCGAGATGCTCGTACAGGCCGGGCCGGTGCTCGATCCCGATCCGCCGCGCGAAGGCCGGCGCCCCCGCACCCTGGCCGCAATGGAGCGTGAGCATCTGCTGGCGGCGCTCGCCTACACGCGCGGTCACCAGGGGCGGGCGGCGGAACTGCTCGGCATCAGCCGAAAAGCGCTGTGGGAGAAGCGCAAGCGGTTCGGTCTTCCTTAGCCGCTGGCTCACCGCGCTGTGCAAGAGCCGCGCGATTCCGCCTCGCGCTTCGTTTGGCCTCGTTGGACGTCTGCGCTAAGCTAGCCCCGCCTTCTCGTTCGAGTCCCTCTATTTTGTTCTGTTCTGTCCTCCCGGAGGACTGTCGGTGTCTGGCCGGCAGCGGTCGCGAGAGAGTTCACTTCACGTGACGAACGGCACGTCTGGAGACGGTGCGTCGGATCGCGATGCATCGAAAAACGTTTCGATCGAGGCGTCCGATCTCAGGATCGATCGACTGTTCGATCGATTCGGGGATGAAATCAGGAAGTATTTTCGCCTGCGTGGAGCTGGTGCGTCCAGCGAAGATCTGACGCAAGAAACATTTTACCGAGCGGCACGTCACGCCGAGACGTTCCGCGGCGAGACCGCGCCGCGGGGCTGGCTCTTCGCGATCGCGAGCAACGTGTGGAAGAACCACCTGCGCTCGCGCAGCGCCGCGAAGCGCGCCGGCGGAACCGCGCCGCTGTCCGACGAGGCCAACGAGGAAGGCTTGGTGCTAGCCGATCGGCAGGATCTCGAAGCGACGCTTCTCGAGCGGGAGCGGCGGGACCTGCTGCGCCAGGCGATCGAAGAGCTGCCGGATCGAATGCGCCAGATCGTCGAGCTGCGGATCGTTCAAGAGAGAAGCTATCGCGAGATTGCGACCCTCCTGCAGCTGCGAGAAAGCACCGTGAAGACCGATCTTCGGCTGGCCAAGACAAAGCTGCGCGTTCGGCTGGC
>JBCBCF010000359.1:0-3441 GCA_038530905.1 Acidobacteriota bacterium
CCGTCGGCCGTCGCACCGAGCGCTGTCCACTTCGCCTTCGAAGGCCCTTCGACCCTATATCTGTGGGATTTCGGCGACGGAACGACGATCGTCAGCGATCGTCAGACCGCGAGCCACACCTACACCGCCGACGGGACCTATCGGGTCGAGCTGCGAGACCTCGCCTCGGGCAAGATCGAAGCGGCGACCGACGTCTTGATCGGCAACGTGCTGGCGGTCGACGACTTCGACGTGCCAGCTGTCTCACTCGAACTGTGGGGCACCCCGGCTCACCACATCGCCTACGACAGCAGCGGCGGCTACCACCTGCATCTCGAAATGTTCTCGCCGCTCGGAGGGCCGGTTGGACAGGATGATCGGACCGGCCTCATCCTGCCGATGCAGCGTCCGGATCCGGGCGGCCGAGGGTTGCCTCCGGCCCTGCTCCACGACGGGTTCTTCCGGACAGCTCTCGACCTGCCGAGCGTCGCCGACCAAGACACGCAGTACGACTCTGTCGAGGCGCGCCTCGCGCTGCTACGCCTGGAGAATGGATCGACCCTCACCGTTGACGCGCGCTGGGTTCGAGACACGGCCGAGGTGTGGCTGTCGGTCCAACACCAAGAAAGTGGCCTTTGGCAGTCGGCGGCCATCGACGACGGGTCTGGCACCCTGTCGATCGCCTACGTCAGCTCCCGGGAGGCGGAAGCTCCGGTGACGGTCTCCTGGACTCCGACCGCTCCCCCTGGAGCGATCCGCGACTCGGCCGTCCATTTGTCGCTGCCGATCCCGGCGCCTGGGCCGTGGAGCCACTTCGAGCTGGGAGGCCTCGACGTCACAACGACAGGCTCCGACGAGTTCAGCCGCCGGCTGCCGGAGGTTTTCTTCGACGACTTCGAGAGCTACCGCTTCGGCTGGCCGGACTGACCTCGCGACGATCTCGGGTCGGGTTCCGGCGCCGACTTAGGTCTGAAGCACGCCGGTACGAAACGCCGGCACATGAGGGTTCGACGCAGCGCACGCGAGCGCGCGCGAGATGTGCCGGCGCGTGTCCACGGGGTCGATGATCTCGTCGACCCATAGTCGCGCCGCCGCGTAGCGGGGATCCATCGCGTCGTCGTAGCGCTGCTGAATCCGTTCCAGGATCTCCGACTTCTCGGCTTCCGAGACCTCGCGATTCTTGAGCTGGATCGACAGCAGGGTCTTCGACGCCTGCGCGCCACCCATCACCGCGATCGCCGCCGACGGCCAGGCGTAGACGAAGCGCGCGCCGTACGCCTTGCCGCACATGGCGTAGTTCCCGGCTCCATAGGAATTGCCGACGAAGAGCGTGATCTTCGGCACCACGCTGTTGGCGACCGCGTTCACCATCTTCGCGCCGTCCTTGATGATGCCGCCGTACTCGGCGCGGCTGCCCACCATGAAGCCAGTGACGTCCTGCACGAAGAGGAGCGGAATGCCCTTCTGATTGCACAGCTCGATGAAGCGGGCGCCCTTGTCGGCCGAATCGGAGTAGACGACGCCGCCGATTTGCAGCTCCTTGTCGCGCGGACCCAGGCCGGTCTTGCGCCCGACGATCGAGCGCTGATTGGCGACGATGCCGACAGCCCAGCCGTCGATCCAGCCCGTGCCGCAGACGATCGTCTGCCCATAGGAGGCCTTGAACTCGTCGAACTCGCCGTCGTCGAGCAGGCGAGCCAGCATCTCGCGCGTGTCGTAAGGGCGCGAGCGATCCAGCTCCATCAAGCCGTAGATCTCGTCGATCGCGAAGCGTGGTGGCCTGGGCTCGCGACGCGCGAACGGCGCCTTGGGTGCGTCGGCGAGCTGCGCGAACTGGCGGCGAATGGTGGCGAGGCAGGCCGCGTCGTCCGCGTGCCGATGATCGACCACGCCCGAGATGTCGGCCTGCACTTCGGCGCCGCCCAATTCCTGGTTGCCGATCTCCTCGCCGATCGCGGCTTTGACGAGATGCGAGCCGGCCAGGAAGATCGAGCCCGTGCCGTCGACGATGTGCGACTCGTCGCTCATGATCGGCAGGTAGGCGCCACCGGCGACGCAGGAGCCCATGATCGCCGCACTTTGGAAGATCCCCTCGGCCGACAGGCGCGCGTTGTTGTAGAAGACGCGGCCGAAATGCTCCTTGTCGGCAAAGATCTCGTCCTGCATCGGCAGGAAGACCCCGGCGGAATCAACGAGATAGACGACCGGCAGGCGATTCTCGAGAGCGATCTCCTGAGCGCGCAGGATCTTCTTGCAGGTGATCGGAAACCAGGCGCCGGCCTTCACCGTGGCGTCGTTGGCGACCACCATCACCTCGCGCCCGTGAATCGTCGCGGTGCCGCAGACGACGCCCGCCGCTGGTGCGCCGCCGTGCTGCGGATACATCCCATGGCCCGCCCAGACGCCCCACTCTAAGAAACTGCCGTCGTCGCAAAGGGCCGCGACGCGCTCACGTGCTAACAGCTTGCCCTGCGCCTTCTGGCGCTCGCGGGAACGGGCGCTGCCACCGCGCCGGATCTCTTCGACCTCGGAGCGCAGACGCTCGCGCTCCTTCTGCCACGCGCCCATGCGCGTTTCGACGCGGGCGTCGTGCCGCAACTCGCTGCCGATCGGATCCACCGTCTCTCCTTGCTCTTTGGAAGGCGCGGTCTGCGCCGGGCCAGGTGCCTTCGGATGATAGCGCGGCGCCGCAGTCGCCTGGTTTCCCTCGATCGACCAGCGACGGTCGCTGCTAGCATCATCAGATGAAGGTTCACGTCCTCGCGTTCGCGACGGTCGCCGACGCTCTCGGGGCACAGCGCAGGCTCGATTTCGCGGATGGCGCAACGCCTCGCCTCTCCGCCGTCCGCGATCGTCTTCGGGCCGAGGCGCCGCAGGTCTTCGAGCGCACCGATCTCGCCTGGGCGATCGATGGCGCGCTCGTCGCGACCGGTCAGGATCCGCTGCTCGCCGATGGCTGCGAGGTGGCGATTCTGCCGCCGGTTTCGGGCGGCGCGCCGGAGCTCGAGCGCGCACCCGAACCGGCGCCGTTCGTCGAGCCGACAAGCCGAGCCGCCCTGGTCGACGGACCGATCGACATCGAGCTCGTGCGGTCGGCGGTCGCGGCACGCGGCTGCGGAGCCACGGTGCTCTTCGTCGGGACCGTCCGCGACACCCACAACGGCCGCCCGGTCGATTCTTTGACCTACACCGCCTACGTGGCGATGGCGCTGAACGCTCTCGAGACGCTGGTCGACGACCTCGAAGCGAACGACAACGTGCGGGCGGCGATCGTGCATCGCCTCGGGGAGGTGGCGGCAGGCGACATCAGCGTCGTGCTCGCGATCGCATCGGCGCATCGCGAGGCGGCGTTTCGCGTCGGGCATGACGCTCTAGAGCGCCTGAAGCGCGAGGTGCCGATCTGGAAACGCGAGCACTTCGCCGACGGCGACGCAGTCTGGCGCGAGGTGGAGTCGCTGACCG